>JACPGL010000041.1 GCA_016182525.1 Candidatus Kerfeldbacteria bacterium | reverse complement strand
CGCCGAAATGTCATTATTGTAGCGGAGCGCCATCAACTCCTCCCATTTGGCTTGCGCGTCCGTGTGCTCATACTGCGGATCAATGAGCACATGCCACCAATCTGCCCACGGATTTTCGCTGCCGTCCATAACTCGCAAATTGATGTTCGACTCGTTCGAGACTTTCACACCAATGAAATACGGGTCGTCACCGTATAATCGCGCGATGCTCCTTGCCACATTGATCGCTTTTTGTTGAAAACTCGCCGACCATGGATCGGGCCATTCGGTGTCCTCGCGAGGAGCTTCAGGTGATAAAAAATCTCCAAGCACGAAATAGGGAGTCTGTTGAACAAACGGTTTTTGAAATTCCGTGTGTTCTGATCGATCGCCGATGACATTCATGCCAAGAGACGCCAGAAACAGGGATGTGTCCTTGGCCCATTGGCTGTTGCGGCCTTTATACTGCGAGCGGTACGCGGCATCGTCGTAGCCAACGCGGCGGGCTTTATTCACGCCAATCATTGCGAACGCATTGCCCAACGGATCAATGAGCGTATTTTTCTCGTTCACCGTTGTGAAATACCAGTACCCTGTGGCCTGGCTTGTGACTTCTTTATACCCGCCGAATTTGTCTGTTGTGGCCGTTTCTGGTCGTTCCACAGGCTTAAACAAATTTTCTTGCGTATCTTTTAAATACGGATAGCGCGAAGCTTCATAAAAACCAATTCCCACAATGGCAGAGGCTGCAAAAATCGACAGCACACTTACTGCGTGGATCACTTTTTGTGCGAGTTCTACTTTCTTGTTTGTCAGCACACTGACCTCACTTGGTTTTCGTAATCGAAAATGGTGTGACATAGAGTATGAAAAATACGTTAACTTTCAAAAATAATGACTGGAGTTCCAATCTCCGCAAATTCAAAAAACCATTTTGCATCGAGGATAGAAAGATTTGAACAGCCGTGACTCATGGGTGTGCCGAAATTGTTATGCCAATATGTTCCATGGAGGGAGTAGTCTCCATTATACCACAAAATGTACGGAATGTGCGGAAGATAAAAATCTGCTCCGCTCATTTTTTGATCTCGGCTCTTGTTGTAGACCTTAAAGCTTCCTGTTGGAGTTTTGTGGCCGCCCTTTCCTGAAGAAACTTTGGCAAAATACTGCAACTCACCATCAAGCCATGCGTACGCAATTTGTTTTGCAATATCCACACTAATAGCTTTCCCCTCTCGTGTTGGCGGCGCAGGTGGTGTGAGTATTTCTTCATGTGGGAGTTGGTGCTCGGTCACAATTTCCATGGTGCGAGAATCTTGGCTCAGGAGGATCTTTTCGAGTGCCTCAATGTTCTGTTGTGTCGCGATAAGTAGCGTGGGCTCGCCGGATTCAAGCTCATCGCGATACACGGCCGGAATCACCTTTCGCGTTTTTCCTTCGGCCTCAACATCTCCTGCAATCGAATCGAAATATCGCATCACTGCTTCTTCGTTCAGACCAAGCTCAAGCGTTTTTCTTTCGCGATTCGTTGGATGCGGAATTTCAGAATAGCTCATCCATTCTCCAATCATCGGCGGAGTCGCCTCATACGAGTGACTGTCGTGGGTCATGGTGATCGCTCTTGAGAGAGCGACGTTTGTACGTTGCAAGGGAACCGCAAGATCCTCGGTGAAAATGACGGGAGGCGTTTCGACGAACGGAACTTCGACTTCAATCGGTCGGAGATACGAGATCGAATCTCGGATCGCTTGTTCGAGGGAAACAATATCGACGCGTCGCCCAGTTTGCGGATGGATGACGCGCGCGCGGCCTTCTGCAATTTCGATGGCCGCATTTTTCATCGGCACGTTTAACTCCTCAGCCATCTGAAACATCGTTTCATACATGACATCCGTATCCACTTCAAACACCAGCGGAAGATTTTCGGCGCTCACAACGCTATTCGTCATATCGGCAACGCGCGTGGTGACCGACCCGGCATGACCAACCTCCCATGCTCGACGAAGACTGTGATCGAGATCAATGGTCACCCCAAGATCGTGAAACGAGGGGCGATAGACATTCGTCGAATCGTGAAGAGAGATATTTTTCTCATAGTCCGCAATGGCCGCGGCGACTTCTGTTCGGGCCTCAGCGTAATTCGTTCCTCCAATATCCACGCTTCCGAGAACGGTGTTGCGATAAAAATTGTCACTATTCAGAGAGGCATACGACACAAAACCAAAAAGAAGCACCATTCCGATGCTTCCAACAATAATCGCTCCACCACTTAGGAGATGTCGGGGTATACCAACAAAAGTGCGCGGCAGAGCGTGCGTTGACATGTATTTTTGAATTTGTCTTTGTTTTTGATCAAAGGCTGCTCTTTTTGCAGCCTTTACATATACTATTATAGCATAACTACACAAAAAGTCAAGCTACAAAAATGGAATAAAAAAAGAAACGCACAGGAATTTTCTCCTGGCGCTCCAGCGGAGCGAGAGTCTTGCGACAGGAAAAATTTCTGGGCGTTTCTTTTTTTATATGCTTTTTTGAATTCTGGACATCAACTCAAGATAGAAAGCGAGGTTGTGAATGGTGGCGAGACGTAAAGCGAGGGGCTCTTCCGCGGCAAAGAGATGACGCAGATAGGCGCGCGAAAATGTGGTGCATGTCATGCACGCGCACGATGCATCCACAGGCCGCATATCTTTCGCATACGTTGCACTTCTGATGTTCATCTCCGCGAAAAACGTTCTACCAAATGCGGAAAGCGTGTGAGGTTTTTTCTTCCACACATAGAGCTTGCCATGCCGCGCATTTCGGGTTGGGATGACGCAATCAAACATATCGACTCCCCTTTTCACAAGCTCCACAATTTGATATGGCCGAGCGCCACCCATAAAATATCGCGGTTTGTTTTTTGGGAGGAGCGCAGTCGTGAGTTTGGTCATCGCGTACATGTCTTTCTCCGTTTCACCGACCGCAAGCCCGCCGATCGCATATCCATCGCACGCGATTTTCGTAATCTGCTTCGCGCTGGTCTGGCGCATATCTCTGTGAATTCCACCTTGAACAATGCTGAACACTTTTGCTGTTCGCGAGCGTTTTGCTTTCACTGATCGCGCTGCCCATGCGGTTGTCCGTTCCACCGCCTCTCGCACAACTGAGCGCGGCACATCGTGCGCACGCACATCATCAAGAACCATCATAATGTCAGAGCCAATCGCCTCTTGAATGTGAATCGACGATTCAGGAGTGAGCTCGTGTCGCGATCCGTCAACGTGCGATCGAAAAACAACTCCGCGGTCGGTGATCTTTCGAAACTTGGCAAGACTAAAGACTTGATACCCGCCACTGTCGGTGAGGATTGGCCCATCCCACTTCATAAACCGATGCAAGCCTCCTGCTTTTCTTATGACAGACATTCCGGGCCGCAGCACCAAGTGATATGTATTCGAGAGAACAATTTGTGTACCGAGTTCGTGAAGTTCACTGGGTGTCACCGCTTTCACGCTCCCTTTGGTCGCTACGGCCATAAAAAACGGCGTCTCGATTTTGCCATGAGACGTCTTCAGTGTTCCTCGCCGCGCAAGCCCCCGTGTTGTATGAATCGTGAAAGACATGAATACAATTACTGCGCAGGTTCGTCGCCCTCGCTACTCGGTTCCACAACTTCCCCCTTACCCGCTCCTCCCGGATCATTTTCAAGATCCGATGTGACGCGTCCGAACTTATTATTCACCGTTGTGTCGGTAAAGGTATCTTTCGCAACGAGTGTTGTTTCTTCGATCAAAAGCAAACGCGATCCAAGATCAGATTCGAGCGGCGTCACACTCACGTCAAAACTTGCAATCGCATTTGAAAACACCGTACCCGTGAGCGAAGGAACGCGACCGACTTTCCATGTGACCACACGTGTTTCAGGATCAAACGTCAGCGCAGAACCAGTGGTGACACTCCCTCGCCCGCCATACAGTGTATTTTCTGGCAACCGCGCCTGCACAACGGCATCCTCAACATCATTCGTCGTATTTGAAACATACCAATAGACGCGATACGTTGTTGTTTTGCCGACTTCAGGAGGCAGCGGGCCAGAGCCAACCGTTTCCATTTCGTCGTCATAGTAGCGCGCTTCGGCTTGCACATCGCTTCGAGTGATAAGCTTTGCGGTTACCGTGTTGCTCTCGCTTTTGACTTCAAACTCCCCCTCTCCCACATCTTTCAAGACAAGCGATTTCACTCGCGCGAGCGTAGACATTTTGACATTCGTATCCTCGTCCTTCGCCGGAGAAAAAGCATCTTTGACCTTGATCGAAAACTCTAACGTGCCGCTGTCGTTTGGCTTCAACTCGGCAAATTCTGGCACTTCTTCTTTTGTCCATGTCACTTTTCCTTTCTCGACTTCCGCTTCGTGTTCATCGTTGAACGAATCAAAATCAAGAAGGGCGGGTTCGGATTCAAACTCCAGTTCAAGCGCCACATCAAACAGTTGAAGGTCAGATGCGTTTTCATACGCCAACTCATACGAGAGCTCTTGGCCAAGCGCAACAGCCTGTTCGTTTGTGCTTGCATTGAACGAAAGCTGCAAATTCAGTTCGGGCTTGACCACAAAAATAATGGCTCGGGATTCGGTTTGCATCGTGAAATTGCCTGAGGCATCTACAATCCCGATCTGGAAACGGAACTCGCGCGTCTCGCCGGAACCAGCCGAAAGCTTGCCGTGCACTTTGATCGTTTTCTTTTCGCTCGGCGCCAACCGCTCAACATCCCAGTAGTGCCGCTCGGTATTCGTGCGCGCAGGCTCGGTGGAGCTGAACGTAAAGTCTTGCGGAACAATGGTCATGAGACGAATATCCTCAAGAGCTGCGGTTGACGTGTTCACAAGATCAACCGAATAGGTAAAATCTTGGTCGCTCACAATGCGCGTCGGAGCATTCATGGCGAGCGTAATAATAGAACGATCAATCAACATCGAATGCGACGCTTTTTCGGAAAACGTTGAACTAAAATTCGACGGCTGATACGAGATCTGCGCGTCGAATGTTTTGGAGCTGTTCACCTCGCCGAAAATTTGGCCTGTCACTTTGACGCGCGCGGTTCCGCCTGCCAACACTTTCGGCAGCGACCATACGGTTCCAAACTCATTCACAGCTTTTGGCTCTGATCGCGTGAATCGGAATCCATCCGGATACTGCATCGTCATTTCCAAATCTTGCAGAGGGACAGTATCGGTATTCGTGTAGACGACATCAAATTCAACCTCTTCCCCGCTTGCTGCTGCTCGCGGCGCGGAGAATTCAAGCTTCACGCTTGACCCTCGCGTTTCTTTTGCCGCTCCAAAGAAAAAAAATCCTGCCCATGCAACGCCGGCAAGAAGAAGGAGGATGAATACGACAAGCGCAAACACGCGACCCTTTTTCGGCTTTCGTCTCTCCAAGCGCGTCATATCGGACTTCGCACCTTCGGGATCATGATAAATATGATGAAGATCCTGATCGGTTCTTTTGTTCTCGACCGGCGCAACAACAACTTTACGCACAGGAATCCTTTTGAACGTGGGGAGTGGCATATCTCTATTATACACCAAGCTCCCATTCAGACAAAGACCCTGCGCACAAATGGTTCGGTGCGCAGCCGCCGTTCAAAATGATACGTGACAAACGACGTGAGCCATCGGTGAAGTTTTCGGTGCTCGTCCTCTTCGAGCGGGATGGCGAGCGAGCCTGCTGGAGACGCGCTTTCAATGCGCTCCAAAATTTCGCGGTCGCGCGCGAGCATGGGAGTAGCATCGAATGTCGTCGGGTGGCGGGTACACATCATGCCGTTCGATGGCGAGAAAGTCGCTTCCTCGCCGAGCTGTTCACCGCACGTCGAACAGCGATTCGGGTGCAAGCGAAATCCTTGCGCGCCGACAAAGTGCAAGAGGAAGCGGTCGAAGAGCAGCGTGAGTTTTCGGCGAGATTTTGGTTCTTCGGTAAGGAGCGTGTCGTATGCGGCAAGTGTATCGCGAAGAAGCGCAAAGGTGAATGGATCAGAGACGTGATCGCGCGTGAACACGTCTATCATTTCGACAAGGTGACTTGCAAGAGTGACGCCGATCGCTGACGTGCGAAGATGGCGAAAGGCGTGAATCGTCACACTGCCCGCGATTTTGTCGATGCGGCGACCGTTCGCAATCATGATGCGCGTATGCAAAAACGGCTCAAGATGGCCTGCAAGTTTGCTGTGAAACTTTTTCACGCTGATCGCCTGCGCTTGGATCTTGCCGTACTCCTCGGTGAAAAACGTGACGAGCCGATCTTTTTCTCGGAAGTCTTTGCGTTTGAGGACGATAGCGTTTGTTTGGAATGTTGCGGCCATGCCTGGTATTGTACCGCGAACTTTTCCCAAAAGGAAGGGGCGCACGGTGCCGAGGGCACACCGTGCGCGGAAGCAACCCTTCGAGGTCGACCCTCAACGTGCCGCGATAGACCGTAGCACATCCCGGAAGCTCAAGGCCTCCATGAACTCCTCGATGAGGTGAAATGGCACGCGGTATGTGCCGCACACCTCACAAGAGAACAGAAGGCCAAAGCCCGGGACATACACGAACGTGTCGTAGCACTCCCGAACTCGCCGCGTCCGGCGAACGATTTTCAGCTTCGGAGCTGGGCGTTCGCCTTCATCGGCTGGAAGGGGCAGAGGAATAACCTCAGCTTGACGTTTAGGGGCCGGTTGGCCCATCACCACCTCCCAATATGGTGAAGCCAACGTGCGCCGTTGTGGCGCCGTGCCTCACGTTAGAGTGATAGGTTTCCGTCTCTGGCCGTCCCGGCACAAGAGACGTTGCAAGGGTTGCTGAAAGAATGGAATCTTTGTGGCGTTCAAAAACTTGAGGATCACCAGACGCAACAGAATACACCAGTTCAATCCGGTCGTCAAGAGTGAGGCCTGCTTTTTTACGTAACGTATTGACTGAGCGGATCATTTCGCGCACAAGCCCCTCTTCTTCAAGTTCAGGAGTCATCGTCAGGTCGAGCGAGATCGGTGCTTTTGGATCCACAGTTACGCCCTTTACATTGACCTCCTCTTTGATGATCTGAACATAGGCGTCGTCAACTGCGTTCGGAATGGTCAATCCAAGCAAGGGTTGGCGCACCTTCACCCCTTTTTCTTTGCGCGACGCATGCGCCGCTTCAACATAGTCTTGTGTTCTTGCCATTGTCTCAAGAATAGTCTGCTCATTCGGTGATTGCTTTTTTGCTTTGGGCCAGTTTTCAAGATGGACTGATTCGCTTTTACCGCCAACGGCCTCGTAGATCATCTCGGCCATGAACGGCATCACCGGTGCCATAAGTTTTGAAAGGGTGAGCAACACATGCCCAAGAGTCGCGCGTGCGTGATCACGATCACTTCCCTCTTGCTTGAAACGTTCACGGCTGCGGCGCACGTACCACGTGGAAAGCTCTTGCACAAATTCATCGATGGGCCGCGACGCTTTATTTAAATCATAGGATGTATATCCATCGGTGATATCGGAGATGAGCTGATTCAACTTGGCAAGAATCCACTGATCCAAAACATGAGACGGATCTTTTGGAACTTTGTGTTTTTTGCCGTCGTCATAGAGTGTATAGAAAGAGACAACATTCCAGAGCGTGAGCACGGTTCGGCGAAACACATCAGCCACGCCCTTTTCAGAAAAATTCAAATTCTCGGCGTGCATCACTGGGCTTGTGGCTAAGTAATACCGCACGCTGTCTGCTCCGTACTTTGCAAACATGAGATCGGGCTCGGGATAATTCTGCAATCGCTTTGCCATCTTTTTGCCGTCTTCGGCCAACACAATTCCATTCACGATCACATTCTTAAATGCGGGAGTTGAACGTTTGACGGGCACGGGAGGATTTTCTCCAGACGTGAGCGCTGTTGCCAAAACGTGAAGCGTATAAAACCATCCGCGGGTTTGATCTTGCCCTTCAGCAATAAATTCGGCAGGGAAACTCGACGCAAATTTCTCTTGATTTTCAAAAGGATAGTGCATCTGCGCATACGGCATAGCGCCCGATTCAAACCAGCAATCCAAAACCTCGGGAATGCGTTTGTACGTTTTGCCGTCTTTCGTGATCGTGATTTCATCCACAATATGTTTGTGTAGATCAGTGACGCGCGTGCCGGAAAGGAGTTTCAGTTCTTCGACGCTGCCCACGCACAACACGTCTTTTGCATCATCCACATTGCGCCAGACCGGAAGCGGCGTGCCCCAGTAGCGGCTGCGCGACACAGCCCAATCTTTTGCTTCTTCAAGCCACTTGCCGAATCTCCCCTGTTTCATGTGTTCTGGCACCCACCGGATTTTGCGGTTGTTTTTCAAGAGTTCGCGTTTCAGTTTGGTCACGCGTACAAACCAAGAGGAGGTGGTGTAATTCAAAAGCGGGGTTTCGCAACGCCAGCAATGTGGGTAACTGTGGTGAAAGAGTTCTGCTCTCCACACGCGGCCGCGCGCAGTCACATCCGCGATCAATTTTTTTTCGGCATCTTTCACATACATCCCTTCATACGGACCGGCAGCGGCAGTGAATTTTCCGCCCATGTCCACATCCATCATAAGTGGCAATCCATTTTTCATGGCGGCTTGATAGTCAATTTCACCATACGCACCGTTGATCGTGACAATGCCGGTTCCTTCATTCACATCCACATACCTTTCGCCGTAGACTTTGTAGACCTTGGGATTGTTCTTGACTTCGGGGAGATCTTTGTACCATGGCAAGATGTGTTCGTACTCGAGCCCGACGAGTTTTGCGCCCTTCATCTCTTCGACAACGCCGTAGTTCTCGGCGTCTTTCAGCACAAATTCAAGACGCTCTTTGGCGAAAATCAAAAACTCATCGCCGACCTGAACTTTCACGTAGGTCAGCTTTGGCCCAACAGCCAAGCCCATGGTACTCGGCGTACTCCACGGAGTGGTTGTCCAGGCAACGAGCGAGGTCTTTGGATCACTCACCAGCGGGAACTTCCAAATGACTGACGTATCCTCGACATCTTTATATCCTTGCGTCACTTCAAAATTGGAGAGTGGAGTTTCGCAGCGCGGGCAAATGTGCATCGCCTTTTTACCTTCATAAATCATCCCATGATCCCACAATGTGCGGAACACCCACCACAGCGATTCCATGTACGAGAGATCCATGGTTTTGTAGTCACTTTCCATATCCACCCAGCGGCCAAGTCGTGCGATGGTTTTTTTCCACTCTTCGGCGTACATGAGCACTTTGGATTCGCACGCTTCATTGAACTTGGCGATGCCCAACGTCTCAATATCTTTTTTGTGCTTGAGATTGAGATCTGCCTCGACAATGTTTTCAATAGGGAGACCATGACAATCCCATCCCCAACGACGCTCAACTCGGCGCCCGCGCATTGTCCAAAACCGTGGCACCATGTCTTTCATAAGCGAGGCAACGATATGTCCGTAATGCGGCAAGCCGGTAGCAAACGGCGGACCATCGTAAAACGAATACGCGCGCGACGCCGGCCGCATCTCGACCGACTTCTCAAATGTCTTGTTCGCTTTCCACTTCGCGACCAACTTTTCTTCTTCTTCCGGAAAATTTGGACGATTCGAAAATGATCTAGACATAGCCTTCATTTACAAGTTGATCAATAAGTTTTTTTGCCGCAGAGGCGAATTCACATTCACGCCGCGCCTCTTGGACTGTAAGCCAGCGATAGTCGGTATGGTCGTCGTCAAGGTGAACATCGTTTGGATCCCCAAAAAACTGAAAGGCATAGAGAAGAAATGTGACCCACGTATCGTGATGCCCTTGTTCGGAAACTGCCGTCAAGAGTTTGCCATGGGCAAGACGCAAGCTAACCTCTTCGCGGACTTCCCGCAAAACGGTTTCAATGGGCTGCTCTCCCTCCTGCATTCTCCCGCCGGGGATATCCCAACATCCACCGAAGTCATCACCCGGATGACGGCGTGTAAAAAGATAGTTGCCTTCAGCATTTTGAATCAATGCCCAGACGGAAACACGATGTTCCATAGAATAAAGTGAACTATACCAAGGGAAGAGCCGTCGCGTCAACTCCGGAAATGCGGATGAGTTTTCGTGATGAACCCGCCCCGCGCACAATCTCGACTGCGGTTTTCGGCACACCAAGCCTCTCGGCAAGAAATGACACAAGCTCGGCATTGGCTTTTCCTTTCTCCGCCGGAGCTTGAACACGAATCTTGATCACGTCTCCAACATACCCAACAATTTCAGTAGTCGCGGCATTCGGAATGACTTTTACGGAAAGCATCATACAACGCTTGTATACACCGCCAATGTTTTCTTTGCTGTTTTCTCCCAGGTGAATGCGGCCGCGCGGCGTTTGCCTTTACCTGAAAGTTCGCGTTGAAGTGCGGGGCTTGCAAGAACTTTTTGGAGCGCGCCAGCAATCTCTTTTGTTTTTTGCGGATTCACGAGAATGCCGGATCGACCCACAAGTTCGGGGAGCGCGCCAGCACTCCCTGCAACAACAGGAACGCCAAGCGCCATGGCTTCGAGCGCGGGCAACCCAAATCCTTCATCAAGACTCGGAAACGCAAACACCTCCGCGTATTTGAAGAGGTCGATTTTGTCGTTGTGGTCAACGTAGCCGACATAGCGAATGTGTGGACCGGCTTTTGCATGAATCACTTTTTTCAAGATTGGTTCATCTTTCCATCCGCGCGCTCCGGCCAACACGAGTTGCACATCGCTGAACCGCCGGTCTTTGTGCACAAGATCAAAGGCGTCGATCAACCGCTCGATATTTTTCCGAGGTTCGAGTGTCGAGAGAAAAAGAATGTATCGATCGCCGAGTTTTAACCGCTCACGGAAATCGTGTTCGGATTCGCGCCGCGCTCCTCTTTTCATCGGTTGTTTATGCAGTGCCACTCCTTCAGGAATCACCGTGATGTGACCCGATGCTATCGTAAATCGATTCATGATCTCCTGCTTGGTTGCTCGTGACACCGCAATAATGTGTTTTGCGGCTCGAAGCGACCGCGGTACAACCACATTTTTGGTAAACCATTGACCATTAGGGAACCATTCCGGATGAGCGTAGATCGAAAGATCGTGCACCGTGACCACACTTTTGCCCGCGTAGCAATACGGGAGAGTATTTGCTGGCCCATGAAACAGATCCACCTTTTCTCGCGCAATCGTTCGTGCGGTTACAAAATGCGAATGCCAAAACGGGATGTGGCGTTTCTCTTCGGGGAACAGAACGATTTTCACATTTTTGCGCGCGAAACTTTTCGTGTCTGACGCATGCGGATCAAAAAAGAGAACATAGCTGTTGTAGGAGATCCTTCGTCCGCCTTTGGCGGACTCAGGATGACCACGACGGATGTCGCGGTCAGCTTGCAGGAGATACGTGACGAGCAAAGACGTGTAATGCCCAACGCCCGCGCCTTCGCCGGCACGTGGATCCAGAATCGTTCGACAGTCAATTCCAATTTTCATACTCACAGCCTCGTGGGCGCAGTCACTCCCATGAGCTTTAAGATATTCGCTAACACAATCTTTGTCGCCTGCACAATCGCCACTCGGCTCTCGTGAATCTTCCCTTGATCAATCACACGGCATTGCGCATAGAAGGTATGAAACGTGCGCGCAATGTCCATAGCGTAAAACGGCAGGCGCTGCACTTCATACGACCCTGCCACTTCTTGCACAAGATCCGGATACTTCAACAATTCAAAGACGAGCGCACGTTCGGCATCTTCGGTAATCTGCACACCGCGAGAAAATTTCACTCCAATCACTGCTTTCACTTCTGGCTGCTGCAAGATATTTGCGATCCGCGCGTGCGCATATTGAACGTAGTACACAGGGTTTTTCTCAGATCGATCGCGAGCCAGCGACAAATCAAAATCCATGTGCGTGCCAGGCGCGTGCATCAAAAAGAAAAATCGCGTCACATCCAATCCGACGTCGTCAATAACATCTTCGAGCGTCACAAACTTGCCCTTTCGTTTGGACATGCGAATCTCAATCCCCGCTTCAATCAACCGCACAAGCTGCATGATCACGATGTTTAGCCGACCCTTTTCGTTCGTGAGCGCTTCTTCTACTGCATGCAGCCGATTGATATACCCGTGATGATCTGCGCCGAGCAAAATAATCGCGCGCCGGAATTTTCGCTTGAGCAGTTTGTCGTAGAGATACACGATGTCGGAGAGAAAATAGGTTGGACTGCCGTCATCTTTAATAAGTACGCGATCTTTGTCATCTCCGAATCGGGACGTGCGCATCCACCACGCGCCTTCGCTCTTGTACAACAATTCGCTCTTCTTTACATACTGCAACAGCTCGTCCACTTCCCCACTCTCATACATCTGACGTTCCGAAAACCACACATCCATTTTGATTTTCAACTTCTTTTCGACGAGCCGACGAATGTCGTCGAGCATTTTGGTGAGCGCCAACTCTTTTACTCGTTCGCGGATTTTTTCCATCTTGCTTTGCTCGGTGAGTTTGTAATTGCGCAATCGAAGCCCGGAGGCAATGGTTTTGATGTAGTCGCCTTGGTAGCACTCTTCGGGATACGGAACATTCAAGCCTTGGAGTTGCAAGTAGCGCCGCGTGACCGAGTCGCCGAGCATGTCTATTTGATTGCCTTGATCATTGATATAGTATTCGCGCGTCACCGTGTAGCCGCTCGCTGCAAGGACATTCGCCAGCACATCCCCCAAAAATGCGCCGCGTCCGTTGCCAAGATGCAACGGGCCCGTGGGATTGGCGGAGATGAACTCGACATTCACTTTTCGTTTGCGACCCGCTGGCGACGTTCCGAACAGGTCGCCTTTATCCAAAATATACCGAATACCTTCTTCGAGCACGGTGTTGGACAGCCGGAAATTGATAAATCCCGGCGGAGCAGCGTCCACCTTTTTGATATACTTTGCATACTGCTCGCGGCGGAATCGTTCCACGAGTTGTTCGGCCACCTCCATGGGCGCGCCGCCAAGTTTCGGCGCAAGCAAAAACGCGACGTTGGTCGCATAGTCGCCATGCTTTTCATTTTGCGGAACATCCACGTCAAATTTCGGAACCGCAACATCTTTGCGTTCCTTTTCGAGGAGAAACTCTTTGATGGTATCTGAAATAACCGCAGACAATTCCTGCTTCATACTAGAGATTATACTGAATTCTGAAAGATAAATCAAAATTCTGAAAGTCTGAGTCGGCGCGAAATAGACCTTTCGCGCTCCGAGCCAGAACGGGTCTTCGCGCTCCGAGCCGTCAACTGCCCTAGACGGACGAGCCACATCCCGCTACAATGTGCTCATGTCCATCTTAGCCATCTCTAAAGGAATCCAAAATAGCTTTGACATCCTCGATACCTGGGAAGCGGGTATTGTGTTGACCGGGCCAGAGGTGAAATCGGTGCGCATGAAACGCATGAATCTGAAAGGCAGCTACATCTCGCTTGAAAAGGGTGAACTGTGGCTCAAAGGTGCCCATATTTCGGCGTACGAACCAGCAGCAACGGTGCAGCGAAACTACGACCCAAGCCACACCCGCAAGCTCTTGGTGCGCAAACAGGAGCTTCACTCACTCGTCGGCAAGCTGAATGAGAAGGGCTTGACAATCCTGCCCCTAAACGTGTATACTAAGGCGCGGCTTATCAAGGTCGAGGTTGCGCTTGTGCGCGGCAAAAAGAAACACGATAAGCGGGCGGTCATCAAAAAACGCGAAATTGACCGTGATATTCGCCGCCACTTAAAAACTCAGATGCGCTAGACAACCACGGAATCATTTTGGATGTTGAGTATACGACGGGCAGGAACGTATAAGCCTGGATCCAGCGGGTGGCAGATGGGAAAGGTGTTACTCTTCGACCACCGAGAGAAGAGTGACAGGGGCCCATCTGACGGGTCCCGCTGGGGGACGGGCTTAGGATACGCGAAGATACCGCCATTGAAATGATTCCGGGGATGCCTAGCATCGATAAGCGATCATTGACAACCCACGCGAGCCGAGGATGAATGGAAGACTCGTTAAACCCCCATTCACATACGAAGTGCAAACTTTGTATCAAAAGTGAAGAGCGGAGTTCGCGCATTGGCGCAATCTTTCGCCTTCGCTCCTGTTGCGGCTTAAACCCCGCAGCCATCCGTCCATTCGAGGTCTCATAGAATGAAACGGGTGCCAACCCATGAGACATGAGCACGCGTCCGCTTCAACGCGCGCTGACCATTTGAAGCTCGAGCATACGGTATTTTTGAATGTTTCGATTCCGCATGCTGACCAACATAAACATTCTACGCTCGTAGTGTGCGGTGTTCATGGCGCTTAGACGTGGGTGCAACTCCCACCATCTCCACCAGACAAGAATGTTTCTTTTTGGCGCATTGCTTTGTTGCCGCGCACTGCATCCAAAAAAGCAACATTCTTCTCCAACTCTTTAGTATCACTCCCATTCGCAGACGACGAATCCATCGGTCCAAACCGAAGATCAAAGAAAAACAATACCGCGTGAACGAACGCATTTTTGCTGACCCTGTCCGTTTAGTGGATGAAGAAGCCGGAAGCGCGGATGTGATGCCCTTGCGCGACGCATTTGCACGCGCTCGCGAAAAAGGCCTTGACCTTGTGGAAGTGTCTCCGCTTGCCAACCCCCCGGTTGTGAAAACCGTGGACTTTGGCCAGTTCAAATATCAGCAAGACAAACTCGAACGCAAACAGCGCGCACGGCAAAAAACCGTGGAGACGAAAGGCATTCGTCTCACGCTCAAGATGAGCAAGCACGACATCGAGGTGCGCACGGCACAAGCCACTAAATTTTTGGAAAACGGCGACAAGGTGAAAATTGACATGTTGCTCCGCGGCCGTGAACAAGCGCACATTGATCTTGCCAAAAAAATTATTTACAACTTCGTGAAAAGCGTTCCGTTCCCGGTGAAACTCGAAGATGATATTCAGCGCGAAGGCGGCCGACTCGGCGCCATCATGCTCCGACACTAACATTCTTTTATGCGACAAAAAACTCACAAAGCCACAGCCAAACGATTCAAAGTGACCGGACGGAAAAAATTGATCAAGCGTTCCACAGGCCAAGATCATTTTAATGCTCGCGATACCGGCAAGACCACACGAAACAAACGAAGCGATAAAGGACTCGCACATGTTGACGAGAAAAACATCCGCAAACTTATTCACAATTTCTAAGGACGTATGTCAAGAGTAAAACGTGGATTGATCCATGCCAAAAAACGACGCAAACTGCTTGCAAGCGTGAAAGGATACAAATGGGGGCGCAAGAGTTTGATGAAACAGGCCAAGACGGCGTCTCTCCACGCCGGCGTGCATGCGTACCGCGACCGCCGACTGAAGAAACGCACGGCGCGGAGCTTATGGCAAATTAAAATCAATGCCGGTGCTCGAAAGAATGGCACATCGTATAGTCAACTGATTGGCGCCATGAAAAAAGCCAACGTCGCACTGGATCGAAAAGTGCTTGCTGACTTGGCGGAGTTTCACCCTGATGTGTTTGCTCGCGTTGTCGCATCGGTAAAGAAATGACACGAAGTGTCATCCTGAGGTCGCCTACGCGCGACCGAAGGATCTCTCTCAAATCCCCCGCCTTTCCGGCGGGGTTTTGATTTACCCGCAAAAAGATGCCAATGTTAGAAGAAAAAGTTCGCAGAACCGTTGACAGGCAACGGGTTCTGTGGTAAGGAGCAGAGTCACATTGAGTTGATTTTTGCCTGCCAGAGCGGTAGGTGGAAAGTCCTCAAGACGACACTGCTGCTGGTCGTGGTTTCACGCGTCCAGCTCGGGAGAACGGGAATGAGAACGTTCAAGGTGCTCGGTTCCACCCTTCTGCTCTCGCTGGCCATCGTCCTCGCCGCTTGCGGCAACTCGCAGGTGAAGGATCTCGAACTCGAGCTCGAGGCCTACAAACAGGAGCTCACAACCTGCGACGCGACGAGAGCCGTCGCTCGTGACAGCCTGGCGCAGGTCCGCAAGGAACTCGCGGCGCTGAAGGCGGGTCGGGCGGCGAGCAGCCTCGCCTTGCTCGACACGCCCCTCGAGGAGGCGGCTCCCAAGCCCGACACCGTCGCCGGTATCCCATCCCCTTGGGGGATGTCGTGGAGCGGGATCGTCCAAGGGACGATCGACATACTTGGCGAAACGGAGCCGGAGAATCCCCAGGAGAACTACATCCAGGAGGTCCAGATCGTCGACTTCTGCTTCAGGCCCAACTGGGGGAGAGGATGCCACGAAGGTCAAGGCGACCTGGCCGCGCTCGCCAACGACGAGGCGAAGCTGCGCCTCATCGGCGAGTGGGTGCTGGAGCAGACCGCGAAGCTCAACGTGCTTACGGGGAGTGTTGCGCGCCAGTGGCTCCGCGACTACTGGGTCGCGAGCCACGCAGACATGCCCGCGCTTTGGCAGACGGTAGAGGCAGATCCCGACTACCTCTACAACGCCTCCAAAAAGCTGGAGGGTCGGTTCCTTCGGCGATGGATGAGTCTCGGCGGCGGCACCAAGGGCGATGATCTCGTTCTGGTCTACCGCTTCTGGATGGCCAGGATGGCCGCCCGACTCAACATGCCCGAGGCCGCCACGTGGCACAAAGAGGTTCGCACCTCCATTGGGAAGTGCACCACGCTGGATAAGGCGTGGTACCTCGAACGGCTCGATACCTGACTCGAGCCGCACCTCGCCGACTGCCAGCCTACATCCAAACCGCGCGTGCATAACGCGCACCAACACGCCCGAGCCAGGAGGACTCGGGCGGTTTCACTTTGGCCAAAGCTTAGCTTTGGCCACTTATTACCACTCAAGAAAAACCCTACGCGACGAGTTTTAACACATATTCGCAATATCGCGCGTATTGTGCAAGCGCCTTCCCGACCGACTCATACACAAGACGCTTATCCACCTCATCATATTCATGAACCAACACATTCCGCAAGCCGGCGGACGGCGCAATCTCTTTGGCAAAATTTTCGGGATACACCTTTAACTTTGCTAACTCAAGAAACGTATCTTCATACGTCCGAGCCGATTCTGCACCAGTCCCCAGCTCCGCAAGAACATGCCGGTTGATATCAATCGCTCGTGTGACAATCCGCTCAAGATACCGTTCGGTTGCACTGAACATTATAGAATCTTTTGCGAGTTCATCAAACGTGAAATCCTTGAACTGCTCGAGTGTGTTCAAATCCTCCTGAATCAATTTTACTTTTCGTTGGAGAAATTCGTGATCAAGCATACTTGCGTGCGAGAGCATTTAAATGACGTTGATACTTGAGGGAAAGGATTCTCTCTAATTCACGAAGCGGACGCGAATCTTCGTAGGCGCGATACGCAAAGGACTTGAACTCTTCATATGCTGTGTGATCTCCATAAAGGAGCACACCATCGCGGACAACGTAATATCTGAATAACGGATCAACTTTGTGGAGTGTTTTGAGATCCAATTCCCGATCAGGGTCATCTCCAAACACATCGGCCATATCCCCATGGAGTTGCAGTATACGCGACGAATCGAGCACGGTGTTTCCAAGAACGGCAATATCACAATCACTCCCGATGTGAGCGGCATTTTTTGCGTGCGAGCCGTGCAGAATGACAAATTTCAGATCATACAGCTTCGCAACCTTGGCAAGTTTTTTCTTGGAATAGGTGATCATATCACCCACACTCTATCACATTTTCGACCTCTTTGCCAAGCCGAGGAAAATTAAAACTCCCCAACTGTCAATCAGCGCATCCGTCCACGTGCCAATGCGGCCGAGCGTAAACGTTTGATGATACTCATCCGACATCGCATACAAAACTGCAATCGTCGCAGCAACTCCATACCGCTGTTTCGCACTCCACCCACTCGGCAGCGCGCGCAACCACAACACGGCCAGCACGCCAAACGCCGCGGCGTGGCCGATTTTGCGTAACACAAAATCCCACAGCGGAGGCAACTCGGTGGCAAGATCCGGTGTCGACGATAACCAAAAAATCCCTCCCATCCACACAAGAGGCAAAAGCATGTTCATGTGTTTCGAGAGCTTTTTCATGCTCTCACCCTAACACACATCGCACTCTTGGACAAAAGGCGAAAAACCACTCCGCACTCTTGGAAATGCTGACACATATATCTTTTCGTCATACAACTCGAGCATCCTTATTTCTTGAGTACAAGTCTCCAAAAATTTTTACTTTTAGGGTGGAGAGATCGAGAAGTCTCGGCAACTCTTCTCAACAGTGTATGGGAGTAATACCGCCACATCCATCGAACTTCTTCATCCATGCCAAAATCCATAATCCGCTCAATCACATACACCGAATGACGCTTTGGATCGATGGTTTTCGGATCCACATCCCAAAAGAGCGAGGGGCGGAACTTCATCACTTTTGGACGAGCTTTTGTGCGTATTTTGGAGCGTTTCATTGATGGAGTATATCATATTTTGCTAAAAAATTCAATATATTAGCTTATGTTAGCGATTTTTTTAGCATCGGGGATTGACAAAAGGGGCAAGATATGATACGCTTGCTTGTTCGAAAATAAAAACGTTCGCAGGGAATGTTACCCTGAGCAATGTCAGGGTGAGCCTGTCGAACCCCTTGCCGAAGGGCGAACCTTTCCAACAAATGGCCTGGAGTGTAGCACGTTGCATGGGAGACAATTGCTGGTCTCGAGGCCGTTTTTATTCTGGACTGACATTCGCGAAAACGAATGTCATCCTGAGGTCGCACGTTCGTGCGGCCGAAGGATCTCGGTGAGTATCCCTTACCGAGGACAGAGATGACCTCATGTTCATTACAACTGAAGTGACACGAAGTGTCATCCTGAACCGAGCGTAGCGAGCCCTGAACGAAGTGAAGGGGAAGTGAAGGATCTCTTCACCTCGCTCGCGGGTGACCACCCTCCGAAGGACCATGGGTCGGAGGAGATGCTTGAGTTTGTACCCTCTCTCCCTCCTAAGAGGATATGGACTCGCCTCCTCCAATCCCTGGTCCTTTACTGGACCGTGGGTCGCGCGTCCCGGCTCATCCGGTCGGCCGACTGGGTGAGCACTTCTCGCCCCCGCTCGGGGCACATTCCCGCAACCGAGCGGGAGAAAGGAACAGCAATGTTCCGCACAATGTTCGCCGCCGCAGCGCTTGCCGTCGCTACCCTCGTTTCCCCCACCTCCGCCGCCTCCACCCCGACCATGCCGGTCACGGTCTCCGACCCCGCGGACACGACCGGGGTGAAGACCCGGACGGTCAAGGTGCCGGTGACCATCGAGGTCGCCGACAGCCTGCTCATCGCCGGCGAGGTGGACGCCGGCACCAAGGTCACCGATGCGGCGATCAAGATCACCGAGGCGAAGGTCAGGGTCGAGAAGACCCAGGCCGAGGCCAAGAAGCGCGATGAGAAGGCCACCTCCGAGAAGGAGAAGGTCTGGGGTTCGGAAATCGGGCCCAAGAAGCTGGACGAGGTGCTCGGAACCTACGACCCCGCCACTGGCGAGGTCGACCTCGACAGCTCGTGGGTCGCCGCCGACCCGGCCTCGGCCGACGACCGGTATCGCTTCCTCGCAAAGCGGTACGGGGTTCCCGCCCGCTCGACCGGTACCGTGCAGGAGCGAGTGCTCGCCATGCGCGAGCACATGTTCCTCAAGGGCCGGGGGGTCGTGACGACCTCTGGCGTCGCCGCGGACGACGGAAAGCTCCGCAAGGAGATCGCCGCCGTCGCGACGCGCACCGAGGGCGTCGCCACCCGCGTCGACTCCGTCGAGGATCGCCTCGACGAGTATGGGGACGCAACCACGGAGTTTGGCCGAGCGATCAACGCCCGCACCGAGCTCCTGCGGGCGGAGCTCGAGCGGACGCAGGAGCGCGTCTCAGCGCTCGAGTCCACGCTCGAGCACGTCGACCTTAAGGAGAAGGTCGACGAGAAACGGACTCGCCGCGCCCGCGCCCTGCTCGACCGCTACCGCGGCCGGAGCGAAATCCGGTTCGCGGACGAGGACGACGGAGAGCCGGTCGACCTCGAGCCCCGCCGCGACTAGGAACGCAACGCGGGGGACGCGTGACGCGCCCCCCACTCCATCACTTCAGTACCCTGCCCAAAGGACAGGTTCGAGGCCACCCACGCAACCCGCGTCGGTGGCCTCTTAAAATTGGAGATATTTTGCTGGAAGAGATCCTTCGACAAGGGTTCGAAAGCTCACCCTGACATTGCTCAGGATGACAGAGTGAAGCTCAAGGGATGACAGAGTGGGGTATAGTGAGTAATGTCATGGTGAGCTTGTCGAACCATGACGGGATCTTGACTTTGAAAGCTCTATCAGTCGCTTATAATCCGCATGAATAAGTGCTTCTTTCTTTGCGCGCGACCACTTCTTAATTTGCTTTTCTCTTTCTATCGCCTCTATGATTGTAGGTGAATCCTCAACAAAAATACATTCGACAGGTCGTCGCGTATACGTGTAACAATTCGAATCTACACCCTGTTGATGTTCCGCAATGCGTCGCTCGAGATTATTACAAACACCAGTGTAGTAAGAATCATCTGAGCATTTAAGGATGTACACCCAGTAGGTTCTCATAAAGGTACTCGCCATGCTTCGACGAGGGTTCGACAGGCTCACCCTGACATTGCTCAGCATGACAATTACTTTCAGCATGACATTTCCTTCGACAGCAGTTCGACAGGCTCACTGTGACATGGCTTACCATGACATTGTTCACGACATTCCTTAAAGGTGACATTGCTTAACTTGACATTTTTGCCTTATACGGCGGGGCGAGTGGTGGACTTGAGTTGGTCGAGGCGGGCAGTTACCGCATCGCGCACCTCTTGCGCGCGAGTGGACAAATCCTGCGCATCAGATTTTTCGGCATCGGTCTTCGCAATGTCAATGGCAGCCTTCGCATCTTTGTAGAGTTCTTCAAGTTTCTCGCTCAAGGTTGAAAGCGAATCCGCATCCGTTGTTGATGCAACATCTTCCAATGTCCATTGACGACCCAAACCATCCGAAGCTTCATTCAAGATAAACTGTCGGTCGTTTTCTACTGACCCAGGCTCCTCTTTCTGCTCTGTTTCTCGACCCACACCCTCCACGGTAGCCTCGGGCGTTGGAGTTTCGTGCGCGGGCTCGGGAGAGATTGCTTCGTCGGCTTCGCCTCCTCGCAATGACGAACCTGCGCTTTCGGCGGCTCGCAATGACGGGGAAGTAGGCTCAGGAGTGGCCTCATGGGCGCCCGATTCCGGTGCACCTGCCTGGTGCTCTGTGGCATCCAGTTGCGCTGCAGCTTGTTCAGCCAACGCTTTAGAAAGCGCTTCACCAACAGACATGCCGTCGGGATACTCGCCTTTCGATTGTGCGAGCGTCGCCTGCGCCAACTCCACAACATCTTTCACATCATCCGACTGGTTTGTTCCAATTATTTCGGCGATTCCTTTGGAATCCAAATGCTGAAGATCCTCGACTGTCACATCCCGCATAAACTTTTCGACTTCGGGCACTTTCAATTCGCGCTTAAAAAACGCGAACACGCCAGAATCACGGCGCTCTGAATCCACCTCACCCGCAAGCTCCTGCTCAAGCCCTTCGCGCATCTCAATCGCGTTCACAGTATGCGAAAGTGCGCGCGGCGAAAGGTCAGAAAGCGTTTCAGTGATGGGCTTTTCTGTAATCACCGACTGCACCACTTCTGCGCCACCCGCGCTT
Organism: Candidatus Kerfeldbacteria bacterium; assembly: GCA_016182525.1. Taxonomy (GTDB): domain Bacteria; phylum Patescibacteriota; class Patescibacteriia; order JACPL01; family JACPL01; genus JACPGL01. The sequence continues at coordinate 20,384 of JACPGL010000041.1, read as the reverse complement.
TCGGGCACAGCATGCGGCGCATACGTGGCCTCTACCCCACCGCCTGCAGCACGCACATTCAACCCACTATGCGAGCGCTCGTTATACAACATGACCGTATGCGGATCCTCCTTGTGTGGGATCACTTTCCAGTGTTCGTTGACAAGCATGTCATGCACGCTATCCGCCGACAGGCTCGGCGCGACTTCACGCAACACATCGCGTGAATGGGCGATTTCTTTCATTTGAGTATCGGTGACGCCCGGATGCTTCTCCACAACTCCAACCAGATCATCGTCAATATCATCTCCGCCGGCTTTCAGCGTTTCAACCGACACGCCCGAACCATGAACCGTCTTCACCGTCGAAAGTTCGCGCGGGAACAAAATGTCAGACCCCCCATGAACAGCCGCCGCCACTTCTCTTGCCGCGGCAAGATCATCGGAACCCGCGTCCGCGCCCACGACTGACCGAACTTGCGCCTCAAATGCCGTTGCCTGCACAGTGCCGCGCAAACCCTCTGCCTGAAAATGCGTGACATCGATATTCACATCCCGAAGATCGCCAATAGAAACAATACTTCCACCACGAATTTCAACCGCCTGACCATTCACGACACACGATGCGGTATTCTCGTCAACGATCTCAATCGAATCGGGGTCGACGGAATCACCAAAAGCCGCTCGCACTTCGGCGCGACCAATCTGCTGTTCAGCACGCTGAACCGATGGATATTTCGAAAATTCCGGAACCTCAAGCGTAGCGCCCGCTTTGGCTCCGTAAAGAGCGACCACCTCATCCCACGTTTCGGCAGAATAGTTATCGATGTAGGCAACAGCTCCGCTCATGAGCGCTTCTTCGTTTCCGTTTGCGCGCTCGATCAGCTGACCGACAACATGATTCCACGCCGCCATATCAGCAATCACCAGTTTACCATCTTCAAAGGTCACACCAGCTTTGGCAAAATCTTCGGCAAGACTTGAAAGCCCGTGACCATTTGTGAGGTTCACGAGATTCTCTGAGACGTTAATGATCTTCGCTGCGCCAATATCCGAGAGCTTACCGTCTTCTGCCAGCAAATCTTCACCTTCAAAACGCGAGGCGGCGAGTTGCGCATAGATCTGCTCTTGCTCGCCAAGTGATTTCTCCGATTCCACATCCATCTCAACATGCACCGTGCCTGACGCGTCAACCGTGACCGTGTAGCCATGTTCCTCATTCACCCCAGCATAGTCTTTCTCCACTCCGGCCTCCAACAGCTTGACACGCATCGCATCATCGAGGTTGGAGAGATCCCCCATCGTATTATCGGCAAGGAGTTCTGTGAGCGTCGCATCAGAAATTCCTGCCGTTTCAAATCGCGTGGCAAGATCGGTCACCACTGCCGGATTTTGGACAAACTCCGGGTGAGCGAGGAGCACTTCTCCTTGAGAGGCTTCGAGAATCCCTGCGGTGTCGAGAGCGGTGTTCACGGTCGAGAGAAGCTCGGGATTTTCGATAATGGCTTGCGCAACATCAGCATGGTTGACGATGAGTTCAGTGCGCTGGTCACCCGAAAGATCAAGTGCGGCAAAGCCCTCGCCGATCTGGCTCGCGAGTGCCGCGGCGTTCTCAAGCCCTTCAGGCGTCGCATCGATGAGCGCGTGTGCAATGACGAGATCTACCCATTCAGAATTCAGGCCGGCAGAATCCATTTCAGTTTGAACGTCGATGATAGGCGAAAGATTCTGAATGAGTTCAGGATGGTCGGTGATGAGTCCATCAGCAATGTTTTGCGGGATGTGCGCGGCTTCGATGGCATCATAAAACTCAATAAAGGGGTTTGGATTGTCAATGAGTTCAGGATGGGCTGTAAAAATTTCAATCGCAACATCCTGCGGGATGTGCGCGGTGTCGATCGCTTCTTGGAGCGCCTGTAGTTGGTCTGGAGTTGCATCCGGTTCTACTTCACAAGCAGCCTCGGCTAGGGGATCTGGCGGTGCGGCATCAGGCGCGGCTTCGGGCGCGCCTGGAGCGCCTGCCCCTGCCTCGATATCACCTGCTGTTCCCGAGCTTCCAGCTGGAGCAGCATCCGGAGTCGGAGACGTATCTGCTCCACTGGCGTGAAGATGCGGGAACTCCGTGCGTGGCGTATCCCCTACTCGAGGGGCCTCTACGGCATCCTCGCGCCCCATGGCATGAGCTGCTGACACGCCAATACCGTCGAAAATTTCCCCAGCAAGGAAGCCGCCACTCAAACCCGCAGCAGCACCAATAGCCGCTTTCCTCCCCGCACCGAGCCACACGGCTCTTTTTTCTTTTCGTGACAGTTTCCAAAATTCTGCTCCAAGACCGATGATACTTGTGGCTTTTCGTTCTCTGCGCGCAAGTTCAGCAGCGCGGCTGACGCTTTTTCCTCTTTCGTGCAATGCGCCCTGTGCGAATTCAGCAACAAGCGCATCTGTATCCTGTTCATTTGCTTGTACAAGATCGCCCTGAAAACCCACCCAGACGAGGGCTTGCTCCAACATTGCAATTTCAGTTTCGATGCGCGCGCGATCAGGGCCTTGTATGTCGGGCAGTTTGATGCGAGCGCGGGCATCGCGAATGAGGTCGCGAGCTTCTGTCACATTCACAGGAGCAAAGTTCCGAACTTTTTCATCAAGGGCGTGGATCTCTTCTGTGATCTCCTTAGGCGTTTTCACAATGCGCTCGCGCCGACCCATAATCTCTTGGCGGAGTCCGCTCTGCAAACCCATCCCGGCCATGTAGAGCGTACCAACAAGATAATCTGAATGCGCAGCTCCCGCAACGGCACCACGCGCGCCGCCAGCAATGACGGCTTGCACAAACGATTCAGGCCGCTCATGACCCATGACACGGGCAAGCGCGGTTTCAGCAAAGGACTTTTTGGACGCATCGTCTATTTCTGCAAATTTTTCTTGCGCAACCACATCCCCAAGGATCGCGTTCATGCGTTGTTCAACCATGATATGTATGTCCATCAAAAATCTGCTCTTGGTGTTTTCATCAAGAGCACCCTCGCCATACTGCGTGCGCATTTCTTCAATCGCTTTTCGCGCATGCGCCGTGGCGTAGCGCTCAAGGGTTCCGTCATCGAGTAATTTCTTGATGAGCTCCTGCCGAGCCTCTACATCGCTTTCAGTCGACTCATCGCGTGATGTCTGAAGATTCTCTGTTCTTTCGAGAAGAACCTGAAGGGAACGGCGCCTATTATCGGGGCTTTTATCACCTTCATCCTCTCCAAACATCGCGGTCAGTTGATCAGTATCCATTGCCCGAAGTTCCGCTCGAAGATTTTGAATGTTCTGCACCCGATCGCGGTCAAAACCAATATCATACGCTAAGTCTGCTTGCAACTGATCAAGAATATACGTGCGAACAGCCGCATCCCCATCAAGAGCTTCGGCGGCTTTTTTGGTTTCGCTTTTTTTGAAACGCTTGGCAAGCCGCGGGAACGAATACGTGAGTGCAGCATCGACTGCACCGACTCCAGCACCAACACCCATCTTCAAAGGAAGCGCGGCTGTCGTTCCAATTTTGAGAACCAGTTCGGCACCACGACGCAGAGCGGCATACCGCGCCCCTCCGAGCGCACCCATTCCAAGCTGCTTCGTGAGACCAGCAGCTCCTTTTTTGCGCGCCATTTCTTCACGGAGATACTGCTCACCTTTTGCCCGAAGGTCGAAAGCGTATCGCCCAGCAAGGCTCTCCGAATATTTTGTATCAATGCCAAGTTCTTTGCACAGTTCTGGATACCTAAAAAGATCGACAAACTTTTGCTTCAATAGATCAGGATCATCGAGATCGTGCAGAGAAAGACCGCTGAAAAAGTCTTGAACCTCTTGATGCTGAAGAATATCCCGGAATTCAAGCGGGATCTTCGAATTTCGCTCATCAAGAGAATCCAAAGACTCTCGCGTGTCTTCAATAAGTTCTCCGGCCTCTGTATCAATGGTTTCAACACGCGTGCTCTCTTCTGGTGTGCCGTGGGCAACCGTATCACTCGTCCGATCGACATCTCGACTCCAATCTGCTTTATCACGTGAAAAACGCGCTCGAACCTCGCGCATCGCTTCATCAAGAGTCGCTTCAGCGCGACGTTCGGGGCTGCGCGCAGACCCGGTTTCTCCATCTTGCTCGTCAACACTTGTGTCTGGGGGGGAATCTGTTGTTCGTGGCATACCTCGTTCGCTAATAAATAAAGGAGTTACTTTTTGAGTTGATTCAACAACTCTTGAATGTGCTGTTCATCCATCCGTTTCATAATCGCATCGACAATTTCGCGCCGTTCGCTTTTTAAGATGTTGAGGTGCTGAACAAAATCGGCATAGATCGCATGAATGCGCTCCACGGTTTCGTGATCGGGATTGGATCGTGTCGGCGCGTTCATGAATATTACGACAACGCTTGACGCATCGTTTCGGTTCGCCGCACAAAATCTCGGGCAAAGTTCTCGAGCACGGCTCGCCGTTTATCATCAAAATCGCTGATGTTTGTTCTGAGAAAGTCCTGAATTTTTTGAGCAGACACATCTTGCTTAATGAGCGTGAAATACGGCTCCATCTGCTCCTTGGGCAACGTATTCAAAATTGAAAGCCCCATGCGCTTTTCAAGTTCGTTGGCCATAGACTCAACTTGAGCCTCATCCACGGCTCCGTTCGGATTCACAAATTTTGTGCGCGTGAAAAGTTCACGGATGAAATCGCGATAAAATGCATCGGCCATAGAAAATTCTCGTTAAAGATCAAGATGCGGATGAAAAAATTATACCAGAAAGTGAAAAAGAATTCAATATATACGCAAAGGGTATACTAAAGGAGTTGGAACAAGGTGTAGACTAGAGATATCATTCGTAACCCCCTTGTTCTATGATCGCCCTCTTACATCAAATCCCCTCGGAAGCCACCATTCGGAAAGAACTTCGGAAGATCATCTTTGGACGCAATGTGTTTTGTCCCTTCTGTCGATCCCGACACGTCCATCGCTCAGAAGCGCGATACTGGTGCACCCGATGTCGAACACATTTCTCGCTGCTTTCCGGAACATGGCTTGCCAATCTGAAGCTTTCGCTCCGAACCTTCTGGGCGCTGCTCTGGTGTTGGACCCAAAAAGTTCCGGTACAGCAGACCCAGAAGCTCTGCCATGTGAGCGAGGTGTCGGTTGCTCACTGGTTTCGGCAGTTTCGTCTTCATTTGCCTGATTTTGACCCCATTTTGAACGGAGTGATCCAAATGGATGAAGCGTACTTTTCCTCCCTGTCTCTCGTCATGGCGAAGCAGATCGGAAGCAAGTGCCTTGCACATGTTGTCCTTCCCAAACCCTCGGTGGACAAACGTGATGCCACAGAGTTTCTGTTTCAGCACGTTGAACCCCAGAGCAACCTTCAGACCGATGGAGCAGGAATCTACAAAGCGATTGAGCGCTGGTGGCCTGTTCGGCATACGGTAGACATTCATCGAAAGTTCCAGTTTGGCCGCACCTCGGAGATTGAAGGAATGTTCGGAGTGTTACGCACCTTTATCCGCAGAATGTATCATCATACGACTCCAGAATATCTGCCAGAATATGTGAGTGAATTTTGCATCAGATTTTCCTCACCGGAAATCTTCGAATCGCCCAGTCAATACTTATCGAAAACCCTTATGCCTGTTCCAACTTGTTAGGATTACCCTACGCAAACGTATGCATAGGCGCCTTGTGTATGGTTCGCGCGCGTGATATCATTGCTCCTATGTATACTGCGGTTCACAGCACTATTGGAGCAGCGCTTGCTACGACGTCTGACAATCTTGGGGTGGCCTTTCTTGTTGGCGTCGTGAGTCATTTTTTGTTTGACCTCGTGCCGCATGGGGATACGCGATCGTTTGAAGTTTTAGGCTGGAAGTATAAAGAAAGCGGATCAAAAAAAGACCACGATCGCCTCACGGCATGGACGATTCTTATTGATGCAGCGATCTCCATTCTTGTGGTTACAACCGTGTTGTTTCGCGCTGATGCGCATCCGTATCTCGTGGCTGCTGGGATTGTGGGAGGAATTTTTCCGGATTTGTTGAGCGGGGCACGAGAAATTCTGCAGCGGATCGGTTTGTATGAGGGCACGCTCCACGGCTGGCTCTTGGAGGAATTTTGGAAGGTGCACGAGTGGACGCATGCCTGCCGCCCGGATTTGCCTTATGCTGTCGGTTTGCTCATGCAGTCGGGGACGCTTTTGCTGTTTCTCCGCCTCATTTTAACCTAGACAGGGTGCGAAATCTATGGTAGGATGCGTGTGTTCAAAATGGGGGCGTGGAGTAGCGGTCATCTCGCAATCCTGTCACGATTGAGATCGCGGGTTCGAATCCCGTCGCCCCCGCCAAATGGGAAATTCGTGCAGCAAAAACAAAAAACTGGGTCTGCTTAGACCCAGTTTTTTGTTTCAGATTCAGTACCGATGAAGAAAAGTTGATGGATTGGTGAGCGTCGGCTGCAGCGGCATCCATCGTTCGGCATCCAAAACGCCCTTCCCGGCCGCATTGACTCGGCCCTCGCCGCTGATCATAAAATATTGCGTTCCTCCGGCGTATGAACCGAACACATCATCGCCTTCCATCATGGCCAAGCCGTCAAATCCGGTAAGGGTGATGAGGGTGTCTGTCTCGGTTTGGATTCCCATGTGTCCCGAGAGTTGGACTTCGGTATTTTTCGAATAGCTCAATATGCCTTGTCCGTAGGTGAGAAGGACCAACTTGCCGTCTCCTTCAAACGATAGCGATCCTTTTCCCTGGCCCTCGACCACTCCGTAGCCGACATAGGTTCGCTCGGGCATGCTTGCCACGGCCATAGCTGGGAGGAGGGCAACGCCCAGGCCCAGAGCAAGCAGAACCGTTGATAGATATCTCATTTGCGTGATATGAATAATAATGTACTCTAGAATAGAGTATACCACACTCGTTTTCTCTGTACAATTTTGAGTCCAGTAGTTCTTTTCATCGTTTTTTGGTATACTCCTCGTATGGAAATCCAAGAAATCCCCAGACGAAAAGATTTTATCCATCACCAACAATCGCGATTCCTCGATAGCGTTCGCGAAATTGTGTTTGGTGCGGAAGATGGCATGGTTTCCACTCTTGGAGCACTGACGGGCATTGCGATCGGTACGCAGAATCACTTCACTGTTGTGCTTTCAGGATTTGTGATTGTCGCGGTGGAATCGATTTCAATGGGCGTCGGATCCTACCTCTCCGCCAAATCCGTGCAAGAAGTGAACAACCGAAAATTGGACGAAGAAAGGATTGAGCTTGACGAATACCCCGAAGAAGAGCGCCGTGAACTTATTGAGATGTATGTGAGAGACGGCTGGCCAGAAAAACTTGCTCTCGAAATGGCGAACACAGCCGCGAAAGATAAATCACTCCTGCTTAAAGAAATGGCATATCGCGAACTGGCCATTACGCCCGAAGAGGGAAACCCACTTAAGAATGGGCTCTTTATGTTGGTGTCGTATATCGTGGGTGGAGCGATTCCGGTGCTCCCCTATCTGTTGCTCTCAAGCATGCGGCAAGGAGTGACGGTCTCCGTCATCGCAACGCTCATTGGCCTTTTCTGTTTAGGAGTGGCCACGACAAAATTCACCAAACGTTCGTGGTGGAAATCCGGTCTTGAAATCACCGCTCTTGCAAGCGTTGCCGCGATTGTTGGATATGCGATCGGTAGCTTGAGCAATCGCACCCTCGGGCTGTCGTAGCTGATCTCGCGTCAATTCAGTTCATCGAGCAAAGAATACACCCCTGCCTTGCCGGCAAAGGGCGCATTGGTGTTATCTCCCCACGCGCCAATCACGACATCTTGCACACCGTCGGCGTTGATATCTCCGAGGCGATCGAGAGAATTTCCAAAGTGTTCCTGTTGATTGTTGCCAAGGAGGGCACTTTCGGGCAAAGAATCACTTCGCCCTCCCTGAAAATAATAGAGTTTCCCAGCCGAGTAGGCGTAATCGTTTGCTTCGACACTTCCCGCCATCACGTCCTCAAAACCGTCATTGTTAAGATCCCCGACCACACGGAGCGAGTCACCAATCCTATCTCCGTCGTAGAGCCCTAGGAGCTCTCCATTACAGTCGAGCTGAAGAGATCGCGATCCAAGACAAATCTCAACTTTTCCTTTTCCCGACGAATCCCCAATAAGAATATCGTTGTATCCATCGTTATTCAGATCTCCCGAGGCATCGACATTTGGGGCTAGACCAAACTCAATCGTGGTATCATGTGTGGAATCCATTTCCTCTCCTCCGAGAAAGACAAAAACACCATCATCCGTATCATATAATTCTGTCACCACATCATCATACCCATCACCGTTGACATCCCCACTCGAGACATACCTTCCCAGATAATCGTATTGCTCAAGCCCCTCGAGTGTCACATCAATCACCGCATCCATTGTTTCACCTCCAAAGGAAATGAAGACAGCTCCCGCATTATTCTTGTTTGGAAAATCGGCATAATCATTCCCAATGATTACATCATCATATTCATCTCCATTCACATCCCCGTGTCCGAGCGCAATACCAAAATTTAGATCAGAACCAATCCACTGAAGATCAGGAATGATATCCATTGGTTCGCCACCAAAATAGAGTGAAACCCGATCGCGGAAGTAATTCACCCCACGGGCCGTAACCAGAATATCACCAAACCCATCGCCGTTGACATCTCCCGCGCTTGACACGACAATGCCTAAGCCATAGTAGTCCGGATCGCCTTCGATGGTGAATTGAATATCAGAAATCGTATCAAAGTTTTCTCCTCCAAAATACAGATCCACAACGCCTTGACCCTTGCCATACGTGCCAATGAGCATATCCGGATATCCATCCCCATTCACATCTCCGGCTGATGCCACAGAGGTACCAAGTCGATCTTCTTCCTCTCGGCCATAGAATTCCGCGATTGGGAAAAGCGTGTTATCGGGTACAATTCCAACGGCAAGAAAGGCATCCTCAACTTGCGCGCAATCGTTTTCGGTAATGTCAAACGTCCCGATCATTTCACGGCACGTCTGCACGGTCCACACGCGAGAGGCATAAAAGGTGGTGGATGGGATGAGTTTTTCAGTGAGCGTTTTGTAGTAAATCTGTTCGAGCTTCTCGCGGCCAATTCCTTCAACCGTGTGGCCGCCGTGCTCATGCGTTCCAGGTTCACCGATCAGATACGCAACCTTGTTTGGAATACCGTCATTCTTATGAACGCCGCAATTATCTTTTCCATCCTCAAAACAGGGCGGTTCGTATTCTCGATAATTCAACATGTGATCCGGTTGATTATACAAAGGCGGATTTTCCATACTCCGTATCGCACCTTTCGGGAGATCTTCGCCCATCAGCCAATCCTCGCGATCCACCATGGCGGCGAAAACGTCAGAATAACTTTCGCCAAGCGCGCCGGATTGCGCGAAATTCACAAAATTTTCCCCATGATCGCCGACTGATGTTTGCGCAACACCATGGGTAAATTCATGCGCAACAGCATCATCCGTAAATTTGCCTGAACAAACGGTCATAAAAACCGTGCGCCATACGGGATAGGGAGATTTTAGACATTGAATGGGGTCGTAGATAACCGTTGCCGCTGCGATCGCACCATTCCCATCATAACTGTCGCGTGCAAAGGTATTCCAAAAATAGTCGTAGGTTTCTCCAAGAAAATTGTACACCGCTTCGGTATCGTCTTGTATAAACCACGGGATTCGCCACTCGGGATAGAGAAATCCTTGCTCATTCATGATCTGAAATCCAGGAAGATCGCCTAAACTCCGAGAGATATAGACTTCGCGATTCTTGAGGTCGTATTCGCGTGCGTACGACAGAAGCGTCTCGCCCGTATGCGCATCCACAAATGAGATCGATTCATCTGTTTCGCTCTTCCACGCAAGATGCGTTTCCGTTGATTTGCCTTCAAAGATTCCGAGGTTTAGATAAATGAGTTCAGCCGAATCACTGCGAGCAATCGTCGGCGTTGGACTTGTGGTAATATCTGGAACCGTGATCCCGTTCACCGATTGCAGCCGACGTTGCTCATCAAAATGAAACACGAGTTCAGCACCAAACACCGGAACGCCGTTCGTGGTTTGTTGAAAACGTACGTGAGTCGTTGGGTCACTTGTTGATGTTGTCCACTGCTTGGCGACCGCCCAATCATCGCTCTCGGAAAGGCGATACTCCGAGGCGTGAGCATGTAGGAAAGCTCTGGCGTGCGCTTCAAGAGAAGAATCGGGCGGAAGCGCGTCAGAGAAGAACTCGCCAGCGTGAGCGGCAAAAAGGAGCAGCGTTTTGGTGCTGGGATTCGTTATAACCGTTGGCTCAACGTGCGCCTCTGCCGCGTCACTCCTCCCCGTGGGAAAGAGAAGGGCAAGTCCAAAGAGGAAGACAAAAAGTGCTCGTTTCATAGGAAAGATAAAAATTCTCTTATGGCTCGCGCTCTGTCCTGGTGTCTTTGAGAAGTTGGATGTATCTCTCAGCATCGCCCTTGGACATTTCTTTTTGAATGGTGGCGTACTTCCCATTTTCAATTCTATAGCGTAGTTCGGCCACCTGAAAGAGGGAATTAAATTTTTCGGATGGCGGCGCGGATTCCAATATTGCATGTGCGAGGTCGGGTACTCCTATTCCGAGTACTTCCTCGCGAGCTTGTGCATCTGCAAATTCAAACGCAAGAATCCAATCAATAAATTCGGGAGTGAATGTATTCGTGTACAATTCATCGGGCTTCGTATAGGCGAGATCTGACGTGATTCCAGTCACCCACCTAAAAGATTCCAGTCGAGCGCGAAGAGCCTCCTTTTGTTCTGCGGCCTTTTCCGACGCGGTCTTCTGAACCTCGGTTGCGTGCGCGGTATCCGATGGCACGATTGGTTGAGCCTCTGCGTGTTCTCCTCCAAATGCAAGACCCGCGGCCACGAGCGCCGCGCGCCGAAACGACGTCCGTTTTTTTGGTTGTGGACGAGCGACTTCTTCGGGTATTCGTTCGTTTTCCATAGATGAAGTGTAGATGAATTCATCGGTGCCTGTCAAATATGTTCGTGGACTTGAACATGTGGACAAAAATCTTCCCTGCGGATTCAAACTGTGCTATACTTCACTCTAGAAAAACCCTTTGGGGGAAGGAGGTGATCGGGATGAAGAAAATGAACGCAGTGGATTGGGTTGCCATGGTTCTCGTGATTATTGGTGGGCTGAATTGGGGGCTTGTTGGCCTTTTCGAATACGATCTTGTAGCGAGTATTTTTGGCGACGGATCAGGAGTCGCGAGAGTGATTTACGTTCTTGTTGGCTTGGGAGCCCTCTATATGATCTACAGCGCGGGCATGATGTCGAAAAAAGAACCGGCAACAGCATAAAAACAGCGGCAACGCTGTTTTTTCGATGCCAAACGTCTGTGACAGCGACGGCTAAAGTGGCAAAAGCTTAGCTTTTGCCACTTTCAGCTTATTGTTCATACTGGGGTGGGAGACCGTTTTCAAGATCCTTCGTAAAATATCGATCGCCGTCGGGTGTTTCGGGCGTGTTGGTTGTGAGATGACTTTTCGGGCATGCAAAGACAAAATCCACGGGCGCTGTGCTGTTATTACGAAGCGAATGCACCTGGCTCTCGCCGATCACAAACTCCTCACCCGCGTGCACGACCTGCGGCTCTGCCCATTCCACGCGGCCATCCTGAACCGTCCCGGTGTTCATTTCGAATCCCGTGCCTTGTAAAAAGCGGTACGGTTCTTTGCCGTGTTCATGGTAATGTGGCTTCACGAAATTTGGATGATCTGCCGAAGATGGCAAGACGCGGGCAGCGTAATAATCATACGTCACGCCCGGCTCGAGTTCAACCGATTGAACATCAGGAAGCGGGACAATAATAATTCCGGCATCTTTCTTAACTCCTGATTCGGCATCGAGCAAAGGCCGTACCTGTTCGTGCGTAATTTCTCGGATGCGCTCCATCACTTCTTGCTCTTGCTCTTCGTGCTCGCCTGCTTCTCGTGGGTGTTCGCGTTCTGCCATATTACGATGTTATTTTTTTCTTAAATTCTTCGATCATGGGAACCTGCTCGGCTTCGTGGCCGTAGATGGCCGCCGTGTGCACCGCAACCCAATCTGCAAGGAGAAGCGAGTTGAACATTTTTTCAAGCCGTTCCCCATTCATGTTGAGCGCGGTGACGGGGAGATGGCGATCTCGGAGCTGTAATTCCAACACCTCCACGCGTTCTTTTATTTCTGGCCGATCTTCTGCGTCTTTCAAAAAGAGAAAAGAAAAACGTTCGGAGAGATGCTCGCTCTTTTCTTTACGGTCAAATCCGCTCATCTCGTTGTGATTCAGTTCAGGAAAGAGATTGTAAAAGGCCGGAATCTTGCCAGTTTCGTTAAGTTTGATTTTCCAATTGTATGCAATGGCAAAATTGCGCAGAGAGGCGTAGATCACGGGGACGTGATCCTTCAGCGTTTCTGCGAGCTTCTTGCCCTGCGGTTCGATCTCGTTCGGTTTCAAAATGGTGGCAAGATGAGCTGACTCGGTGATCGCATCCTCAAGCCCCATGAGACGAGCGAGTGCGCGAAAACTAAAACCCAGCGCGGATCGCGGCTGAATGCCGGTGGCTGGAATTTCAACGTACGGAATCTTTTGCGCAAGAGCTCGCTCCTTAAGCTTGCCCCCTGCCGAAAGCGCAACAAGAGGAAGTGAATACTGCCTCGCTTCATCGAAGCTTGAAAGTGTTTCTTCAGTGTTTCCTGAATACGAACTGGCAATGATCATGCGATCCGGATCCACCACAGCCGGCAAACCGTAATCGCGGAACGTCTGAATATCGAGCTTGGGTCTCCACGCTTTCAACAGTTCAGACGCAAGATTTGACCCCCCCATGCCGCACACGAGAAACTTTCCGTACTTTTTCCAGTTTTCTTTGTTCTGGATCACCGGTTCAAACTCGAACTGTTTTGAGAAATCGCGAATCGCATCGTGCATCATAGAAAAAAAATTACGATTGACCGTCAATCTTTTCGTTTTTCTTTTGGGCGTGGCCGCCGAACTGGTTGCGAAGCGCCGAAACCACTTGACCGGTATACGACGGATTCTCTTTCGATTGCACACGGAACTGAAACGCGCCTTCAATAATGGGTGCTGGAACGCCAAGTTCTTTTGCCGCTTCGGCCGCCCACTGCCCTTCTCCGGTATGCCCAACCGTGCCAGAAATATCCGAAAGCTCGGTGCCGTACGCTGCAAACGCCGATTCAAGCCAACCGATCAAGCGCGACGTAACCACTGTTCCATGATTATAGACGCGCGCGATCTCTTTGAGATCGAGATTGAGCGGAGATTTTTTCATCATTTCAAAACCTTCGCCGATCGCTTGCATCATCCCATACTCGATGCCGTTATGCACCATTTTCACAAAGTGACCGGCGCCGGCATCGCCCATGTAGCCATACCCTTCGTCCACACACAAATCTTTGAGGAGGCTTGTATAGCGCTCATAGTCTTCCCGTTTGCCGCCCACCATCATGGCTGCGCCGTTGCGCGCGCCGCCAGGGCCGCCGCTTGTACCAATATCCAGCCAATGCAAACCCGCGCCGGAGACCTGTTCAGCACGCCGCATCGTTTCTTTGTAATGCGAATTGCCGCCATCAATAATGGTGTCACCTTTTTCAAGGAGCGGAATCAGCTCCGCAAGCACATCATCGACAACATTCGACGGCACCATCGCCCATACAGTGCGCGGCGCTTCGAGTTGACTCACCACCTCTTGAAGCGAGTGTGCCGTTTTTGCGCCTTTCCCTCCCAACTCGTTCACCACATCCACGTTTACATCATTCACCACCGGCTCATGCCCTTTTTCGAGGAGCCGAAGCACCATATTGTGCCCCATCTTGCCAAGTCCAATATATCCAAGTTTCATAAGCATAACAAATGAATACGTATTCGCGATCGCCTTCACTGTACAGGAATTTGAATCTTTTTTCAATGCTTGCTAGACTAAGGACATGATCACCACGCGCTTGAAAGAAATCCCCGAAACACTGCCACAAAATGTGCGGCACCTTCTTTCTGCACCTTTTATTTACGTGCAAATCGTGCCGTTGGTGATTCTCGATCTCGGCCTCACGATCTATCACGAGATGTGTTTCCCGCTGTATGGGATCCCAAAAGTCAAACGCAGCGAGTACATCAAAATTGATCGACAAAAGCTTGGGTACCTCGACTGGATGCAAAAGCTGAATTGCGCGTATTGCGGATATGCCAATGGACTCATCATGTATGCACAACGCATTGCGGGAGACACGGAACGGTATTGGTGCCCGATCAAACACAAAAACGATCCGAAGCATTTCCACGCGCCACCTCACCACCGCGCGTTTGCAGAATACGGAGATGCGGACGAGTTCCACGAAAAATTCAACACCTTCGATTCGTAGAATGCTAAAAGAGGAAGATGCCGCACCACGCCTTTCGGAAAGATGCGGCATCTTTTCGCATTTACGCTTCCTCTTTAACCTCGAGTGTGTCGAGCGTAACGTCGTCGCTTGCTCGTGCACTCGCCGAATCGTTCACGGCGTAGAGACGATCGGCGACGATTTCGGAATTGCGCCGCTTTTGGCCGTCAGCGCCCTCCCACACGTCGTTGTGAATCCGACCTTCGACAAACACAAGATCGCCCTTGGAAAGGGTTTTGACTCGCTCGCCTAACCCTGCCCATGCGACGACATTGTGAAAGTCAACGGCCGACTTCCACACCTCGCCCTCTTTCCAGTTGCGGTTGGTGGCAAGGCCGAACTTCGTCACGGTTCGCCCTTGCGGCGTGGTCCGCGTTTCCGGATCACGCGTCAACCGTCCGAAGAGAATCGCACGATTGATGTTCATAGACATCAGTTAATAATAAATCAAGCGCCCTCACGAATGAGGACGCCCAAATCCAGTATAGCACAGCGCCACCTATTGTCAACTTTCGAAATTCATCTTATGATAGCACCATGGAAAAGATCAATACCATTGTTCGCCACATCGCTCGGCTCTTTCTTGGCGGTCTCCTCGCCCTTGAGATTCTTGCCTGGATAGGCGTCCTATCCATTGATCTTGATTTTACATGGCTCGGGCTCATCGTGACCCTTGTCATCGCCTGGGGATTTGTCGAGACCCTTCTCTTCTTCATCCATCGTAAAATCGCCGACGAATGGTCGGGGTGGTTGTTGCTGTTTGTCGCTTTCCCCCTTTCGATTGACGCGATTGGCGACATGACCAATCTCTACTCACGATTTCTCCGATACGACGAAGTGGCTCACTTCGCTGGTGGATTTGCATCCATGGCCGTGCTCTCGTATATGGTGTGGGCGTATTTTCGCATTCACCGGATTCGGTTGCCGAAAAAAGTGCTCTTCTTGTATTCGCTCGGACTTGCAAGCATTGCCGGAATTTTGTATGAGTCGGAGGAGTTCTTTGAAGACGTGCTGTTCGGCTCGAATCGACTGGGCGATGGATATGATACCGTGATCGATCTTCTGTTAAATCTCACAGGTGGTGTGGTGATGGGATTTATCATCTCACGACTCGAAATCGCCGAAGAACATCTTGAGCAAGGAGAGAATCCTCCTCGCGCCAAGGCTATTTTGAGTGGACTTGGAAAACAACCTTGATCTGATTTGGGTCTTTGAGATAAAACCCTTTTTCAAAGTCTTTGAGCGGGAAGTGGTGAGTAATGGCGCGTTCCAAAATAGAATGGAATGTTTTTTCAATACGAATCATGTGGATAAGAGCGCGTTCAAAGTGTTCGCGGTTGCCATTGACGCTCCCAATGATCACTTGGTTTTGGCGCACAATATGCCGGAGTAAAAGATTCGCGTCCACCTCGGTCGGTTTTATTTCGGCGCGAGGGATTCCGGTCATCACGTACACGCTGTTTCGCGCCATAAGCGGAATGAACTGCAACGCAAGATCAGAAACACCGCTCGCTTCAAAAATGATATCCACATGGCCAATCGCCTCCACAATCTTTTCTGGCGGAAACGTATTGCCGTCCACAAAATGCGCTCCCATTTCTTTGACGAGCTGGACTTTGAGACTGTCTTCCGGCACAATTTCGAGCACATACACTTCCATTTGCTCAAGCCGAAGAAGCGCGGTCGCAAGAAAACCGATCGGGCCGGCGCCGATGACGAGAGCGCGCTTGCACCCTCCCCAGTTCTTATCGTGCCATTCGTGCTGTGGGTGATCGCAGAGGTTGGGCACGCGCATCTGCACGAGTCGCATTTGTGCGATCGCCTTCTCAACGATGCTTAAGGATTCGGCCCATATGGCGACATCCCGCAGCCCGCGAGGCACTTTGACCACATACTTTGCCGGGACAACGGTATACGAAGTTAGAAATCCGTGAAGTTTGTGAATGCCGTGCTCTTTGAATAATCCTGTGTAACAATAGTCACTTTTATTGTGACGACAGCTTGGGCAAATCCCGCACCCACGTCGAACCATAGGCACAATGACATCGCCTTTCTTCAATCCGCGGACTTGGTCGCCAAGATCTTCAACCACTCCAAAGGTTTCGTGGCCGAGAATCAGAAAGTCATCAGTTTCCGGTGGATCAACAAGGTGATGTTTGAGAAGGGAGCGATCCGTTCCACCAATTCCGGTTTGCAAAATTCGGATCAAGACCTCATCGCCCGTGGAGATTTCGGGTTTTGGAATATCGAACGAGTGAATCCCCTTCTTTTTTTGTGAAAGCCCAATGGCGAACATGGGAGAGAGTTATTTTTTCATACTTTCGATGGCGAGTTTGACGGCGCCATCAACCGGCTTTCCGCGAAAAAGCTGACAGTGAACGGATGTCGCTGCCCTTTTCATTTGAGCGCAAAATCGTTTCCAGATAAAAGTGTTTTGAGAGAAGACTCCTCCAATGCAGACGCACGAACACTCCCTGTTTTTCATGTTAAGACGCCGGAGCAGGGTCGTGGCCATGCATACCTGTGCATCAGCCGCAGCATGCAATATTTCTCGAGCTACACGATCCTTTTTTCGCGCTGCGTGATCGGCAAGAGGGGCGAGTTTTGCGATTTCCGTTTTCACGGCTTTGCCTTGGTGATGAAGCGGCCACTCAATTTCGCGGATCGAGTTGAGTCCATAATAGTGAATCACGAGCGGTTCCAAAAGCGTGTGCTCACCGCGTCCATCGGCGCTCTGTGCCGCAGCTCGCAAGACCCGCATCCCGATATCATAGGCGCTTCCGTCATCGCTTGCATAGTGCCCAATCCCGCTGACCCACGCTTCTTGCCCTTGCGGATTAATGCCGTATCCATTGGAACCGGTGCCAGCAATCAACGCAAGGCCATACGGCTGGTCAGATCCTGCGCGTCGCGCAATCATCACGTCGTTCACAAGAAGAAACGACCGGGGAAGAGCAGGACACGCGCGTCGAAAGATGGCTCGCAAGATGCGTTCATCTCTCGCGGAGTTACATCCTGCCATGCCAGCGACCGCAGCAACGATTCGCACTCGCCCGCGCGTTCGTACTTGCTTCATGGCCGCTTGGATCGCTGTTCGCAAACGCTTTTCAATGTCTCGCGCAGTGATCCCCTCATCATGCATGTTCACTGGGCCAGAGTGCCCGCGACCCATGGCCACACCAGTCGGCGATGCGACAATAACATCAGTTTTGGTGCCTCCTCCATCCACGGCGAGAATCACATCGGTCATACGTCGCTTGTGAGAACAGCTCGAGTCGGCGATCCATCGCCATTGGGGATAGAGAGAGGCAAAGCGGCAAGAGTGTAGTCGCCAGCCGGAACGCGAGAGAGGTCAGCACCTTCGAGAATAACGATGCCCTTTTCAAGCAGTGCAACGTGCACCGGGTGGCCAGGCGACCCTTTGCGTTCGACCGAGAGATAATCCACGCCGACAAACACCACGCCGGCTTGGACAAGCGCGTGCGCGGCCTCAGGCGTGAGCGCAATATAGTCATCGTGAAAATCCGGTTTGTCGAGTAAGCGGCGCACGGAATTTTGTGTTTTGATCAGCACGCGGCCTCCAGCTGTTAATCCGAGCTCTTGAATGTCTTCGGCGGTAATGTCACGTGTCCGGTCGGTCAAATCGACCACGCGTGCAGGGCCAACACACTTCGCTGGATCAATCCCATCAATCCCACCGGCGCCCGCGACAAAATGCCGCGGCGCATCAATGTGCGTGCCCGTGTGGCCACCCATATCCAAACGCGACAGTTCAACACCATTCGTTTCAACGGTCGCAAAGACTGTCCGCGTGAGCCCTTTCTCCCCAGGCCACGTTACAAGCTCGGGAGTAAGCCGAGTTGAGATGTCGTAGACTTCCATACAGCCCTACTATATCACATTTTGGAGTCCATACAAAATCTAGGTAAGGACGCAGGATTTGGAAAAATGCAAAAATTTTTCCAGTCGCAAGACTCTCGCTCCGCTGGAGCGCCTGGAGAAAATTTTTGCATTTTTCCAAATCCTCATCCTCTACTCCAAAGGTTGAAATTCTGCTCAGAATGTGGTAGACTCCCATCTGTTTACATGTAGTATTTTCCCTATGCCGTGGTACTCCGAAAAGCAGCAATCCATGCCCGAAAGTGTTTCTCGCGAAATTTCTGAGCCAGTTCAGGAATTTTTAGATGTTGTGGAAACGCCGGCTTCGAAGGCCGCGAGCGAAGGCACAAAAATCAAAGTGCATGCCGTCATTTCCAAGATGGCGTTTTTATATGAGAAAGTCAGGAATGTTGTGGATTACAACGAAGAGCAGTTGCTCCGAAAAAACGCGACGTTTCGGATTCTTAAACGCAAGACGCTTGGATTCGTGGGGAGTCACCGCCCCAAACCGTTTGGTCGCGGCCTGATCGCTGAACTTATCCGCGCCGGCTACTTGGAAAACGACACCATCCCCGAAAAAAAAGCCGAGGATGTGAATGTCATTATCCAAAAATTTTACGATCTTCTTGATTCTGTTCCGGAACTTGGGAGCGAACGCGATACGCGCGAGCGCACACTCTGGGTGCTCGGGATTGCGGCGTGCGAAATCGAAGAATCCATCTCTCCCATGCCGCGCGAGCATGCGCTTGTCAATCTCATGTACACGGTGACCAAAGAGGACATGATGATTAAGGGCGAGCTCCCCAAAGAAGAGGTGGATCTTCAAAAATTTTTGGCTGTTCGGCGCGCGCTTCTCCGCACCGATGACATGCTCATCCGTTATGAACTATGGAAGCGATACAGTCCGGGATGGACTGAAGGCGACAAAGAAACGATCCGCAAAGCCATTTCGCGATTCAGCGTGAACGCATCCGAGATTCAATATCAAACGCATCATCCGCTCACCGAGCCGCTGTTCCGATTCTTCAAAAAATACTCCATCCTGTTTCATGTCTTGCGCGATGTGGTAGAAAACAACGAAGAAGAGGTGCGTGATACGCTTGCAACACCCGAACGCCTGTCGAAGATTACCAAAGAGGTGACGAAGCATAACTTCAAAAAAGTGCGATCGCGGTTGACGCGGAGCGTCGTGCGCACGGTCATCTACATCTTTATTACCAAGATGTTCTTGGCGCTTGTGCTTGAGATTCCGATCGACGTCTACTTTGAAAATGGCGTGAACCCGCAGTCGCTTGGGATTAACATTCTGTTCCCACCGATGCTCATGCTGTTCATCGCGCTCACGATTCATGTCCCGATTGAGAAAAATACGAAGAAAATTATTCAAGGAATCCAGTCCATTGTGTACGGGGGCAGGACAGGCGTGGAACAGCAAAAAATTACGCCGCCAGGAGCACGCGGTGCCGCTAAAACAATCATTTTTCGATTCATCTACACTCTTGTGTTTTTGCTTCCGTTCGTCTTGATCTGGATTGGCTTGCAGAAACTTGACTTTAGCGTGGTGAGTACGCTCATCTTTATCTTTTTCTTGACGATCATCAGTTTCTTTGGGATTAAATTGCGGCAGCGCGCGCGCGAAATTATCGTGCTCGATCAAAAAGAAAATGTGTTCTCGCTCATTCTCGACTTTTTCTCGATTCCGATCTTGCGCGTTGGGCGATGGTTTTCGGTTCGGTTTTCCAAGATCAACGTGTTTGTGTTTATCTTGGATATTTTGATTGAAGCGCCGTTCAAGGCGTTCATTGAGGCGTTTGAGGAGTGGCTCGCGTACTTGCGCGAGAAGAAAGAGGAAATCTAGAGCCGTCACTCGCGACAGACTGTCCAAAAACTCGATTTCAGTCATTGCGAGGTCGCCTCAGGCGACCGAAGCAATCTCTCTCGCTTCAGTCACCGCGAGAGGCGCTGCTCCCAAGATCCGCGAGCCCGGAAAGGTGTCGCTTCGGAGTACGCGTCAAAATCCCCTGCGAGGATTTTGCGCTCTTCCTCGGCCCTCGCTCTGCCGGTCTGATCG
>JACPGL010000042.1 GCA_016182525.1 Candidatus Kerfeldbacteria bacterium | reverse complement strand
TTTGGATGTGTTACTCTCAAGAGGGAAAAGATGAACACATCTTTCTAAGCGGCATGTCCCGCAGGCAATTTCGGCTTGGTCCGAGGCCGATAGGCCGAGGCGAAATTGCCGAGGGAAAAGAACGCTCGCCCGCAGGAGGCGAGCGATTCTGGTGCCGCGTGAAAGATGTGTTCAGCTTTTCACTCTTGGAGAGATCCTTCGACAACAGTTCGACAAGCTCACTGTGACATTGCTCAGGATGACAGTTCTGCAGAAGCTCAAGGACTGACAGTTCTGTGGGTGATTGAAGCGGTAGGAGGCGACGGCGCAAGGGGGATGCGACGGCTTGATTTTTTTCGCAAAAGGTCGTAGGCTAAAGGAGCTATGAACTCGAAACGATTCCGCATCGCGCTCCTCCTTGCTGCTCCGCCTTCCCCGAAGCGTCAGCGAAAGAACCCCAATTCTGAGGAGATTTTTGATATTGTGAACGTGTTGCCCGAGATGTTCCTCATGGGCGACATCACGCCGATCCCGTCCATCGCCCTTGCCGCTCATGCCTGGACGCATAGCGATCGTTTCCAGCTCGCTCGCGAAATCCAGCGTGCGGCCGCTTCCTACGATGGAGTTGTTATTGCGCATCCTTGGCGGCTCCTCACGCTCACTTCGTCTTTTGTCGCTCTTGCACTCACCGGCACCAAGACGCCGATCGTGTTCATGGGGCCACACCCGTCGGATGACGAAGAAGGATATGTGCACAAAACGCCGGTCGCCACAACGCTCGGAATTCGCGCGTACATAATGAACGTGTTTCATGTCGTAATTTACGGACATGCGGATGTGATGGTGATCGACGGCGCGCGCGTGTATCAAGCGGTGCATGTCACAACCACGACGAAAGGCCCGACCTTTACCATTGAACCGTATCAAGCTCATTCCTTGGGGAGCATTGACGTGGGTTTTGAAATGAACACCAAAGAGCCTTCACAAGCATCGCTGCCTCGCATAAAAGAGGTGCCGCGCACTCGAGTGTGGCGGCCGGTTTCGGCTGATGACGTCTTCATCGCTGACCCTCGCGACCAGGCAGTGTTTGTGGATCTTGCCCGTATCGGGGGTCCGGGCGCAGAACATATTAAAATGTTGCGGGCGCTTGGCATTCCGATCGGGTTTTATGGGCATAAGGGGAATATTCAGGGCATGGTTCGCATCCCGGACATGGCGCCAGAAAGCGCTCTTGCAAAGTTCGTGCTTTCGGCCGCCGTAACGCACGACCGACAAAAGATTCAGGAGCGCATTCTCAAGAATTGGCGAGGAGAAATGTTATGATGGTTTATCTTTTTGGAGCACGAAAGCGAACGCAGGAGCTGTCTCCCTTTTTCGATAAAATGACGCGGATGTTTGTGCGCGCAAATCTTGAAGTCGTGACGAATCTCAGACCCAAAGAGCTCGAAGAAGCCAAACGACGCGCTAAAGAAGTTGAGGGGATGATGCTCCTCGACCAAATTAATGCGTTTGTGATTGAGGCGAGCACGCCCGACCCAGAGATTGGGTATATCTTGGCGCACGCGGTCGTGTACAAAAAACCCACCCTCATGATCTACACACGTGGCAACGCGCCGCGCGAACTCTTGCACAACTTCAAACAACGCGATGTATCATCGTTTCTCATGTTTCGCATATACACCGCGCACAATCTCGACCGTTTGCTTTTTGACTTTCTTGCATGGCTGGACGTGATGCCTGAAAAAGATATGCCGTCGATCAAGTTTACGTTGCGTCTCTCGCCGAATATCTCCCGCTTTTTAGAATGGAAAGGCGCACAGATGAAGTTGGCCAAAGCGGATTTCTTGCGGGCACTGATTGAGGGAGAAATGAAAGATGATCGATCGTTTCAACAATACCTCCGCGATCAACAAGACACAGAAAACCCTAAAGCGTCGGACCCTGACCAATGATTTCTTCTAAGAACTGGAGAATAAGCTTTGCGGATTCTGCAGTTGCCGGGTGACGCGGATCCCACATGTATCCGTGCGGCGTGCAGCCGTATGTTTCGGCGTCAAACACTTTGCGGTACCACAAGGACTCGCTTCGTTCATCGAGAAGTTTTTGCGTAAATTCGCTCGTCCATTCGAATCCTTGCTGGTCACAGTCTCCGCCAAGATCTTCACCTCCGCCGGACATCACAAGAACCTGGGCAGTATGGGTTTCAAATGATCCTGCTGTTTGCATTTTTTGTGGATCGTTGTATCCAGAGATATTAAAGTAGCCGGGGATGTCGTCGGGATGTTCAAGGATGTAGTTCATCACCTCGCGGTGGCCGTAGCTTGAGCCGCCGAGTGCAACGCGGGTTGGGTCGATTTCAGGGACGCTTCGCATGAACGCAAGACCGGCTTCGATCTCTTGCGTATTTTCAATTGGCCGATCTCCGGGCCGATCTTTCATGAGCGTGATATAGTCGTGGTGGGCGAGCGCAACGCACCATGGTGTCCAGTGCTCCCAGTTGATGTCAATTCCTGGCGCAAAAAGTACTCCGGGGTATCGCGCCCCCTCGGGTCGATTTTTTGGGAGGCACGCGCGATAGTGCACCACGTCACCGTCCGGCACGTCATAGGTGCCCTCGACAATTTCGACGCCGTATTTTCGAGCAGTCGCGATATTATTCAGCTCTTGGCCGTAAAACCCCATGCCCATGCCCACGAGAATAGAAAACGAGCCGAACATCGACGTGACGCCAATAAACAGATTGGTGTAGGTGCGGATTTTGGTGGCTTGTACTTGGAGTCCCATGCCACCAGTATACTCCTGCCGCGTGGATCTGTCATCCTGAATAGTCTTGTCATCCTGAGGCCGCAGGCCGAAGGATCTCGAGAGATCCTTCGCTTCGCTCAGGATGACAGAATGGCCTCAGGATGACAGAAAAAGCGAAAAGTAACGTGTGGTTACCATTGGATTTTGGAATGGGAGGTCAGAAGAGTTGCCATGGTAGAGCTCTTGCCAGGTGCAAGTGTGGCTTGGACACACAATTTCGGAGAGGAGGATGATGGATTGGCCGGAGTCCATGTTGTCTGATCCAAAGGTGGACAGGGTGGAGTAGTCGAACTGTTGGATAGCTGCAAGGCTTTTGCTGTCGAATGTTTCTGCTTCGTCGCGCGAGCGGTAGTGAGAAAAGTCAACGGACGCGACAACCGCGACGTTCCCGTGAGCGTTCAATCGAAGATAGTCGGCGAGGTGGAGCACATTTTCTTGTGACGCATCCGATCGAATGAGGAGAGGCAAGACGCGTGTATTTGGCAAATACTTTTTGACAAGCTCAAGATGGAGATTCACTGAATGTTCCGGTCGAAAGATCGTGTTGTTCACCGTCATTTTTCCGTCACGGACTGCCTGATCTTGCAGGTCGGTTGCAAGAACCACATCGCTCCAGAAGGCTTGCGGATCTTGAGCGGTCGTAAAGATGGATGACCCTGCATCTTGATGATCTGGGCCCACAAGGATGAGCAGATCCGGTGTCTGCTCGCGCGAGAACTCTTGCCAGAACCGGTCAATCTCGTGCATCACCAAATCATGGTGCGGCACCACTCCTCCCGTGAACTGCACGGGTGGCTCTTGTCTTTTCGTCTCCCCAAACGCAAGGAGCGCGAGAACGCCAAACAGGATCAATGGGAGGAATCGTTTCATAGGAGTGTATATCTCTTTAGATTATCTCGAGATCCGCGAGCCCGAAAAGGTGTCGCTTCGGAGTACGTGTGGAACTGCCAGCCAAAATACCTTCTCGAACCACGCCCTCCGTTCGGGGAAAATTGTTGTCGTTCACTTCGGGGAACCCTCGAAATACGCTCGCTGGAATACCAGCTCGCTTCTTTCGTCTCCCTCTCGTTCACTCCTCAATTTTCACGCCCTCACTACGGGAAGTGGTTCTCGAAAGTATTCCGGCTCTCGTTCCACATCTTCT
>JACPGL010000039.1 GCA_016182525.1 Candidatus Kerfeldbacteria bacterium | reverse complement strand
CGCGCCGATCCGAATGCTGATGCGCTCACGACCGAACAGAAAATTGGCGATCGCCTGTTTCGCTGTCCAGCCGGGCGGGCCTTCAAATCCGATCGGCACAACGAGCGCACCTGTCCGCAATGCCAACCGCGCCACGCCAGTCTTGCCTTTATACAACTCGCGCGAAGTATTTCGGGAAGACTCAGGAAAGATACCAACAATTTTGTTTGCGTGCAAATACTGTTCCGCCATGTCTAACGACTGTGCCGGTTGATCGATCTTGACTGGGATCATTCCCATCCATCGTTCACCAATCAGACGCCCAAATCCCTCGACAACCGACTGCTTGGTCAAAAAATGAATCTTTTGTTTGATTGTGGGCACAAGAAGCGACGTAAGAATCGGCGGATCCAAATAACTCACATGGTTCGACGCCACAATAAGCGGCCCGTTTTTCGGCAAGTTCTCAAATCCCTCAATAAAGCGGACGCGGAGTCGCGTGAGCGGGAACACTGTTCGACGAAGGATAGGATGATTCATAGGTGGAGCCTTACCATTGCGTTTTATTCACGCCGATCCAGTACCCGATGCGACGCGTAGCGATATGTAAGAGAAATCCGAGGAGCGCGATGAGGACGTACACTTGCCACGGCAAGACGTGAGTGAATGAGAGAGCGACCACGCCGCCGATCACGCTGTCGAGTTGATCCCACGGTTTCCAAGAAACGCCCGGTGCGATCCCACGTTGGCGTTTGAAAAAACTTTTCACCGAGTCGCCGGCCAGCACGCCAAAGCCGATCAAGAATCCGATAAGGAGTGGCTGTTCGGAGTAATCGAGCAGACTGATGTTTTCGAACGCCTCCACGCGCATCAACACTGCCTGCCCAAGCACGACGATGATCGCACCAAGAATCCCGAATACATATCCCCGCACAGTTTTGTGATCGCCGAAAATTCTCTTGCCTCGAAACACTCGCCTGCCGTCAATCGGAATCGCGAGGCTCGTAAAATACGGGCGGACGACGATGGGCATGCTATTTGCCACAGCGCCCGGGAGCAAAAGATACAGCGTAGAGATGATAGTGTCCATCCTCTCTAGACTACCATTTTTGGCCAAAAAATCAAACGAGATCCGTTCTCCCTCAAATTGTGGATAACCAGATCCGTTCTCGTTATCCACAGTTGCAATGAGAACGGATCTGGTTTGGCGATCTCGTTTGACAAAATAGCGAAGGTTCGGTAGACTATCGGTATTGCTCTTTTCAGCACAATAAATATCAAGAGTGGACTGAGGGTTTTGGCCCGACGACGTCCTGCCAACCTGCTCTTGTTGTGGTTCGACATGCTCACCATGACAAGAAGAAGGTGGATCATCCAACCCCAACGGGAAAGATATGCTCTGGCGCAAGCCACGAGAAGAAGATACAACGCTTCGTATCCTGATATTTGGGGGACGGAGTTTTTTGTTTTTCGGTCTCCTTGGCGAGAGATACTCGCTCAGGAGGCCGCAAGGACAGAAACTTCTGCCGGGTTGGAGGAGAGGCCGTGGAAAGACTCGTTGATATTCTGCCTCCGGATCTCCACGACGGGCTTCGGCCGGAGTGGATGATCGAGATCCCCGAATGGGCATTCACGCCCGACGATTGGACGTTCGCATTCCAGCGTGGACTGCGGACGATCCAGTGGGGTCGCCGCCTCGTGTGGGAGGTGGGCGTCGGAACCGGGATCAATGCGATCGTCGCGAGAGCACGGAATCCGCACATGCGACTCCGCATCTCGGATCTGAGCCCGCGAGTCACCGAGCTCGCGGTCGAGAACCTTCGACGAACCGTGGGGCTCGAGAACGTCGAGGTTCTGAACGGGAGCTGGGACCTTGTCACCGACAGGCGCGAAAGCTGCGCAGAGATCGGCAAGGTCGACGCGGTGGTTGCCTGCATCCCGCAGGTCCCCATGCGCGGTATGGATCTTTCGGTGTGCGACCTCATGGCGCACTACTACAACCCCGAGAGGTACACCGACTCGCCGATGCATGACCTGGGCCTGGGCTTGAATGACTCCCTGCTCATTCGGGCTCACCACGTGTTGGTTGCCGGGGGACACACGGTGCTGAACCTGTGCGGGCGGCCGGGTCTCAACCGGCTCGTCCAGATGTTCGACCGTCGGGGGTACACCCCTCGCGAGCTGCACCGAGGGATCATCCCCCAACACATCCAGACGTCCATCGCGAGTTTGGCCGAGCTCGAAGTGCAGGGACACAGCGACTTCGAGTTCTTCAGCGACATGGGGGGTCGTGATCGCATCGATGCTTACACAGCCGAGGAACGGCGACTGCGCTGCCTGGCTGAGGAGCGGGCGAGCGACATCTACCATGCGATCTATGTGATCGAAGGCGTGCTCCGCACCTAGTGCGAGAGCCGATCACGAGATCAGCGGCATTCACCCGCGGCCGACTCCCACCCTGGAGCCGGCCGCATCACCCTCTTGATTTCTTTTTGTGAACGCACTATACTTCGACCGGTTATGAAATTTACCCAAAATACCACTCTCATCCTTGACGGCGCCATGGGCACCGAACTCCAGCGGCGTGGCATCCCGACCACTCTCCCTCTGTGGTCTGCACACGCATTGTTTGAAAATCCTGAAGTCGTGAAGGAAATCCACAAAGACTATATCCTTGCCGGAGCGGATATCATCACAACGAATACCTTTCGAACGCAACGACGCACGCTTGCCAAAGCCGGCCATGAGGATGAAACCGAAGCGATAAATAGGCTTGCGGTTGATCTTGCTGTTCAAGCGCGAAAAGAAACGCGTTCCAGCCGACGCGTGCACATTGCGGGTTCGATGACGACACTCGAAGATTGCTACGCCCCTGATCTTGTGCCAGATAATACAACATGCCGACGCGAGCATGCCGAACAGGCACAGATTCTTGCCGGCACGCCCATCGACTTTTTCTTGCTCGAAACATTCAACACGGTTCGTGAAGCGCGTGCAGCAGCCGAAGCCGTTACGCGCACAGGGAAACCATTTGCGATAAGTTTCATGACCGCGACGAATGGGCACCTGTTGAGTGGAGAATCGCTTGAAGATGCCATTGCAGCAATTGACGATCTGGCTCCAATGGCGTATCTCGTGAACTGCCAGTCTCCGGTGACAGCCACGCGATGCATTCTTGCTCTTTCTGAATTGACGAGCGTACCATTTGGAGCATACGCGAATGGGGTTGGTCATCCTGATATACATCATGGCTGGGTTTTTGCCAATGGAACCTCGGCAGAAAAGTATGCTGAAGCGGCGCGCGAGTGGAAAGCGATTGGCGCGTCAATCATCGGCGGTTGCTGCGGCACCACTCCAGAGTACACCAAAGCCTATAACACCCTCAAATCCTAGGAAAACGAGATCCGTTCTCGTTATCCACAGTTTTTGGGAGAGTGGATCCAGTTATCCACAATTTCCATGAGATCCGTTCTCGTTATCCACAGTTTGAATGAGAATGGATCTTGCTATTTTCCACTGCTTCTATTATGATTGATGTACGGCGTCCCCAAGGACGCTTTTTATCTATGCCAAGTCAATATCGAATTCGAACATTTATCCAAGATGGCTACTACCATGTATTTAATCGTGGAACAGCAAAAGGAGAAATTTATAAAGATCAAAACGATTATGAGATTTTTATTCATCTATTACGAACTGCCGTTCTTCCGGCCAGCGAATCCATCCAACGAAAGAACTTCTACCAAAAAATACGGATCATCTCATTCTGCCTTATGCCAAACCACTTCCACATTGAACTGCAACAAACAAATGAGGACACGTTGCCAAAATTCATGAGCTCACTCACCGTTGCGTATTCGATGTTTTTTAATCGGAAATACCATCGAACAAGCGCACTCTTTCAAGGTAAGTACCAGTCAACCAACATCGATTCCGATACCTATCTCCTTCATCTTTCTCGATACATTCACCTCAATCCTCATAGTCTTGGCGTGAATCCATTCAGATATCGCTATTCAAGTATTGAAGCGTATACGAGCTACAAACATCCATGGATCTACACGCAGCCTATCGACGAACTCCTCGATATCACGAGCCAAAAGCAAAGGGAGGACTGGTATAAGAGTTTTCTTCTTTCTGTGGATGACTTTGGATCGCTGGAAAAACAAGATCCGTTCTTATAAAAGAGAACGGATCTCATGAAAATTGTGGATAACTGGATCCACTCTCCCGAAAATTGTGGATAACGAGAACGGATCTCGTTTTTCAGAGAATAAGGGCGACGATGAGGAGGGCGACGATGTTCATGATCTTAATCATTGGATTGATCGCGGGCCCGGCAGTGTCTTTGTACGGATCACCAACCGTGTCACCAGTCACCGCTGCCTTGTGCGCGTCTGATCCCTTACCTCCATGATGACCGGATTCAATATATTTCTTTGCGTTGTCCCATGCGCCACCGCCTGAGGTCATGGAAAGCGCGACAAACAAGCCAGTCACAATCGCGCCCACGAGTAAGCCGCCAAGCGCCACCGGCCCGAGCAAAAAGCCAACCGCAATCGGCACAACCACGGGCAACAGCGCCGGCACAATCATTTCGCGAAGCGCTGCCCGCGTTACCAAATCCACGGCGCGGTCATATTCCGGCTCGGCGGTTCCCTTCATCAAGCCGGGAATCTCCCTGAACTGGCGGCGCACTTCTTTCACCACCGCGCCCGCGGCCTTGCCTACCGCCTCCATCGAAATCGCACCAAAGATATACGGCAAGAGTCCACCGATGAACAGACCAATCAACACATAGGGATCCGAGAGCTGAAATTCAACAAGTGAGCCAAGATTCTTCAACTCTTCGGTGTAGGAGGAGAACAACACGATCGCCGCCAACCCCGCCGATCCAATGGCGTATCCTTTGGTCACGGCTTTCGTTGTGTTGCCGACGGCGTCCAACTTATCCGTGACCGCGCGAACCTCTTCGGTCAAACCCGCCATCTCCGCAATACCGCCGGCGTTGTCGGTAATCGGGCCATACGCATCGATCGTCACAATAATTCCGGCCATCGAAAGCATCGCGACCACCGCAATGGCAATGCCATACACATCCGCAAGCTGATACGTTGCCAAAATGCCAAGCGCAATCACGAGTACGGGCAACGCCGTCGCTTTCATCGAAATCGCCAATCCTTGAATCACGTTTGTGCCGTGTCCGGTTTCCGACGCTTTCGCAATCGAACGCACGGGCGGGTATTTTGTTGAGGTGTAGTATTCGGTGATGAAAACTAAAAGCCCTGTCACCACAAGCCCGACCACTGCCGCCCAGAACAATCGCATCGTGTCATAGCGACCGTTCTCCTTCATCATGAAATTGGTCACAAAATAGAACGCAGCAGCAGACAGCACAGCCGCAACCGCTAATCCTTTGTATAAGGCGTTCATGATGTTCTTGGATTTGCCAAGCCGAATGAAAAACGTGCCAATGATCGACGCAATGATCGCCACCCCACCGAGCACGAGCGGATACAGAAATGCATTTTCAAAATCGGTAAAGAGGAGTGAGCCGAGGAGCATGGCGGCAACAAGAGAAACTGCATACGTTTCAAAAAGATCCGCCGCCATACCGGCGCAGTCCCCCACATTATCACCCACGTTGTCGGCAATCACAGCTGGGTTGCGCGGGTCGTCTTCCGGGATTCCGGCTTCGACTTTGCCCACAAGATCAGCACCCACATCCGCGGCCTTGGTAAAAATTCCGCCGCCAAGACGAGCAAAGACCGAAATCAAACTGCCACCAAATCCCAAACCAACCAGCGCTTTCACATCAGCGCCAAGAGCAAACAGCCCGGCTACGCCGAGCAAACCCAATCCCACCACAAGCAACCCCGTCACTGTGCCGCCTTTCACCGCAACATTCAAGCCCTTGGCCACGCCTTGCTTGGACGCTTCGGTGGTACGCACATTCGCTCGCACCGAGACGCTCATGCCGATGTAGCCTGTGAGCGCCGAGAACACGGCACCCACCCCAAAGCCGATCGCGGTCATCCCGTCCACAAAAAACCACAAAAGCCCGCCAAGCACAACGGCGACAACCGCGAGCGTTTTTGTTTGGCGCAGGAGATACGCGCGCGCGCCTTTTTGAATCGCGGCCGCGACTTTTTGCATGCGCTCATTCCCGGCCGGGAGCGCCAATACCACGCGGATGAGATAGGCGCCGTAGAGCAGCGCAACCACGCTTACTCCAAGGGCGAAGAGAATGTAGGAGTTGAGAATCATAGAGCACCTCAATAATTATGATTGTTCTTCAGTTTTTTCTTCGGTCTTTTCTGCTGGCTTTTCTTCTGTAGGCTGCTCCTCCACTTTCGTCTCGGTCGAAGCTTCCTCTTTCTTTTCTTCTTCTTTCTCTTCAACTTTTTCTTCAACTTTCTCCTCGACTTTTTCTTTGCCTTCTTCGACCACGTCGATCTTCCAACCGGTAAGACGAGCGGCCAAGCGAACGTTTTGTCCGCCTTTGCCGATGGCAAGAGAGAGCTGATCGCCTTTCACTTCAGCGGTCGCAATGCGCTGCTCTTGATTCAGTTGCACGCTAATCACTTTAGCAGGAGAGAGCGCGTTGATGATGAACTTCACCGGATCTTCGTCGTATTCAATGATGTCGATTTTCTCGCCGCCAAGTTCAGAGATGATGGTTTGCACGCGCGTTCCGCGTTGACCCACGCAGGATCCGACCGGATCAATGTTCGCCTCATGGGAAATGAGCGCGACTTTTGTGCGCACACCGGCTTCGCGCGCGGCCGCTTTGATTTCGATCGCGCCGCTCTGGATTTCTGGTACTTCCATGGCGAAGAGTGCGCGCACCATGTCAGGATGAGCGCGAGACACGGTAATCTCCGGCCCTTTGGCTGTGCGATTTACCGACAAGATCAGCACTTTCACGCGCGCGCCCGGGGAATATCGCTCGGTGCGGATTTGTTCTTGCGGAGGGAGTACGCCCGTGGTGTTGCCAAGGTCAACGAGCACGACGCGGCCTTCGAGCCGCTGCACCACGCCGTTCACGATCGCGCCTTCTTTGCCTTTGAAGTCGGTGAATAAAATCTCTCGCTCCGACTCGCGAAGTTTTTGGATAATCACTTGCTTGGCGGTTTGCGCGGCCATGCGGCCAAACTCACCGGCCACCGGCAGTTCAGTGCGGATCACGTCGCCGATCTTCGCGCCAAGTTTCAACTCTTGTGCCGCCGTCACACCGACCATGGTTTTGGGGTCAAAGCGCTCTTCTTCTTTAACTGCCTCGGTGATTGCCGCCGCTTCGCCTTCTTTTGGTTCGGCTGCTTCAACTGGTTCAGCTGATTGGGTTGCCTCGACAGGCGCCTTCTCTTCTTTCGCTTCCGGCTTTGGCGTTTCGTCCACAGCCGCTGCCGCTTCTCTGCCTGCACCTTCTTCCGGTTCTTCTGGCGGATCCTCAACCACTTGCTTCACGTCAAACGTGCGAACCGCGCCGGTGTCGACGTCAAACTCCGCTTCGATATTTTGCATTTTGTTGCCAAAGTCTTTGCGATACGCTACCGCGAGCGCCGACTCGATTGCTTCGAGCACGGATTCGCGCGGGATGTGCTTTTCCTCGCAAATTTGATCAATCGCCTTTGAGATTTCTGATGCCATACATTGGAAGTTAAATGTGGGGATTCACTCCCCACGTAGTTTAGAGAAGTACGAAAAAGGACTAGTATCCTTTTTGGTACTAGTCAATAGATGAAGTATAGCGAGAGAGGCAAGGTTCGTCAAGTGGAGTGGCTTGAAGTGTCAACCCAAAGTGATAATGTCCTAGTATACCAAAGTAGAAATGTCCTACCAGGATAATATACGGTATGCTGTACGGTTCATCCATAAACCATACAGCCTATGACATTGATCACGATGTCGACAAAAGAAACAGACCGTT
>JACPGL010000038.1 GCA_016182525.1 Candidatus Kerfeldbacteria bacterium | reverse complement strand
GCGGAGCGGGCTGCGGAATGCCGGATCGAGAATGCTCTGGAACGTAAACTGAACGTCCTCGGCTGTGAGTTGTTGACCATCGTGGAAGAACACATCTTGCCGAAGCGTGAACGTATATTCTTTTTGATCTTCCGAGACATCGACTTTTTCCGCGACATCGGGAGTCATCGTTCCGCCGTCGCCGGGTTTCATGAGCCCGGTGAAAATGAGCGTGACAAGATCAAGATCGGTGTCGTTGGTTTGAGCAAGGATCGGGTTGACGAATTTCGGGCTGCCCACGAGCGCTTCGGTGTATTCGCCGCCGTCTTCGGGCGTGCGGACGACGAAATCCCGCGTGAATTGCACGCCCATGAGGATGAACGAGAGCACAATGACGGTGCTGGCGATGCGGAGTGTGCGAACTTCCTTGCGCGAAAGATAGTTGGAAAGGTATTTGAGCTGCGTTGGGGAAGGGAAGAGGCGCGCGAGTCGACGGCGAATGCCTCCCACCGCACGCGAGCGATCAATTTTTTTCCATCGATTGCGAAGTTCGGAGTTGTGCGTTGGGGTTGATGACAAAATACAAACGAAATAACGAATAAGAGATCGGCTCTCGCGTGAACCGGTTCACGCGGGGTGACCCCGCGGAACGAATTACAGGAAAAGTCGAGCCGCCGCTGTTCCGAAAAACAGCACAGCCGTGCCGATTGTCAGGTAAAACAATATCTTTTCGGCTCCGCGGCGAGAAGTATACACGCTACTTTCTCCTCCAAAAGCGGAACCCAGGCCCGCTCCTCTCGCTTGGAGAAGGATAAATGTTATAAGAAGGATGGCAAGAACCAGAGTGGCGATATTGAGTGTTTGCTGCATCGTATTTTCGTCAAATCTCCGCGAATTCGTGCGGTTCGCATACTACCATGAGCAGCGGAATTTGTCAAAGCTGGCTGGCTGTCAACGGGAAGTTAAAATGTCATACTTCCAGGGATTTTAAAATGTCCTCCCTTGGCGTTTTGGTGAGAGCGTTGTGTTTGGCGAGCGCGCGGGCGTAAACGGTATGCCTCCACGGATGGTTCGGCGGCGGAGTATGCGCTTTGGATGCTGGCAGGACCCATGGCATTGTGACTCTCGCGGTGTGTCTCTCCGGACGTTTGGGCAACAGAGTGTACTTCAAATATTTTCCTCGGAATCGGACATGGAGGGTTTTGTCCAATCGCTCCTCAATGATCACGGTGTCTTTTTTGAAGACCGTGACCGGTTGTTCCTTGGCGAGTTGGAACCATTGATGGTTGAACGAAAACGTAAAGTCGTTCAGGACAGTTCTCTCAGTGTGTCGAGAAAATATTCCTGGCAGGGAACGGATATCGTTGTGATTCAATTTTTGGTGCATGTTCGTTGTGTTTCGTGGCTCGACGGAGAATTTGGCATTGAATCTGGGAATGAATGTTTTTTCCAAAAAGATATTGGCGTCATTCACCGTGGAAATGTTGGCCAACCGCAATTCTTTGATCAACCGATCCTGCAGGGTATGAAACAATCGTTCCACACGGCCTTTGGCCTGCGGACTGTTGGCTTTAATCAGGTCTATTCGTACTTCATTCGCCGCCCGTTCAAACTGGGTCAGGGTATCGCCGTTCTCTTTGGCCAGCTGGGAATTGATGTTGTACGTGCTGAATTTATCGAGGTAAATGGATCGTGGTTTGCCGTTTTTCATGAGGTACTCTGTCCAGAAGCGAAAGACCGGAAAGACCCCTTCATGCTCGGCAAACTTCGCAAAAACAAGGTTCCCGGTGGCGTCGTCGATGGCGGCGAGCAGACACACCTCCGATGTTCCATGTCGATCCTCAAACCAATGGTCGTAGGAACCGTCAAATTGGATCATGTCACCATACCAGGATCGGCGCTCGCGCCACGCGCGATGAATGGATGCCTTCTTTTTCAATCGTGGTTTCCACAATCCTTCGTCAATCATAATGTCGCTGATGGTTTTGGTATCATGATCAATCCCGTGGTTTTCACGTAACTTCTCATTGGCAAACGTTGGTTTGAAATCGTGGTAGCGCGTATGCAACAATCTGATGATTGTGTTCTTTTCAGCAGGATCAATTCTGTTATGGCTCTCCTTGCCGCGGTTGCCGTGGATTAAGCCCTTGGGGCCAAACGTGATGACATTCGCTTTGAGACGTTTCACTTGACGAACGGACAAACGCAAAAAGATTGCCGCCTCTGTTCCGTTGATGTGTTTGCCGATTAACTTTTTGATGATGTGAAATCTATCCAATTCTTTGGCCGACATCGTGATGAAAGTCATAGATGAAATGGTTAATGCATAACCATTTCATTCTACCTGAGGTATGACATTTTAACTTCCCTCAAGTATGACATTATCACTTCCGTGTGACAAGCTGGCTGGCTCGGAGCGCGAAGGCCTGTTCTGGCTCGGAGCGCGAGAGGGCATTTTGGAGCCGACAGAGGAAAAAGGCCGGAGCAGCTCCTCTTGGGGACGCGATGTGTCCCATCAAGGAGCTGCTCCATGGCGGGGGGCGAGGGTCAGCCCCCGGGGCGGAGATTGGCGGAGAGCGCAACCGCCACCGCGTCTCTCCGGTTTGCGAAGTGGTTCTCCATGGTCGCATCCCCCGCCATCTGTCGGAGCTCTATGGTGTCAAGCACCCGGAATCCCGATGGAAGAGAGGCGATCGTCTCACCGCACTCTTCGCATTGGGGTTCGCCTCCCTGCGCGAGGAAGTTTGGGCACAGTTTGATGAACCGTGTGCTTCGACTCTTCCCGATGCATATCGCCCAATAGGCGAGCGATGCGTTATGGGCCATGTATCGACTCCTTTCGCGATCCCTACCTCGGCCAGCCTGCCAGATTTTCTTGCGGAAGTCAAACGGGAACACTTGAATGAGAAAGGCCGAACGTCTGGTCCGGCTGGTGGGATTCGTTTGAATGTGTGCGTCAGCGTGTGGTTTCCTCGAGGGCAAAGCCCAGTCGCTTTGCCACCTGCCTGGCATCCTCGATCGTCTCGAAGGAGTTTTTGGCAAGGGTGTTGCTAGAGCTCATCTCAAAAATAGCTTTACAGGCATTTTGAATGCCGTTTGTGCCGAAACGGTTGAAGAACGAGGAGGAATACCATAGTATTCCGACGAGTTCTGAAGCCGTTGCCTGCCTGCCGGCAGGCAGGCAGGCCAAACGGCGTCAAAATGGCCGGAAGATTATTTTTGAGATGAGCTCTAAGGAGTCGTATGATGATGCGCGCGTCACGTGGTGAGCGATCACTGTAAAGTGTACTCCGCTTCATGTAATCGTCAAGAGAAGTGCGTTTGATTTTTGTGGATGGTATTATGAAGTGGCGGAGCAGCTCCTCTTGGGGACGTTGGTGTCCCATCGAGGAGCTGCTCCAGTGCCGCTGACGGCCGTGCGGCGCTAGCCGACCACCCCTTGGTCGAGGCGAAGCTGGGCCGAGAGCGCGGCCGCGACGGCGGCTTCGTGAGTATCGAAGGAGTTGTTGAGCTTGGGATCTCCGGCAAGCTGCCGGAGTCGCGTCGAGCCGACGAGCTCCATACCCGTGGGTCGATTCCCGAAACACGCGTTGCAGATGAAGCCTCGACCGCCCCGAGGTCGATTCGAGCAGTGCTCGACGACCGCCGCGCGTCCTCCTTTGGCAACGCTCGGAACGGCGAAGATGACGTAGACGCGCGATCGGCCGATGTGCAGACGGGGAGGCAGCGTGTCTTCGGTGAGCTCCAGCATGTCATCTCCTTTACCGTGAACAGCATCCACGGTGGCTTGAGAACTCTTTTCCACGAATCCCACCGTGGCCAGCCTGCCAGATTTTCTCCTGAAAGTCAAATATGCTATGATACATCCCCATGTCAACCATTCTTCGCGGATTAAACGACAAACAAAAAGAAGCGGTCGTCACCACCAACGGCCCAGTCTTGATTTTTGCTGGAGCGGGTTCAGGCAAGACGAAAACGATCGTTCACCGCATTGCGTATCTCATCTTGGAAAAACACGTCAAACCTGAACAGATTTTGGCGGTGACGTTTACGAATAAAGCGGCGGGCGAGATGAAAGAACGCGTGCAAGACTTGCTGTTTTCGCTTTCACGGGGCACGATGCATGCGCCGCCGGCCATGGGCACGTTTCATTCCATTTGCGTGCGGATTTTGCGCGCCCACATTGATGCACTCGGATTCAAGCGCCATTTTGTGATTTATGATGAGTCGGATCAAAGAGGGCTCGTGAAAAACGCCATGGCCGCGATGGGTGTGGATCCGAAAACCGTGTCACCGGTGAGCGTGCTTGGCCTGATTTCGCGCGAGAAAAACCAGCTCCATCGGCCAGAAGATATGAATACGGGTGAAAACGAAATCGCAGAAAAGGTG
The DNA here is from genome assembly GCA_016182525.1 of Candidatus Kerfeldbacteria bacterium. GTDB lineage: Bacteria > Patescibacteriota > Patescibacteriia > JACPL01 > JACPL01 > JACPGL01. The sequence continues at coordinate 12,571 of JACPGL010000038.1, read as the reverse complement.
CAAGCGATTTACACCGAGTACCAACGGCTCTTGAAAATGCACAACGCGCTCGACTTTGATGACATTTTGATGAATATCGTCGTCCTCTTTCAAACATATCCTGAAATTCTCGCTCGCTACCAGAAACTGTGGTCATATATTATGGTAGACGAATACCAAGACACGAATCATGCGCAGTATACGTTTGCGAATCTCCTCGCCTCCACGCACCACAATATCTGCGCGGTCGGTGATGACGCACAAAGCATTTACATGTTCAGAGGCGCTGATATTGGAAATATTCTTGACTTTGAAAAAGACTATCCCGAAGCGAAGATTGTGCTCCTTGAACAAAACTACCGATCCACAAAAAAGATTGTCGAACTTGGGAATCATGTTATTTCCCAGAATGAGCACCAAAAACCGAAAAAGTTGTGGACGGCGAATCCAGAAGGCGAATTGGCGCGGCAAAAAGAGGTGTTTGACGAGCGCGAAGAAGCGGATTTTGTTGCGCGCGAGATTTTGGGGATTCGCAACAATCGCGAGGATGTCATCCTGAGCAATGTCAGGGTGAGCCTGTCGAACCCCTCGTCGAAGGACGACGAAGCAACCTCCTCCGAACCGGTGTATGTTTCTGAAGATGGAGAGGACATTAGCGAAACAAGCATCCTTGCGCGCATCATGCAGTCCAAAGGATTTCAATCCATGCGTCAACGCGAAGAGCGCGCGCGAGGGCAAGTGCGACTCCAAAATATTGACATGCGCGGCATCAACTTTGCCGATTACCTCATCTTGTACCGCACAAACGCCCAAAGCCGCATCATTGAAGAAGTCTTTTTGCAATATGGCATTCCGTACCACATTGTCGGCGGCATTCGGTTCTACGAACGCAAAGAGGTGAAAGACATGATCGCGTTCCTCTCGCTCCTTATCAATCCAGCCGACGCAATCTCGATGGCGCGCGTGATTAACGAACCGCCGCGCGGCATTGGCGCAAAGTCGTGGTCTGTGCTCTATCAACATGCCATGAAAACCGGCGTGCCTTTGCTCGAACTTTCAGCGCGCGCGCAAGAAGTTGCGGGCTTACAACAACGCGCTGCTGATTCATTTATAGAGTTTGCCGAAATGATGGAGGTGCTGGCGGCGCGACTCGACGATGCGACACCAAGTGAAATGATTGACCACGTCGTGAATGAGAGCGGGTATAAAGATCATCTGCTCGACGGCACCGAACAAGGCGAGTACCGATTTGAAAATACGCAAGAGTTAAAATCGGTTGCCACCAAGTTCGATGACGTGCGTGGCCGTGAAGGCGTAGAACGCTTTTTGCAAGAGGTGGCACTGTTCAGCGATTTGGACGAACTTTCCGACAAGCAAAGCGGCGTCACGATGATGACCATGCATAACGCCAAAGGGCTCGAGTTCCCCAAAGTCTTTATCGTGGGAATGGAAGAAGGCCTGTTCCCGCATCAGCGCAGCTTATATGACCCGCGCGAAATGGAAGAAGAGCGCCGGCTCTGTTACGTAGCTGTGACGCGCGCAAAAACCAATCTCTATCTCCTACACACCATCCAACGCAAACTCTACGGCTCGACGCAGCTTTCACTCCCTTCGCGCTTCCTCGACGACCTGCCGGAGGATTTAGTGGAGAAGATCTAGGGATGATGATTTGACGTGAAAGTAATGATACCGTAGGATAAAGGTATTCTATGGCTCGAAAAAACGTTGACGCAAAAAAAATAGCGAGAGAGTATACGAAAGAGTTGCGCGGCTCACTCCATGTAGATCAGGCGTTTCTTTTTGGGAGTTATGCTCGCGGCAGCGTGCATGAGGAAAGCGATGTTGATCTTTTGATCATCTCCCGCGATTTTGTGCGCATGCCCTTTATGCGGCGGCTTGAATTATTGAACCGGCTCCGGACGGGTTCGGCTCTTGAGGTGCCGATGGATATTATTGGAGTGACTCCATCGGAATTTTCATCTTTTCGATCGCATGAATCGGGGAATCTTAGAGGAATTTATCACGAGAGGAAGCGGATTTATCCTTGAAGTTGACTTTTTCGTGAAGTGGCCGGATGGGAAAAAAACGTTGCTCCAAGTCGCATGGGATCTGGATGATGCAAGAACGCGTGAACGAGAACTGAAGGGATTCGAGGATGCTCTGAAAACGGTGAAAGGTGTGGACGAGTTGATGATCGCAACACACCATACTCGCGATTCGGTCCGAGCTGGGCGACGACATCTGAAGATCATTCCAGCGTATGAGTGGATGTGTAACTCTTAGAGACTCGTCGGAGGATTTAGCACTCCACTGATGAGCTGTCAAGGGTTTGGGCTTGGCATTCTTTCGTATTGACGATGAGGCGGCGTTGTGGTAGGGTCGGCGGTGATGCCGACATCGCGGCGGCTCACATCCATCTCGGATTCGGGAGGTCTGCGATGACTACAGAAATGATGGAACGGCTGCGAGGCATGATGCCGACACTTTGCCTCATCTTTCGGCCCTGCCCTGCTCGGGGTCCAAACACCCTGGTGCCGCCCCCTCCGCGGGTTCTCGAACGCATCGCGAAGGCCGAGGCCGCGCACGAGAACATCCGACCTCGTGTTCTCTGCGAGGTGTGTAGGCTTCCGGGATGCATCGTCTGGATCTGGCGAGTCTGGATGCCGAAGGAGGAGGAGATGGGTGAGTTGATCACAACGTGACAGTCGCCGTCACAACAGGAGGGCGCCAATGCCTCACGAACTCTCGGGTTCGTGAGGCGCGCTCTTTTGGATAGGACGGATCTATCCAGGCCGTTTTGGGTTCGAGTTATCTTAACGTAGCTCCTTCCGAATGGCGTCGGCAGTGTGTTTGCCGACGGCTTTTTCGAGGGCTTCGGTGGAGGCCGTTCGAATTCCTTCAAGCGAACCGAAGGTTTTGATCAAGAGTTTGCGTTTGACTGGGCCAATGCCGGGGATATCGTCCAAGAACGATCGCACCGTTCCTTTTTCGTGTCGCTTGCGGTAGAAGGTGATGGCAAACCGGTGTGCTTCGTCGCGCATGCGTTGAATCAAGAACAGCGCTTTGGATGTGCGCGGCAAGAGGATAGAGTTTGCACGACCGGGGATGAAAATTTCTTCTTCGCGTTTGGCAAGTGAAATCACCGGTATAGAAATCCCGCGCTGCAAGAGCACGTCAACCGCAATCGAGAGCTGCCCCTTGCCGCCGTCGATGATGACAAGATCAGGGATGGGCCATTCGTGAGATTGCTTCGTCGCTTCGCTCCTCGCAATGACCGTTTCTTTCTCCGGCAGGTGCGCAAAGCGCCGCTCCAACATCTCTCGCATCATGGCAAAGTCGTCTGGCGTGCTCATGCGTTCGATTCTGAACTTGCGATACTGACTTTTTTCTGGCCGGCCATCCACAAACACAATCATCGAGCCAACAGGATATGTGCCTTGGATATTTGAAATGTCATACGTCTCGATGCGATGCGGCACGCTTTCGAGACCGATCGCTTTCGCGAGCTCTTCGAGCGCTTCGCGGCCGAGCGTATTATCTTTTTCCCATGCAAGTGTTTGCGCAGCAAGATGAATCTCTGCGTTATCACGACTCATCTTCACGAGTTTGCGTTTTTTTCCGCGCGACGGCACGGTGATTTTTGCTTTCGTTACTTTTTCGAGCAAGGCTTTCGTCTCCGGCTCAACAGCAACAAAAATTTCTCGCGGCGCTTTGGCAACGCCGGTGTAAAACCGTTCGAGAAACGATGTCATAACACTCGCCTCACTCTGGCCGCGCGTGTTGGCAAGCACAAAGTTGGACGAATTCAAGAGTCGCCCGCCGCGGATCGCAAGCACGTTTGCAACAGCCATCCGATCATTCGCCGCGCTCGCCACGACATCAAAACTGCCCCCTTGCGCTGCAACCACACTCTGTTGTTCCGCCACATGCTCAAGCGAGCGGATCCGATCCCGCAACACCGCCGCACGCTCAAAGTTGTGCCCGCCCGCTGCGGCTTTCATCTCGCGCGTAAAATCTCGGATGATCGTGACTTTACGTCCGTATAAGAAATCAATAATTTGGCGAATCGCCTCTCGATATTCTGGCTCGGAGCGCGAAGGCCCGATCTGGCTCGGAGCGCGAAAGGGCTTTTTGGAGCCGACTCGTCGTTCAAATCGGAGCGGGCCGACTTGTATTCCATGAATATACTCTAAGCACGGCTGGTGTGGCGTAATCGTGCAACTCTCGAAAGGAAAAAAGAGTTTCAAAATTTTGAGCGTTTCTTTCACGGCCCACGCGGATGTGTACGGGCCAAAGTATCGCGCGCCATCCTTCGCGCGCACAACCCGCGTGCTCGTGATCACCGGGAACCGATCCCGCACCGTGATTTTAATGTACTTAAAGTACTTGTCGTCTTTGAGTAAGATGTTGTACGGCGGTTGATGTTCGTAGATGAGCGAGGATTCAAGAAGCAGCGCTTCGTATTCACTCGCGACCACGATCGTTTTGATATCGGCGATCTGCGGTATCATGATTTGCTTAGCCGGTTCAAGGTCACGTGTGCGTTGGAAATAGCTTTTGACGCGATTGCGCAAATTGATCGCTTTGCCGATGTACAACATTTTACCGTCTGCATCAAAGAACTGGTACACGCCAGGAAGGGTCGGAAGATGAGCAAGATGATCTTGGATTGAAGGAGTCATGTTTGTAGTGTACACAAAGTCGGCACCGAAGACAAAGAAGGTGGTGCGTGAAAGGGGATGAAGGGGAGGTCGCTGTCGGCCTCCCCTTCTCGTTCTGTTCGAGCAGTCGAGCTATTCCACGAGTTCATACCGCTCGTAGAACGGGTTGAAGTGCACCGTGAGCGCCCATGTGCGACCCGTGGCATCATTGATGCGGATCGTTCGGCTCGCACGGCCCGCCTGGGGTCCGGTGAAGGTTGCGAATTGGCGGCTCCCGCGAGAGGTGATCTCGACGCCGTCATTCGTCACCTTTTCCATGGTGAGCTCGGCCGAGCCCTCAATCATCACCGTAGGGCCATAGTCCCGAAGAGAGAGCTGGTGCTCGCGCGAGGCTCCCGAAGGGCGGATGAGTTCCGCGGTTCGCACGATGCCGAGCTCGTGGGGCTTTTTCGCGACGTACGTAGCCACGTGGGTGAGGTACTCTCCACGCTTGCTGTAGCGCACCTCGACAAACCAGCAGCTCAACCCATCGGTGACGTGGAAGCCGACGTTGCGCTTCGCTTCATTCCATTTTCGCGGGCTGACGCGAACGATGAAGCGCCCGTCTCGCCCTTCCGTCCTCACCATCTGGATGCGATCTTTGAGCTCATGACTCGAGATCGTCGCACCCCATAGAGAGCTCGGGAAGGTGAACATGACTTCACCCTCGCTTTTGAAGCGGTAGGTGTAGACCACGCCCTGCGCTCCAACCAGTGTCTTTACCTCGGTGATGCTCATGGTTCCTCCGATGCGATGACCTGCCTCGCGATCGTGATTTCACGAACGCGAAACACGCCAACGCCCTATCCTAAACAATCAAGGGAATTCTGTCAATTCTTGCGTTCTTGATGCGTTCTTGACTTCGACCCAAGATCCGGCTACCCTCTGCATATCCATCCACCTATGCAAGCGAACGAAAGGAGGGAGGGATGGCCGAGGAGTATTTGGTTCCCCGAAGCTCGGTTCACCCTGTGAATACCGGCAAGGAGCGCTACGTCGAGATCGATTTCCCGCCTGGAGTGAAGATCGGCGTGTCGATGTGGGTAGTCGAGAGACAGGAGGAGACTGAGACCATTAAGCTGGTGCCAACCTGCGAGGGAAGCGTTCTCACGAGAATGACCCTCTACGCGGACTCTGTAAGTGCCCGATACCCTGTCGAGTTCGTCATTTTCTCTCCGGACCGGAGGATGCAGGTGATCTGCATCACTTATGGAATGCTCCGCACGGGGATCGCAATGCGGATGGTGAACGTCGCGGGCGAGCTGCCGCAAGAGATTTTGTGGTGGTGTCGCAGGAGGAAGAACAGTGGCTGCCGGAGCCGGATGAGGACTGACACCCGCGACCGCGGGCGTCTGCACAGTTTCGAGCGCGCTTCGAATGCGCGCGAGGAGATTGCCGATGTATTGTCTCGTATGGACTTCTCCGGATCGACAGGGCGCGAAGACTGCGCCCTTCAGCTTCACATCGGGGAGGCTCTGCCCCCCGGATGGAAGTATTACCGCGTCGCAGGTGCTGTTTCTCCGAGCGGCGAACTTCGTGAAGGTCGCAACCTGGGACGGCGTCAATGCGCCTCAGTCGATATACACCAATCGGGTGTCCGGCAGCGTCAGCACGCATGCCATCTTCGCTGGCCTCGGCGAGTATATCGAGGTGTACGTCTGGAGGGGGCGGAACGTGTGGAAGGGAGTACTATCCTTCACCAATCCCGATCGGCTTTACTCGCCGGAGTTTCAACCGGTTGAGTACGATCAGCTCCCCGCGGAGTTTCGCTGTGAGGCACTTCCGCGCGGAGATGCGATGCGCGACTCACGGGTGATGGAAGGGTCGCAACTCTGCGATGATTCGTCAGAGTGGGCCTAATCTCGCGATCGTCTCGCTGTCAGAGACCAAGCAGCCGGGCTCGGGGATGTGCAAACGTCCCCGCGCCCGGCGCCTATTACCCATTGACCGCGAACACATGCCATGGTATACTGGCTCCTGTTTTGTATTCCTTTATTACTCATTCGATGTCCAATACCATCTCGATCAAAGGCGCGCGCGTGCACAATCTGAAAAATATCTCTGTGGATATTCCGCGCGACACGCTCACGGTGATCACCGGCCTTTCTGGGTCAGGCAAGTCCTCTCTTGCCTTTGATACGATCTATGCCGAAGGCCAGCGGCGGTATGTCGAATCGCTCTCGGCCTACGCGCGGCAGTTTTTAGGATTGATGGACAAGCCGGATGTGGATTCGATCGAAGGGTTGTCGCCCGCGATTTCGATTGATCAGAAAACCGCGTCGCATAATCCGCGTTCAACTGTGGGAACAGTGACCGAAATTTACGATTACATGCGTTTGCTGTTTGCGCGCGTCGGCACACCGCACTGCCCGAACTGCGGCGAACTGGTTGAAAAACAAACGGTTGAACAAATTGTCGGCCGCTTGCTCAAACTGCCCGACGACACCAAGCTCATGCTCATGGCGCCCATGATTCGCGACAAAAAGGGCGAACATCATCATGTGTTTGAAGAAATCCGCAAGGCAGGATATGTGCGAGTGCGCGTTGATGGCAATGTGTATCCGATTGAAGAAGCCGAAGATTTGTCGCTCGACAAACAGAAAAAGCATTCGATTGACGTGGTGGTGGATCGCATCACGGTCAATGGTGAACTTCGTAAAGAGACGGCGCGCGTGCATGATTCTGTAGAGACAGCGTTGGACTTAGGCGGCGGGTTGGTCATCGTCTTTTTGCCCGAGCTGAACGAAGAAAAAGTGTACAGCCAATATTTTGCGTGTCCGAAATGCCATACGAACGTCGCGAATATTGAACCGCGGAATTTTTCGTTTAACTCTCCGCACGGCGCGTGCGCTGAATGTACCGGACTTGGCACGAAACTCGAAGTTGATCCGGATTTGGTCATGCCGAACAAGAATTTAAGTTTGGCGCAAGGCGCGATTCGTCCGTGGTCGCGCACCTCTTCGAATCAAACGTGGATGCATCGCACGCTTTCGGCTGTGGCGCTCAAGAATACGTTCTCGATGGATACTCCTGTGAAAAAACTTTCGTCGGACGCGATGCGCACCGTGCTTTTTGGAACGGGAAGCCAAACATACGATGTGAACGCCGGCTACTCCACCGGCAAAGTGCGCGAGTTTTACACAACGTACGAAGGTGTGATCCCGAATCTCATCCGCCGCTACAAAGAAACCGATTCCGATTACATCCGTTCCGAGATTGAACGATACATGCGTGTGCAGCCCTGTCCGGTGTGTGGCGGGAAGCGGTTAAAACCTGAAGCGTTGGCTGTGACCGTTGCTGGCAAAAACATCGCCGAAGTCGTGAAGATGAACATCGAACAGTTGCGCGTGTTTTTTGACGATCTGACAAGCGGGGCGAAAGGGAATTTAGGAAAACGCGAACGGGATATTGCGCGGCAGGTCTTAAAAGAAATTCGCGAGCGGTTGACGTTTCTCCATAATGTTGGATTGGATTATTTGACGCTCGATCGTACTGCCTCCTCGCTATCGGGCGGTGAAGCGCAACGTATTCGCTTGGCCACGCAAATCGGCTCGTCGCTTGTCGGCGTGTTGTATATCTTGGACGAACCGTCGATCGGGTTGCACCAACGCGACAACGCTAAGCTCATTCGCACGCTCAAAACCTTGCGCGATCTTGGCAATACCGTGATTGTCGTTGAGCATGACGAAGAGACGATCCTCTCCGCTGATCATGTTATTGATATTGGGCCTGGTGCAGGCGAGCATGGTGGCAAAGTCATCGCCGAAGGTACGCCGGCTGAAATCAAGCGCAATGTGCAGTCGCTCACCGGTAAATATCTCTCGCACAAACTCACGATTGACGCTCCGGCGAAAACGCGCAAAGGCAATGGCAAGTCGCTGGTGATTGTCGGCGCGGAAGAGTTTAATCTGAAGAACATCGATGTCGCGATTCCGCTCGGCTGTTTCGTCTGCATTACCGGCATGTCGGGTTCAGGCAAATCGACGCTCATGACCGAAATTTTGGCCAAGGAGCTAGCGCGCGAGTTTTATCAAGCCAAAGACTTACCCGGCAAGCACAAAGAAATTCGCGGCATTGAACATATTGATAAAGTCATCAACATTGATCAGTCGCCAATCGGCCGCACGCCGCGATCCAACTCCGCAACGTATACCGGCGTGTTCACCTATATCCGCGATTTGTTCACGCAAGTTCCGGAAGCGAAAATCCGCGGGTACAAAGCCGGGCGGTTTAGTTTTAACGTGAAGGGCGGACGCTGCGAGGCGTGTCAGGGAGATGGAGTGATGCGCATCGAGATGCACTTCTTGCCCGATGTGTACGTGGAGTGCGATGAGTGCCACGGCAAACGCTACAATCAGCAAGCACTCGAAATTCACTATAAAGGAAAGACGATCGCCGACGTTTTGGAGATGACGGTTGAAGAGGCCATGAACTTTTTCGAAAACATTCCGGCGATTAAGGAGAAGTTGAAAACGCTCGTTGACGTCGGCTTAGGCTATATTCATCTTGGGCAAAACGCGACGACGCTTTCTGGAGGAGAGGCGCAACGTGTGAAACTCGCGACCGAGTTATCACGCCGTTCAACGGGCAAGACATTGTATATTTTGGATGAGCCGACCACCGGTCTGCATTTTGATGACGTCAAACGGCTGCTCGGTGTGCTGAATCGGTTGGTGGATAAAGGAAACACCGTTCTCGTGATCGAGCATAATCTTGATGTGATTAAATCTGCGGACTGGATTATCGATCTTGGGCCGGAAGGCGGAGACAAAGGCGGCTTGCTCGTTGCCGAAGGTACACCGCGTGCAGTAGCCAAAATCAAAAAAAGCTACACTGGCCAGTTCCTCAAAACCGCCTTAAAATAAGGAAAACGAGATCCGTTCTCGTTATCCACAGTTTGAATGAGAACGGATCTGGTTATCCACAGGCTAGAAAAGACGGTCTTCGGTGGCGTAAAGCCATCCTGCAAACCCCTGCAGGCGTTTTCGTTTGATGACGGCAAAGAGCCCATAGACCGCGAGCACGCCAATCCAGAGAAGCGGATGGACGAACCGGCTAAGGTAAATCATTATGCCGAGTTCTCCGAAAATTTTTAAGTAGATGAGTTGTGTAAAGTGGATGAATGCTGCGAGGCGTGCGCGTTTGAATCCAAGAGCGCCGATTCGAACAAGCATGAGCGCGAGTCCAACGATTCCATAGACAAGAAAAACAGTGAACGGAAGCGGCGACCATATCCCGAGCGCGATCAGGGGGAGAAAGACGAGTAAGCTGTCAGCAAGCGATTCCAAAAATTTGCCGAGATGTGATTCGCCGGGGCTGAGCCGCGCAATCGGGCCGTCGATCCAATCGGTGAGAATGGCGATGGCAAGAACCCAAAACGCTCGAGGCAGATCGTCTGCCGCTATCGCCATCATCGCAGCGATGACCAACGCGATACGAGCGACCGTAATGGAATTCGCAATCCAACGATAGAGCATAGTCGGGAAGCGTAAAAACATGTATACTTCTTATAGTATAGATGATCTTCGCAAGGAGGGCAACGATCATGAACGTTCTTCGTTGAACTATGTCTGACCTCTCCTCCTCACTCCTTTCCACCCTCGCGTACTTTGATCAGTTCGCGTATCCCTTGACGTCGCTCGAGTGTTGGCGGTTTGGCATTGGCGTGCCTGCCCAAGCCACAGTGGGCGATGTCGCGCGTGCTCTCGATGATTTGGCGGCACGCGGCGTGGCAGAATCGGTCGATGGATTTTTCGTGCTTCGCGGCGCGGTGGCGCATGTCGATATTCGGCGAGTACGGACGCGAATGGCCGAACGCAAATATGCAAAGGCGGTGGCTCTTGCGCGCGTGCTGCGGTTTTTCCCGTACGTGCGGATGATCGGCGTGTGCAATACGCTTGCACTTTCTCATTCGCGTCCAAACGCCGACATCGATTTTTTTATTGTTGCTGAACGCGGGCATATCTGGGCGGTGCGATGGTGGACGACGATTTTCGCGATGCTGCGCGGCGAGCGGCCGAGTCACGGTCACAGGCAAGATACCATGTGCTTGAGTTTTTATGTGACGGATGACGCGTTGGATGTACAGCACGTGGCTCTGGATACGGAGGATGTCTACCTTGCCCAGTGGACGGCGCAAATGGTGCCCGTGTTTGAAACAGATGGCGTCTACACCCGTTTTTGGCAGGAAAACCGATGGATTTCGCGGATCCTTCCGCACGCATTTCCTCGTTTTCCGGCGCGTCGGCGATTCTTGCCTGACACACCGTTGACCCGCCTTATACGCGGAGTTGCTGAAGGTGTGCATTGGCTCATTGGGTCGGATTTGGAGCGGTTGTTTCGGTGGATTCAATGCCGGTATTTGCCCGAACGACTTCGCGTCATGGCGAATCGCGATTCGCGCGTTATGGTCACTGATTCGATTTTGAAATTTCATGAAACCGATCGGCGGGAGGAGTATCGACAAACTTGGAGGAGAAATCTTGCCATTCTCGAAGAACATTCATCTGTCATCCTGAGGCAGCAGGCCGAAGGATCTCGAGATCCTTCACGGAGCCTGCACTGAGCGAAAGCGAAGTGTTCAGGATGACAACACTATTCAGGATGACAACACTGTTCACAATGACCACTCTCTCAAAAATTCAAAAATGGGGATTGCTCCTGTTTGTGTTTCTGCTTCCATGGCAAACACACTATTTGGTGAAATCGGTGACCCTTGCTGGAGGTGTTTCGGAGTATCTTTCGATCAAACTTTTTGGCATTGATCTATTGCTCGGCGCTCTTGCGCTGTTGGCAGTGTTTCATGGAGAGACGGTGATCCAAGAGATGCGCGCACGAGCACTTCCGCTCCTCGGTCTTCTCGTCTTCGCCTTCTTCTCAATCGTGTGGGCGGATGACGCGCTGGCGGCCATGATGGGATTTGTCCGTCTGACCGAGGGAACACTTTTGGTGTTCACAGTTCTTCGCACGCGCGTTTCGGTGACCGAGCTTCTTTCGGCTCTTGTTCTCGCCGGTGCGGTGCAAGGCGCATTTGCATTGGTTCAATTTATTGCGCAGTCGTCGTTCGAATCGGCGTGGCTCGGGCTTGCACTCCATGATCCATCTGTACCCGGGACAGCCGTGATTGAAACTCTCACTGGCCGTTGGTTACGGGCGTATGGAGCATTTACGCATCCGAATGTGCTCGGCGGTTTTCTTGCCTTGGCGTTCGTCGCAGCTGCGGGATTGTGTATCCAAGAGCGGAGACGTGTTGCGCGCGTGCTCTTCGGAATCGCTCTTGTCTTCATTACCAGTGGTCTACTCGTGAGCTTCTCTCGTGCAAGCTGGCTCGCCGCGGCAATTGGTTTTGCAGTTCTTGCAGGGTGGATCGTGTCCCGCCGCTCTTCACCTCTCTTTCAAACCCAAACAGAGTCAAGGGTGCATCGGTATCAGTTCATGACAACGTCTCTTATCATTATTATCATTCTTGCGCTCTTCACCACAGCGTTTGGTGATCTTCTTTCCCCACGCTTGTCTATGAGCGGACGCATTGAAACGCGATCGATCATCGAGCGATCTGATTTTACGCGTGATGCGTTCGACCTCATTCGCACGCGATGGGCAACCGGCGTCGGCGTTGCCAACATCACACCGGCCATGTATGCGAAGGTTGATTCAACGCGTAAAGTGTATGCGTATCAGCCACCGCATAATCTTTTCATTTTGGTTTTTACTGAACTTGGAATCGCCGGGCTGCTCATGATGATTTTTTTGTTCATCAATCTGTTCCTTGAACGAGCTCCCAAACAGGGGAGCGCGCTGCCTCTCGCATCTCTTCTCGTTCTCGTCCTCCTCGTCCTTTCCTTCTTCGATCACTACTTTTGGACCATTCCCCAAGCAATTCTGCTCTTTTG
>JACPGL010000040.1 GCA_016182525.1 Candidatus Kerfeldbacteria bacterium | reverse complement strand
TGGAGAAGCGGATCTCGCCGTCGGGTTGCGCCATCACTCCGTGCACAAGCGCAAGATACTCTTTGCGAACGGTGCGATTCGCGAACTGCGCTTTGAGATGTGCAAACGCCTCTTGTGTTTTGGCAACCACCATGACGCCGGAAACATCGCGATCCAAACGGTGGACAATCCCAGGGCGTGTTTCGTCTTCGCCGACTCCCGTAACACTCGGCGCATGCACGCGAATCCAGTCGACGAGCGTTTCTTCGCGAGAGCTTTCAGTTGGATGCACGAGCACACCCGCCGGTTTATTCACGACCAAGAAGTGCTCATCCTCAAACAGCACGGTTGGTTCGGCCGCAAGAGGTGCGCGCTCGATGGATTCTTCGGGAATGTTCACGTCAACCGTGTCCGCCGCCTCCAACGCATAATGTTTGGAGACGGTTTTGCCGTTCACCGTTACACATCCTCTGGTAATCGAATCTTGAATCCGTGAGCGTGAAAGCCCAAGATGGGCAGTGAGCGCTTTATCGATCCGTTCGCCGGTTGGGAGGGTGGAAGGAGGAATGGTCATGCGTCTATTGTAGCACACTTCATTTCTTTGTACTTTAGGCCGTTTTTTGATAGGATACAGGTGGCAAAAGGCTCGAGCTTTTGCCATTCGTGAGAATGATTGATTCTATTCCTATGACCAAAGACACGCCCCTTGACCACCCGATCCATGAGCTTCTTGCCTCGCGGTGGAGTTCGCGGGCCATTGATCCGGCGAAGTCTATCCCCAAAGACGTGATGATGCAAGTGCTTGAGGCGGCACGCTGGGCGCCGTCGAGCCGCAATGAACAGCCGTGGCGGTTCATTATCTTTACGAAAGACAAACCTGCAGAATTGGAAAAAGCCCACTCCACGCTAAGTGAAGGAAATGCATGGGCAAAGCATGCACCAGTTCTTCTCCTCTCCGTAGCAAAACTTTTCTTTGACCTCAACGGCAAAGAGAATCGTCACGCCGTGCACGATCTTGGTCTGGCCACCGAGAATTTGATCTTGCAAGCGGCTGCACTTGGGCTCGTCACGCATCAAATGGCAGGATTTGATCATGAACGTGCGCGGGCACTTTTCCAGATTCCGCAAGGGTTTGAGCCGATGACGATGATTGTGCTCGCGAATCCTGGCGATTTGTTGCAGCTTGACGCAAAAAGCCAAGAGAAAGAAAAAGCCGCCCGAACGCGTCTCCTCATCTCCGAGTTTACCTTTGACTGTACCTGGGGTTCGACAATCTCCTCATGACCATCCTCTCCACCCTTCGCTATGATTTCACTCGCGTCCGAGAACATCTCGGCTTGATGCCGTATACGCGCCCACAGGAATACGACGCCACATATTCGGTAACGGTGACAAACACGCATCCGCACGAACAAAACATATCGGTGCTGTTGCCGTTGCCGCTCGAAACTGACTATCAGCAAAACAAAACCGATCCGACCTTTAACACGTCGCCGAGCGCGACCGGCGTGGATGAAAAATTTGGCAATCGATATGCGATGTGGGAAGTGGATCTCGCGCCGCACGAGCTGCGCACGATCGGAGCGTCGTTTGTCGTGCGTGTGACGCCGCGGAAACCGCTGTATGATGTGCCATCGAAATTGGATGAATATCGAACGCTCGCAGATGTGGAAGTGACGCCGTTTCTCGCGGCCGATGCGTATGTGAATGGGCAAGCGCCGGCAGTTCGCCAACGCGCGAGTGATGTGTTGCGCGGCGAAAAAGACGTGCGTGTTGCCGCGGCGAAATTGTATGAACACGTGCGTGACTCATTGACGTATGGACATCCGATTGCCGGTTTGTATTCGTTTCAGGATGCGCTCTCGAACGATGCTGTGGACTGTGGGGGGTTTGATGTGTTGCTCGTGTCGTTGTATCACGCGGTTGGAATTCCGGCGCGGATGGTTTCTGGCTTTTGGGCGGGCTACCCGAAAAACGAGATGCATGCGTGGGCCGAATTTTTGACTCCACATTCCGAGTGGGTTCCGGTGGATCCGTCGATGGGCAACTTACGTCGGCGCGGCCTAACGAGCAAGTCTGGGAGGTTTGGGTTTGTCGGCAGTGATCGGATCGCGTTTTCTGTTGGCTCGGATTTGCCGGTGCTTGTTCACGGGCAGGAGATGCGCGTGCCGATTTTGCAGACGCCGGTGGTCGTGGCTGAACATGGCGAAGGAACGGTTACGGTCGACTCGAGTTTTATCACCACACGCCATGTCTAACGTGATCACGACATCGTTATCTCCCAACACCGAGGCCGACGATATTCAGCTCGCGCGGTCGCTTCTTGCGGATTCGAGTCGATGGATTGATGGGTCGGCGGTCGCAGAACTTGAACGAGAGTTTGCGGCGTGGCTTGGTGTCGCGCACGCATGGGCGTTCGATAGCGGGCGCACGTCGCTCCTCTTGCTCTTGCGCGCGTTTGGCATTGGCGCAGGGGACGGGGTGCTTCTGCAAGCGTATACGTGTGTCGCGGTTCCCGACCCTGTGCTGTGGGCCGGTGCGACTCCGGTGTATGTCGATATTGACGCGAACACATTGAACATGTCGCCCGATGATCTCGAGAAGAAGATTACTCCAAAAACGCGCGCGGTGATTGTGCAGCATACCTTTGGTATTCCGGCTGATCTTCAGCGTATTATTGCGATCGCGCGAAAGCATGGCTTGGTTGTCATTGAAGATTGTGCGCACGCCATGGGTGCTCGCGCGAGCGGTAACCTTGTAGGCACGTTTGGCGATGCGGCGTTTTTCAGCTTTGGGCGAGATAAAGTGCTTTCGTCGGTGTTCGGCGGGATGGCCGTGACGAACGATGATGCGCTTGCCACGCGGATGAAAGAGATTGTCGAGCGCACGCCGATGCCATCGAAAACGTGGGTGCGTCGCCAGCTTATGCATCCGCTTTGGTTTGCGATGGTGAAAGGAGTATACGGGCGCGGGCAGCTCGGCAAGGCGCTCGCGCTCCTCGGCCGTCGCGCGCGCGTTTTCTCTCCTGCTGTGTATCCTCAAGAAAAAAAAGGAGTGCAGCCAAAAGACATTGGTGCGCGCATGCCGAACGCCGTGGCAGAACTTGCGCGTCATCAGTTTGCCAAACTCCAGCGCTTGAATGACCACCGCCGTGAGATCGCAAAGATCTATCACGCCGGACTTGAAGGCGCGAGCGGTATCCAGCGACCGGTGTGGAACGACGCCGATGAGCCGATTTTCTTGCGCTATACGATTCAGTCTGACCATGCACGCGAAATCTTTGCCCATGCTCGTGCGAACGGGATCCATCTCGGTGATTGGTACCGCACCCCCATCGCCCCGAACGGCGTTCGTGAGTCGGCCGTAAAGTATGAACACGGTTCATGTCCTTCCGCCGAACGCGCGGCTGAGCGTTCACTCAATCTCCCAACCCACATCGGCATTTCTCTAGACGACGCGAGGAAGGTCTTACATTCTTTACGGTCATTGCGAGGAGGCGAAGCCGACGAAGCAATCTAGCTATGTCCATCACTATCCAACCAATTGAATCTAAAGAGCAGTGGGAACAGTTCGTACTCGGCGAACGCCCACATAGCTTTTTACATGCATGGAATTGGGGAGAGTTTCAAGTCGCGCAAGGCGAAGCGATCCGTCACATTGGATTATTTGATGGAAACACGCTCGTCGGAGTTGCGCTGCTTGTGACCGTCCGTGCCCGACGCGGGTCATTTGTATTTTGTCCGCACGGGCCAGTGATGGATTGGGGGCATACTGATTATCGCTCCGCGTTTTTTCACTATGTTCAGACGTATGCGCGTAAGCAGAAAGTTGACTTTATTCGCATCTCGCCCTTACTTTTGCAGTCTGACGAGCATGTTCAATTTTTTCGCGATGCTCGTTACCGCAACGCGCCGATCCACATGCACCCCGAACTTGCATGGATGGTGGATGTCACAAAAAGTGAACAGGATTTGTTACTCGATATGCGTAAAACTACTCGCTATTGTATCAAGCGGTCAGAAAAAGAGGGTGTCGCGATCGAAAAGAGCACGGACTCGAACGCACTTACTGAATTTTATCGCCTGTACGCTGAAACCGTTGACCGTCATCAGTTCGTTCCGTTTTCGCGGGAGTATCTTGAAAACGAACTGACAATTTTTGGCGCGGATCATCAAGCCATGATGTTCTCCGCGCGGTACAACGGCGGAGTGATCGCAAGTGCGCTGGTCATTTTCTACGCGGACTCGTCGTTCTACCACCAAGGTGCGTCGTCAAAAAAGTATCCCAAAGTCCCGGCTGCGTATCTGTTGCAGTGGGAAGTGATGAAAGAAGCCAAACGCCGCGGGCTCCGTTACCATAACTTTTGGGGGATCGTAGAGACCGAGAATCCAAAACACCCGTGGCATGGGCTCTCGCTTTTCAAAAAAGGCTTTGGCGGATTTTCAGAGCAGTACGTGCACGCACAAGACCTGCCACTCACCAAAAAATACTGGCTGAACGTTGCGGTTGAAACTTTCCGCCGCCGCAAGCGCGGACTATAATATTTTCCCTTTGGGTCATTGCGAGGTGACGCGAAGCGTCATCCTGAGGTCGCGCATTCGCGACCGAAGGATCTCGCGATCGAAGCAATCTCTTCTTTTGGCTAACTCTTGGGATTTTTGGATGTAACCCCCTTGATCGTTTTTCGTATATCCTGTATGGTAACGAGCCTGCAAGGCGCAGGTATTTCGTGTCGCCATAGGCGACTACCATCCATTCCGTGCCAAGCGCACACGAGGAGAGAACCGATGAAACGGATCGAAAAGGGAAACCTCGCCTACCTGCACAGGATGCGCAGAAGGGCGGGCATGATTCTCGAAACCGATTACGAACACATGAATCTTGAGGTTTGCAAGCGGTACTACCGCAACCTCAGACGCATGTGGGAGGAAGTTCGTGACGGCGAAGGGATCGTGATCGTTCTCATCGAACGAAACGAGGCACCGCCAGAGGAGGCTTGGCTCATCAAAAGTGTTCTGCGTCAACTCGCGAAACGGAAGGATTCTGTTGGGCGAATCTTGATGGAAAAGCGTTTCGTGAGGGAAGTGATGGATGCCTAATGGGGGAGAGTTACCAGGGTCGGGCTGTCGGAGTGCTCGCATGCGAGCACCTCCATTATACAGCCCGGCCCGGTTTTCATTTTACTTTGTGACATCGAATTTCTACCAATATACAGAATCTGCTGTATTGTTGTAAACTACAGTATACAGTTTTATACCTTTTGCTAAAAAGTAAAGATTGCCTTGACGTGGTAGTATTAAATTGATATAATTGATATAGTTAATATAGTTATGTCAATAACGTCTATGAAAACCCTTACAGCAATGAAAGCGCGGCAAAATTTTGGAGGGCTTCTCGAAGCCGTCTATCATCGTGGTGACCGCTATATTATTGAGCGTGCCGGCCGCCCCATGGCCGCCGTGGTTCCTCTTGATGATCTCGACGAATGGCAGGCGCGCCGCGGTCGACTCTTTGGAATGATTGATGAGGTTCAGAAAAAGAACGCGCGCGTTTCCAAAAAAACGCTTCAAAAAGAGATTAACGAGGCGGTGAGCATCACTCGTCAAAGATCGTCGTAGCATATGATGCGGGTTGTTCTCGACGCAAACGTATTTGTGAGCGCAATTCTCACTCCGCACGGAGAGACGGCGAGGGTTCTCCGTGCGTGGCGAGAAGAGCAGTTTCACCTTATCGTTTCAGAACCAATCATGAGAGAGATTGGTCGCGTCTTGTTGTATCCCAAACTCAAAAAACGTCATGGGTGGAGTCCAGTAATGATTCGGCAGTTTCTTGAGGATCTCGCTTCAGTCAGTATCCTGACGCCGGGCGAGATACATCTTTCAATTATTCGAGATGACCCCTCAGACGATCGCTATCTCGAATGCGCCGTTGAGGGAGAAGCAGATGTTATCGTGAGCGGCGATCACCATCTCCGTGATTTGGGCTCGTATCGAGGGATTCCGATTCTTTCCGTGAAGGAATTTTTTGAGGTGCTTGTGTAAAAAGAAAGAGCGCATCCCGTGAGAGAGTGAGCATGATACGCTCTTTCTCTCCGCGCGGGATGCGCGTGTTTCGTGTTCACTCAACCGTGTCCACTCCGCCGTGGTTCAAGAACCGCTGTTCGCAATAGACGCCGTTTGCGAACGCTTCGGCCTCGCGTTGCATGTTGCGGAGCCAGATTGATCGGCCGGCACCGAGGTAGAGCGGCGTCTCGGGGAACAGAATGCGGAAGAAGCACACGATCCGCAAGACGTGTTCAGCCGGCGGGAGTGAGAAGCGTTCGGCAAGCGCGAGTCCGGCGATCGGGAAGAAGAAGTTCACGCGGAGCACATCCGGCACGAGCGCGCGGAGCATCTCCGCCATCGCGTCGTAATCCTCATCGCTCTCGCCCGGCATTCCGACAATCACGCCGGTTGCGATCGGCAAGCCCTCCTCCCGCGCACGCGCGAGCGACTTTAGTTTCGCCTCTTGCGTATGCGATGTGATGATGGAGCGGAACAGCCGCGGCGACGTTTCGATGTTGTTCGCATAGAACGCCGCGCCCATCTCGCGGAATCGAACGAGAAACGTGCGACTCTTGCAAATGCCCGGGTTCACGCCCCAGCGAACCGCGCCGCACGCTCGCGCGACCTGCTCGCATCGCTCGAATACGGCAGGCGACGCGGCGATCGCGTTGTCCATGCACTCGAGCACGCCGTTCACGCTCGCCGCATAGTTCACGCGTTCCGTGAGAATGTCAGGCGCGAGTTCGCGACGCTCCTGCGGCTGCGGTATCACGTTTCGGTTCCATCCGCAAAAGCGACAGTCTCCTTTGCATCGCGGGCCGGTGCTATAGGTGCTCACCGAGACCATCTCCGGGCACGTCAAGTTCGGTCGCGCGCTGAACGCCTCCTCGCATAACACCGTAAGCGGCATCCTGCGCAGATTGGAAATGTGCGGCCTTCGCGTTCTCATATGCGCACTCCTTCGTGATTTCAAAACACAAAAAGAGCTCTTTGACGGTTTTTCCGAAAAAGAGCTCTTTACAACGCTTCGAACGCGAAATCAGCCCTTTTTCGGAAGGTGCGATTTCGCCTTATATGCTGCGGATTGTGCGAAACGTATCGTCATAGATAAAAAACACACTGCCGTTCTTGGCAGTGCTCTGGATGAATGAAAACTCGAAGGCAACCTACCAAGAACAGGGAGGAGAATAGGACTTTTTCGTGAGGTGGGTTGCGGAAGATGTCATAGTGAAACGATCGTAGCAAATCGTTCGAGAGCTGTCAATAATGTGGGCGATACTGGATTCGAACCAGTGACCTCTACCGTGTCGAGGTAGCGCTCTAACCAACTGAGCTAACCGCCCATAGCCACTGTAAAATATCCTGTTTTTGCCTCGACGTCAATAAGAATAGTGGGATGGCTTCAAACTTGACAAGAATAATGAAGAGGTATATAATAATGTATATAATATATCCATTATATTCAATATGGAACATGTCGTGACAATTACGCGGCAAGGGCAACTCACCATCCCCCAAGCTATTCGAAGGCATTTTCGCATTCACGATTCAACGAAAGTGGTTATTCGAACGCTAGGGAATACAATTGTTGTCGAGCCGAAAGGAGATTTTTGGTCGCTCTCGGGCGGGCTCAAATCTTCTGTACGCTTGAGCGATGCAGAGCTCGCAAGCGCCCGTGACGCATTCACAAAGAAATGGGCAAAGCGGATATGAAGAGCGCTCTTTTGGATACGAATGTTCTTGTCCGTTTTCTCGTTGCGGATCATGCTGAACACCACAAGCAGGCCGAAAAGTGGTTTCATGAGGCGGAGCAGGGGACGCGCTCGATCGTTGTGACGTCGCTCGTTATTGCTGAGACAACTTTTGTTCTCGAGTCGTTTTACAAGCTCCAACGGAGCAACATCGCCCGCACTCTTGAAGTTTTTGTCAGTCAACGCTGGCTCAAAGTGGAAGAGCGTAGTGTCCTACGCACACTCTGGGCGCCATATCGGGCAGGCCTCCATTTTGTTGATAGCTACCTTCTCGCACGCGCGGCACTGTCCAACGAGACGATCTTGACGTTTGATAAAAAACTCGAAAACTTTTCCTCTTGAGTATTTGTTCTGTGGGTGTGCTTGGATTTGAACCAAGGACCCCGACGTTATAAGCGTCGTGCTCTCACCGCTGAGCTACACACCCGAAAACCCCATCCGCTAGACTAGCAGCGAATGAGGCTTTGGTCAATTCCAGAAATGCTATTCCAGAGATGCTATTTACTCGACCCCGCATTTTGAACCGGCGCGCGGGCAAGCGAATCCGCAATGCGGTGCAGCTTGCTTTCGGCTTTGCCTTTGATCATGCGCAAAAAGAGCAGCGTCCACGCGTTCCATTGAAACGACGAAATAAATCCTGCCCCGGCAAGTGCAAACGCGAGAACCGTGATGAGCGCGAGTACGAGAATGATATTCACGATAATCCCAAGATTGACGAGCGAGAAAATGAACCAGAGCACAAGATACGGCAAGATGAGAATACCGGCTCCGACCATCACGCCCAACCCAGCCACGACATTCACGACCATCAAGATCACCGACATCTCGATACTCACAAGCCAGTTGGCAAGGAACAACCGCCATCCCGAACGCAGCCCCTCTTTCACCGTTGTTCCGTTGATCACGACATAGGCTGCAGCATACCGCGTGACAAATCCTGCAACGATATTGAACGGCACAAGCACAAAGAACGCGGTAAGCGTGATGAGTGTATTGGCCACAGAATTTTCTCCGGCGTTCACGGCCAAGAGCAGAGGGATCGCAAGGGCAATGAGCAAGCCAAAGATCACTCCTTTATACAAAATGTTCAGCCCAAGAAGCGATTTCACGTGATCATGCCCGGTACGCGCAGCACGATCAAACGACACACTTTGTTTTTTCGTGATTTGCGATGCGCTGTACAACAGCGCGCCCTGCGAAACAGAAATGAGCCAGAGAAGAAAGACAAAGAGAACGAGAAGAAGAAGCATGATACCGACCGCAGCGGCAGAATTTTTTTGAAACATGTCCGCAACATTTGCCCAGCTAAACGATCCATCCTCAAATAGATACTTCATCGCCAGGAACGCGCTTTCATTGCCCGTGATCGTGTCGTTGTACGAGAATAAAATATCGAGTTCGCCGCCCGCTCCCATGAGCGCGGCAAACAAGCCAAAGAACCATAGAAATTTATGTTTCCAGGCGATCGCGAGCGACTCGCGAAGGGTTGATCGAAAAATCATAATCCTCCTTTTTGTTTAAACCGGCTGCGGAACAATCCGCGTTTTTGGTTTCGGTTCCGGTGTGGGTGTTGGTGCCGTTGGCGTTGCAGGCTCGCGCGGCGGTTCAAGAGGGGGCAGGTTTTTGCCTGCCATGAGCGCTTCAAACTCTTCGCGTTCGATCGTCTCTTTTGCCATTAATCTATTGGCGATCAGATCGAGCTTCTCGCGCTGTTTTGAAATGACGTCTTCGGCTGTAGTATACCCCTTTTCGAGAAATTTGGAAACTTCGCTGTCGATCAGATCAGCGATTTTCTCACCATAGTTCCGCTGCTCGGCGATTTCACGGCCTAAGAATGGCAATTCCTCACGATCGTTGAAGGTGCGAGGGCCCAGTTTGTCGCTCATGCCATATTTCGTGACGAGCTGACGCGCAAGTTTTGTCGCGTTTTGCAAATCGTTCGATGGGCCAGTCGTCACCTCATCGAAAATGAGTTTTTCTGACACCATACCACCAAGCCCAACCGCGATATCCGCTTCGAATTCGCGTTTGGAGTGGATATGCTTGTCTTCTTCCGGGAGTTTGAGGGTGTACCCGCCGGCGCGGCCGCGCGAGATGATGGAAATTTTGTGCACCGGATCAGCGTGGGGCAAGATGTGCGCGACAAGAGCGTGGCCGGCTTCGTGATACGCGGTAATTTTTTTCTCGCGCTCGCTCATGACGCGATTTTTGCGTTCAGGCCCGAGCAGCACTTTATCAATACTCTCTAAACACTCGTCCATGGTGATTTTTTTCTTGTTTCGGCGCGCGGCCAAGATCGCCGCTTCGTTCAGCAAACTTTCCAGATCCGCGCCAGAGAACCCCGTTGTGCGCTGCGCAACCGTTTTCAAATTCACTTCATTCGTAAACGGTTTGGAGCGGGCATGCACTTTTAAGATGGCTTCTCGCTCGCGAAGGTCAGGGATGTCGATCATGACGCGTCGATCAAATCGGCCCGGGCGAAGAAGTGCAGGATCGAGAATGTCAGGACGATTGGTATTGTGGAGAAGCATGGGGTTTTCACCGCCGAAAAATGCTTCATTCTCGCAGCCACAAAAATCATAGACAAATCCGTTGAACGGCTGTTTTGTAATTTTCAGAATTTTTGGTCTCTTGATGCTTGTTCTTCCTTCGTTCTTCTGGAGCGGATTTTGCGATTTCCCAAATCCAAGTCGGTAGGCGATGGTTTCTGGGAGTGGATTTCCTCCATTGATTCGTCGTCCGGCTGGAACAAGCATTCGTCGCACAAAACTTTTGTGCCCATGCATTCGCGATAACCAGTTCAGCTCGAGGATGAGTCGCCGACTGACAGATGTGAGTTCGATTCTTCCGCGTGAGTCTACATATCCATCGCCGTTCACATGGCCTTGCAAGAAGGCCTGGAAATACTCTTTTGGAGCTTCAAAAAGGAATGGAGGGATGTGTTTGTTGTGTGCACCTTTACCGCAATAGCGGATAAAGAAATCCGCAAGTGGCTTGGATGAGTAGATGATGTTGACCGCATTCGGAGTCGTGTGACGCTCGGTGCGGGGGTGGAGACCGAAAATGCGGAACATGAGATCTTTGACGTCTTTCTGGTAGGCGATTTCTTTCTCGTTAAAGCAGAAATCAATTTCCTTCCGTGCATATCCTTCGGAAACATAATATCCAAAGAGACGCATAAGGTCGGGTGTCACGATCACCTTTTCAGGAAGTTCATGCAGGAAGTATTCACGGGAGAGAATACGAGGGCCATTCATATTGCGTTGCCAATGAGAGACAGTCGGTTGGGTTACTCCGATCTGTTGTGCAATGGCGGACTGTGAAAGCACACCCTTCTGCTCCATTGCAAAAGCGTACAGTTTCTCTTCTTCGGTATGGGTGGTATACACCGGCAGTTCGCGGTAATAGAATGGAGCAAAAACATGGGCGCGAACTTCGCGTCGATCTTTTTGTGTGCGATTTGCGACATAGGGGATATCCACAAGGAATTCGCCGACAGCAAGCTCATCCACACGTTTCGCAACAACGCCTTGACGTGTTCGAACAAAGACAGAGTGGTTTCCGGTCGTGCGGAGCTTGCCGCCAAGGTATTCAATCTCGTAGATTTCATTCACTCGATGGCGGAAAACGCTTCGAACATTTTTGTATGCGCTCGAATCAAAAGAGATATTCTTTGTTGCGCTTCCGGAGAAGAAACGTTGTCGCTGATCCATGCCAAGGACTTGCAAATCTCCCGCTGGCTTTTCTCTCCCTTCTTCACCTTCGCGATAATACGGATCAATAACATCAGCAATTGGTTTCAGCTCGTAGTTTTCACCTTGTTTCACGAGCACCGGTGTATCACCCGTCACGCTTGCAGCGAAAATGATCACATTCGTGTCCTTTTCAAATCCATCCATTTCGACCAAGATC
>JACPGL010000037.1 GCA_016182525.1 Candidatus Kerfeldbacteria bacterium | reverse complement strand
TTCGCGCTCCGAGCCGTCCGCAAAGCGAAGAGGGGCCTCGGCGACGGACGTTCCGTTGCCTTGGCCCCTTCGAGGTTCACGAGCTCTCTTCCAGAGCATCTGCTCGTGACCTCAGCCTCCGTTGAACGGAAGGAGATTCAGCCCCCGCGCTCGATTTCAGGATGTGAACTCGCGTTCACCTCCAGATCGATGAGCGCAAGGACGACCGCAGACCGAAGGGCTACGAA
This sequence comes from Candidatus Kerfeldbacteria bacterium, assembly GCA_016182525.1. Classification (GTDB taxonomy): domain Bacteria; phylum Patescibacteriota; class Patescibacteriia; order JACPL01; family JACPL01; genus JACPGL01. The sequence continues at coordinate 30,935 of JACPGL010000037.1, read as the reverse complement.
AAACGAGCACGCCCCTAAGGTCGCCACCAACCCCCTGAGCAGTTGACCCACTGGGAGTGGGTCAGTCTGCAAAGGACTGATGAGCACGGCAACCGCCAGCCCCGTGACCAGTGATCCACCTACGAACATTTTAGCGTACATGTTCTCTCCCGCTCTGGAAGCTGCGACACAAGGCCTCAAGGGCGAACAACCTAAAATATACCACAAAACGACTCTTGTCAATACAAAAGGTTATTTTTATGGCTTAGGTTAGCGAAAGGAAAAATTTATTGATCCCAAAAAACGCACTCTTCGGAGCGGCATGTCCCGTAGGCGGTTTCGGCTTGGTTCCGCGAGGGAACCGAGCGGACGAAACCGCCGAGGGAAAAGAACGCCCGGCCGCTGGAGCCGGGCGATTCTGGTGCCGCGAGAAGAGTGCGTTTTTTGGGATCCCCTATCCGCACTTACTGTAACCGCAAGAGCGGCAGACCATGCAGCCCTCACCGAACTCGAGAATATTCCCGCAGTCCGGGCACTCGGGCGCGAATCCAAGGTCAGCAATTGACCGACTGGTTTTCTTCGCAGGTTGAGCCGCGGCTGTAATCGTCGTCACCTCTTTGCGCTCTTCAATTTTCACTTCTTCTTTTGCCGGTTCAGACGTAAACGTCACGGTCGTCGTATCCAGCTCCGCTTGCACCGACGGCAGCGTTTCCGCCTCCTCCACCGCGACCGCAGGCACAATATCTTCGCCAGTCTCTTCGCGAATCATTTCATACTTCGGTTCGCGCAAAAGTTCGTCGTTCACTGCTGGCGCTACGACCACATTCGCCGCCGGCATCTCACTCTTGTCACTCTTGCCCTCATACTTCAACTCCAACTGCCCTTGCCCGCGTTTCACATGCTGTTCCAAAATCTGCGCAATGCCGTCCGGGATCGAGAGCACCATGCCATACTTGGTAAACGACGGCATCGGCCCGCGAATCCCTTTGAGCTGCTTGATGATCTCTTCCACATCCACACCCGATCGAAGAGCAAGAGAGGCGAGCCGGCAAATGGCTTCGGACTTGGCTTGAAACACGCCGCCCGGTTTGCCGATCGTGGCAAACACTTCGAACGGATTGCCGTCGTCATCCTCATTGATCGTGATAAACATGTTGCCGTAGGATGTGCTCAACTTGTACGTGAACCCGCGCAACACTTCGGGCCGCTCGCGAGGAATGATTTTTGTTTGACCGGCCACAATTGATTCGGGCAAAGCCATAGACTCCACACTCTCTTTCGCTTCTTCCAAATCTTTTTTGCCCGCTTCTTTTGTGCCAATATGCAATACTTGCTCGCCGTTTTTGGATCCATCGCGGAAAATCGTCACGCCTTTGCAAGCCGAATCCCACGCTTGCATGTACACTTTTTCAATATCTTCTACGGTCGCGGCGTTGGGGAAGTTAATCGTCTTCGACACCGCGTTGTCGGTGTGCTTTTGGAATGCGGCTTGGATACGCACATGCCACTCGGGCGCAATGTGGTGGGAGGTGACAAACACGCGCTGCCAGCGTTCCGGGACCTCGAACAACCCTTGGCAATCCCCTTTCTCGCCAATTTTTTGCATAAGTTCGTCGGAGTAAAATCCTTCGCGGCGCGCAACCTCTTCGAACATGTCGTTGATGTACGTTTGATCGTGGCCGCCCATCGACCCTTTTTGCTGAAACGCAAGAGCGAAAATCGGTTCGATGCCGCTGGAACACCCCGCAACAATACTCGTGTAGCCGGTTGGAGCAATGGTCGTGACTGCCGAATTGCGCATGGCTTCGCGATCGGCGACCCACGTGCTCACGTTGAAATTTGGGAACGAATTTTTTTCTTTCGCAATCGCTTCTGATGCATCATGCGCCTCTTGATTCACAAACTCCATAATCTCTTCGGCGAGTTGCACCGCTTCTTCGGAGTTGTATGGAATTTCAAGTTGGACGAGCAAATCCGCAAAGCCCATGACGCCAAGCCCGATGCGGCGATTCGCGGTGGTCATGTCGCGAATTTTGTCGAGCGGAAACGTGTTGACGTCAATCGTGTTGTCTAAAAATCGAACGCCGAGGTGGACCGTCTCTTTTAATTTCTCCCAGTCGAGTTCGTAGTGGCCTGGCCGCGTTTCTGCAACCATACGTGAGAGCACCACCGAACCTAAGTTGCATGTTTCGTAGGGCAAGAGCGGTTGTTCGCCGCACGGATTGGTCGCATCCAGTTTGCCAAGCGTTGGCGTTGGGTTGTCGCGGTCAACAGGATCCAAAAAAATCATGCCCGGATCGCCCGACACCCATGCGTGTTGCGCAATGGTTCGGAACAATCCCCGCGCTTTGATCGTCTTCACGACTTCTTTGGAATGCGGGTCGACCAAATTCCAGTCTGCATCGTTTTTCACCGCGTCCATAAACGCGTCGGTCGCGCCAACCGAAATGTTAAAGTGATCGAGCTCGCCCGGCGCATCTTTGGCTTGAATAAATTCTTCGATGTCCGGATGATCCACGTTCAAGATCGCCATGGCGCCTTGCTTGCGGCCGCCTTTGGTGCGAATGGTTCCTTGCGTCTCGTTCATGGCTTTCAAAAATGCCACCGGCCCGGCAGCCACCTCGCCGGTTGAACCGACGACCGTGTTTCGCGAACGAACTTTTGAAAAGTTAAATCCTGTGCCGATGGTGGACTTGTGCGACACGACATTTTCGTGAATCGCTTGCATGATCGCATCGATGGAGTCGTCGATCGGCAGCACGAGACATGCCGAGAGTGTGAGATGCGGGTCTTTAGAGTTGCGCAGTGCCTGTCCCGAGATGAACTCCAGCCGACTCATCATGCCCGTAAACTTGTCGGCCAGTTCGCGCACGTCCGCATCACTTTTGCCATAGCGTTTTTCCGGCGAGGCAATCAGCTCGGCAGTTCGGCGGAACAGTTCAGCCGGCGTTTCAATCACCGTGCCGTTTTCATCTTTCAAGAGTGCACGTTTTTCGAGCACCGTCATGGCGTTGGCAGAGAGAGAAACAGCAGAGCCGCCCGCGACCGGTTCCATCGCGCTCGCCGCCACAGGTTCGCTCGGATTTTGTGCCGCATGATCCGTCGACGTCTTTGACGTATTCAAAATCTGATGCTGCTTGGATCCGTCGCGGTAAATCGTAATCCCTTTGCATCGAGTTTCATACGCCAAGATGTAAGCGCGGCGAACATCATTCACCGTAGAGTGGTTCGGAAAGTTAATCGTCTTTGAAACAGCGTTGTCGGTGTGCTTTTGGAACGCGGCTTGGATGCGCACGTGCCAGTCTGGTGAAACGTCATGCGCCGTGCGGAACACGTGCTTAATGCGCTCGGGCACGCCATCAATATGTTGCAGCGTGCCGGCAGACGCAATCTGCTCCATCAACTCTTCGGAGTAAAATCCTTCAGCGCGCGCGCGCTCTTCAAACACCGGATCGACAAACACGAGCGTGCGACCGGCGCCGCGGTTGCCCGTGTCCTCAAAAAAGGTTCGGCGAATGTTGACGAGCGAGAACACCGGCTCTACGCCAGAGGACGTGCTTGGCACCATCGAAAGCGTGCCGGTCGGCGCAATCGTGGTCACGGTGGCGTTGCGCATCGGCTTATTTTGCGCTTTGTAAATGCTCTTTTCCCAGTTCGGGAAATTCCCTCGCGCCCGCGCCATCTCGCCCGACGCTTTATGCCCTTCTTCATTCACCACGCGCATGATTTCTTCGGCCAGCTCAATCGCCTGTTCCGAGTCATACGGGATGTTTAGCTTGTACAGCATCTGCGCAAATCCGAAAATCCCAATCCCGATTTTGCGGTTGCCGTACTTCACCATCTGTTCAATCTGTTCGAGCGGAAAGTTATTTACGTCCAACATGTTGTCCATGTAGTGCACGGCTTTGTGCATGGTGGATTTCAATTTTGCCCAATCCACTTGGCCGTCTGCGGTCACGTGATTCGACAAGACGAGTGAGCCGAGGTTGCACGATTCGTAGGGCAAGAGCGGTTGCTCGCCGCAGGGGTTGGTGGCATCCATCACGCCGATTTCAGGAGTTGGGTTGGCTTCTTCAACGCGATCAAGGAATATCATGCCCGGGTCGCCGGTTTTCCATGCGTGCTCGGTGATCTTGTCAAAGAGTTCGCGCGCACGCACCGTTTTCACCGTCTCTCCGTTGCGCGGATTTTTGAGCGCAAAGTCTTCGTCGCGACGCACCGCCTCCATGAACGCATCAGTCACGCCGACCGACACGTTGAAGTTCGCGTACAATCCATCTTGATCTTTGAATTCGATAAACTCTTCGACATCTGGGTGATCCACATTCAACACCGCCATGTTGCCGCCCGGCCGTTTGGCGCCTTGCAACACTTGCGAGAGCGCAACCGAGAACGTGCGCAAATAATGGATTGGCCCGGCCGCGACATGCGGAATGCCTTTCACCGAATCGCCTTTCGGGCGGATCTTTGAAAAATTGTATCCGCAGCCGCCGTTGCGTTGGTGTACCACGGCTGCGTCTTCGAGCGTTTGAAAGATCGATTCCAAATTGTCTTCGAGCGGGAGCACAAAGCAGGAGGCGAGTTGGCCGGAGTGATCGTTGCCCGCTTCAAACAAGATACGCGAGCCGGGCAGAAATTCCATCTTCGCCATCATTTCATAGAATTCGCGTGTCACGGCTTTGATGTCGGCGCGTGCGTCGTAGAGCAAATCCGTTTTGGCCATGTGTTCCGCAACGCGCAAAAACATTTCTTGAGGCGTTTCGATCACGTTTCCGTTTTCATCATGGAGAAGATGGCGCTTTTTGACCACTTCAAGCGACGGAGCATAGAGCTTGGGTATGACGGTGGCCATAATTTCAGCGCGATCGGCATCTGAAAGTTTGGACGACACAACCTCAATCGTTGTCTGAAATTTTTCTTTTGTTGCGGTGGGCATAAAAAATTTTATCTTTTTGACTTTTAGCTTCTTACATCGATACGCGTTCGATATGAGAGGTTATAAGCCACATTGGTCATTCGCGAGCCCCGAAGGGGCGAAGCAATCTCATTCTTGTCACCCTGAGCTTGTCGAAGGGTGGGGACAAATTGCCACCCTCCTTTGTAAGTCTACAAAAGGGTAGGTACGAATTGTTCTTCTTATACAAACTTTTGTGAAAAAACGCTCATGATATTTCTCTTTGTGTATCCACACCTTTCAAAGAAGGAATCGTTCTTTTCAAAACTCTCTGCAAAGATTCCGGTCGTGCTGTACTACCAACTAAAGTCGGGGGTGCGGAGGTACGTGGTGGGTTGAAAGTGCAGTTCGTGGTACTCGGCAAGGCGGACAAGCGCTTCTTTCAGAGCATTGCAATACAGATTGAGTTTCAATGCATCGAGAAGATCAAACCATCCATACTCACTGTGTTCTTCGGAAAGTTTCACGTTATTGTGGGAGGCAACCGTGCACCAGAAGATCATTCGCACAATTTGGACATCAGGATTCACTTTTGGGTGAAACGTGGTGACCGAGAGCGGCGCGGCAATGGTCGCGAGATCCAGGCCAGCCTCTTCTTTGATCTCTCGCTTAAGGCCAGCTTCTAATCCTTCGCCAAAGTCCATGCGCCCACCCGGAATATCCCAGTAACCCGCGATGGTGTTCGTGCTCGCGCGCTTTATGAGCAAAATCTTTCCTTCAGGATTCGCGATCACGGCTTTGAGACCAACTTGAAATTGAGGCATAGTTACGCGTGAGCTTTGGTCGTATTCAACACTTGCTCAGAACGGGATTGATCGCGGTAAATGGTGATGCCTTTGCAGCCAAGATCGTAGGCCAAGATAAGCGCATTGGCCACATCCTCTTGCGTGGAACTCTTCGGCATGTTGATCGTCTTCGACACCGCGTTATCGGTATACTTTTGGAACGCGGCTTGGATGCGCACGTGCCACACCGGATCAATCTCGTGCGCAGTCACAAATACGCGGCGCAAGTCGTCGGGCACATCCTTCAAACCCTCAAGCGAACCTTGCTCGGCCACGCGCTTCATCAAATCACGCGAGTAAAACCATCGCTCTTTTGCAATTTCTTCCAAAAGGGGATTCACTTCCAAAAATTCATCTTCACCAAAATCCAAAATGTTTTTGCGAATGAAGGCGAGCGCAAAAATCGGTTCAATGCCGCTCGAGCAATTCGCGAAGATCGCAATCGTGCCAGTCGGGGCAATCGTCGTCACGGTGGCATTGCGCATGTGCGTGTACCCTTGCTTCTCCCAGAGCGACCCCTTAAAGTTCGGAAAGTCGCCACGTGACTCGCCGAGCTCTATGCTCATTTGATGTGCCTCGCGTTTCACAAACCCCATCACTTCATCGGCAAACTGCACGGCTTCGTCGGTATTGTACGGGATGCCAAGCCGGATGAGCATGTCGGCAAAACCCATCACGCCGAGCCCAATCTTGCGGTTGCCGTATTTCACGGTTTTTTCAATTTCGGGCAAGAGGTAGTTGTTGATTTCAACGGTGTTATCTAAAAATTCCACGGCCAAACGTGTTACGGTGCGCAGCCGATCCCAGTCGATCGACGGCCGACCGGCGTCATCCCGCACCACAAATTTGCCAAGATTGATCGAGCCGAGGTTGCAGTTTTCGTAGGCGAGCAAGGGCTGCTCTCCGCACTGGTTTGTTGCGCGCAGTTGGCCAACATGCGGCGTCGGGTTCAGCGCGTCAATTTTATCCATGAACAAAAGACCAGGTTCAGCCGATGCCCATGCGCCAAATGCGATTTTGTCAAAAATTTTTCGCGCGCGTTCGCGGCGCACCACTTCGCCAGTGGAGGGATTGATCAAATCATAGTCGGTGTCATTTTTCACCGCGTCCATAAACACGTCCGTGGCGGCAACCGAGATATTAAAATTCTGGAGTTCAGCGTTGTCTTGTTTGATGTTGATAAATTCTTCGATATCCGGATGATCAACGCGCAAGACCCCCATATTGCCGGCGCGGCGCGTGGCTGCGCTGTTCACAATGGTTTCCGACGAAAAATTGAACAAACGCATAAACGACACCGGCCCGCTAGAGTGATTGCCCGTGGATTTCACCAAGTCCCCGCGCGGGCGGAGCGGCGAAAAGTCGTACCCAATGCCTGCGCCCGTCTTGTGCAAAAACGCCGCATTCTTGAGCGTGGTGTAAATGTCATCCATGGAATCGCCAAGCGGCAACACGTAGCACGCCGACAGTTGCTGGAGTTCGCGGCCCGCGTTGCGCAGCGGCATGCCCGACAAAAACTCATAGTGCGTCATCATGTCATAGTATTCTTCGGCGCGGGATTTCACGTCTTCTGTATTCGCGCCAAAAAGCGCGTTTGCCGAGGCAATATTCTCGGCCACGCGACGGAACATGTCAATCGCGGTCTCCATGACCCGACCTTCTGGATCACGCCGCAAATACCGTTTCTCTAAAACAACTTCCGCGCTTTGCGTCAAATGGAGCTCGTCAACCGACGTAATCTTTTGGCGACGTGGCGCATGCGGTTTGGGAGACGGACGCACCGAAGTCGCCGTGGACTCGGCCGTCCTTTCTTTCGTCACATGGGAGAAAAGAGACATAGTGAGTGGATGAGATCCTTCGCCGCCCCTTCGCGAGCGCTCGGGGCCCGCTTCGCTCGGCTCAGGATGACAATAATATTTGTTTACTCGGCGGGTACCGGTTCTTTTTTCTTTTTGAGAGATTTGATTACTTTTTTCGTTGCGAACATATCCAGAATTTCTTGGAAGTGTTCCACTTCTTCAAACGATTTGTACACCGAGGCAAAACGGATGTAGGCAATTTTATCCGCGCGGCGGAGATGTTTCATCACGAGTTCGCCAATGCGCGCTGACGCAATACGGTCGCTTTTCTCGTTCATTTGAATGTCACGCTCAATCGCATTCACGAGCCGCTTGAATCGCTCATGATCCATGTCGCGTTTTTCAAGAGCCCGTTTCAGGCCAATCACAATCTTTTCGCGATCATACGGTTCAAATGATCCATCGCGTTTTTCAACGGTGAGGTTCAAAATTTCCACTTCTTCGTATGTTGAAAAACGAAACCCGCACTTCTCGCACTCTCGACGCCGGCGAATGGACGTTCCGTCGTCAAAACTGCGAGAATCGAGGACTTTTGTGTCATTATGGAAGCACGATGGACAGTTCATACAAAATACTATATTTAGTAGTGGGTTAGTTCAATATAGCACAAGATGTTGAGTGGATCAACAAAACAGAAAACCGCGAATGTTCGCGGTTTTCTGTGTAGCATATCCCTCGCTGTGGATAACTTTCAGCTTGGCATTTCGTGTGAGGAGTCTCCATTTCTTTTACGACTCTTTTTTTCTGCGAGAAATCTTTTCCATTCATTCACCACGGGCTTCATCCATCGCTGATTTGGATCAGCGTAGTGATCAAGGATATATCTCTGCGGGGCTTTCTTTCCCCAAAATTCTCGGAAATCTGCGGCATGCTCATCAGCCCAATTCAGCACTCGTTCCTCCCCCTTTCCCCGCACATGCGAACGCTGGGCGAGTTCTGTCTCTGCGCGAAGGAGAGCTTCAAGTTCAGGCGGAGGTTCATAAGAAGAGATCTCTCTTTTTTCAATGTCCCCCGGTGCTGATCCAAGATGTTCGTGACCTTCCATAGATCGTTTATTATTCCTCGCTAAATTCGCCTGTAAGAATCGTCTCTTCGGCAAACTCGTCTCCCCCATCGGTTTCGAGCGTCACTTTGACCTTGTTGTAGTCCATATAGTTCGTTGCCGAGGTATAGGTGAGGTAGAAATGGCCAGTGACTTCGGTTTCCAACGCGCCCATATTCACAAAATAGCCGTCGCTTGGCCGGACAAGCCAGGCTTCATAGTGCTTACCTGTGGCCGGCGCAGGCACATCCGCAAACAGCGCAAGGGTGAACACGCCGTCAACCGTTTTGCGACCCACGGTTCCGCTCGATTCCCCGCCGGTGAAATCGTCGAGCGTGAGGAGCGGCGATTCGACATCGCCGAGCACGCTCGTCACCTTTTCCGCAGCGGTTTTGGCGGTTTTGGCAGCGTCTTTGGCAAGAGTGGTCAGCTCCTCACCTTTATTCAGCGCTTTTTGGGCAAGGCTAGACGTGTCCTTCGCAACCTCTTTCACGTCTTTGCCCACTTGTTTCACATCTTTCTTCACATCCTGACACCCTGCTCCAAGGAGGAGAAGGCTGAAGACAAGAACTGAACTAAGCATGATTCGAGATTTTTTCATACAGAAGCGGTCTTAATACTAAGATCACGACGGGTGGCAGCGGGAAGGATGCCACACCGAGCGTAGTGGGAGGGCGAAAGCCCGAGCCTGGAGCAAGGTGTGGCAGGGTGCCCGCTGACAGGACCCGTGAGGATATTTTAAGAGCGACTTACTTTATATTTTACCATAATAAAATTCTTTGTCACTCTTTCTATGCGCTGGAGGTGAAGGAAAGAGTGAATATCTGCGCCATTGAGAATCGTAGGGGCGTTTTTGCCGCCAAAGAGACGAGGAGCGATTTTGAGCCAAAATTCGTTCACCAGGCCAAGACGAAACAGCTCGGCGTTGAGCGTGCCGCCGCCTTCGGCCATGACGCGGCGAATGCCAAATGCATGCATGATGCCGTATGCCTTTTTCAAATCGACGCGATTTCGCCCGACAATAAACACATGAGCAAGAGGGCCGAGCCGGCGGCGAGCTGCGACCGAGGTCTGCGACGTGGTAAAAATCATCTTTTCGCATTTTCCGGTGGTGAGGAAGCGACTGGTACGTGAGATTTTGCCCGCATCCGTGATCACGGCAATTTTCACTGGATCCGGCGACTGACCGCGGCGAACTCGCTCTCGCTGCAATCGAGGCGAGCGAATGACAAGACGCGGGTCATCCACGAGAACCGTGTTGCCGCCGACCAGAATCGCATCCATGCCAGCGCGTTCAGCGTCGCGGCGGCGCAGATCAGCGGCCGGCGAAAGCACGGTTTGCGAACGCGCTCCGGCGCGGTTGATCTTGCCATCCACGGTCATGACTGTTTTCACAATGGTATGGATGGGATCTTTCACCCGAACTTGAAGACGGCCCAAAAACGCGCGGTTGATCGCTCGCGCCCGCGCCTGCTCTACGCCCGTCACCACCTCAACCCCAGCTTCACGCAACTGCCGAATCCCCCGCCCGGCGACCCACGGATTGGGATCTTTCATCGCCACCACAACCCGCCGCACGCCAGCGGCAAGAACCGCATCAACACACGGCGGCGTCTTGCCCCAATGCGAACACGGCTCGAGATTCACGACCAGTGTCGCGCCCCGCGCCCGCGAACCCGCTCGCCGCAACACGTCCACCTCGGCGTGCGGCCCGCCAAACCGGCGATGCACCCCTTTCCCAATTTCCGAGATCCGTTCTCGTTTTCCCAATTTCCGAGATCCGTTCTCGTTTTTCTCGTTTTCGCGAACGAGCAGCGCTCCTACGCGCGGGTTGTGGCCGACGCGTTCCCCCTTTTGCAGCGCTAAACGCAACACCTCGCGCATCAGTTCAGCGTCACGCGCGCTCCTCATAACGGCTTGGCCATGGTTTCTTTGTATTCTGCACGCTCCTGCCACTCGCTTTGTGGAATAGAAACGTGCACCGTCTTGCCGCCATATTTCAGCGCGTGCGCAATTTCGGACATGGAATACCCGCCATAAATCCGCGCGTTCACATACATGCCCCATGTTTCAGGCGTTGGCATGGGAACCTTATAATTCCCAAGTTCTCTCCGAAACCTACGCGCAAGATGCGCTTCTTCATCCACATCGATGCGGGCGCGACCGTATGCAAAAATCGGGAAGCCATCAGCGGTAAAATCCCGCGCCATCGTCTTGCGATAGGCCTCTTGCTCTTTCCATTGTTCATACGCAATCGAGGGATGGACGGCGGCGCTCCCCGCTCCATACCGAATCGTTTGCACAATGGCTTGAACCGGATACTCGCCGTACACATAGGCATTCACAAGCCTCCCCCAATTCTCAGCAGAAACCGGCAGCCCAGACGGGAAAAATCGCGACAACCGCGCACGCAACTCCACCGCGCGTTCCTGTTCCTCGCCGCCCACCAAACGGCGTTTGTTGTACGGGCCGATCGGAATCGCATCATACCATTTCATCGGCACGTTCCAGTGATTTTCTAATCCAAGCAACCCAAAATTGTCTTCATACGCATTTCCGGTATCATAGTCGCGGATGTTATAGACAAAGACGCGTTCAATCCATCCCGTATCGAGGAGCAGATTCGTCGACTCTCGCAAATATCGCTCTTGAAACGCTTGAGTAATGCCTTTGCTCCCACGCGAACATCCATTCTCCGTAATCCAGACCGGTACTTTCTCATACTTCGAGAGCACGTCGTGCATCGCATTGACCTCCCGCTCCAACGCGCGCAGATCTCCATCGCGCCGCAGTTCGCGACAGTAATACGTGTGAAACGCTAACACGTCAAAAGAATCGCGATAGTCACGCAACAACCGCTCTGCCCAAAAACGCTCAAGACCGGCCAACCCTGCCGTCAACACGGTGGCATCAGGATCCACATCTTTAATCGCCGCGTAGGAGCGTTCCAAAATCGGCCCATACGTTTCAATACTGTTTGGAGACAAAAAATCCGGAGAGTTCGGCTCGTTCCACACTTGCCAATACCTGACTCGATCTCCATAGCGCTCAACCATGAGACGCACATGATCTTCCCAGAGGTCAAGATCGGTGAGCGTAATTTCGCCGTCTTCAAATCCAAACATGAGCATGCCGACCACCTTCACCTTTTCATTCGCATACTTCGCTAACACTGCATCGTAGCGATCAAACCACGCTCCCGGCTGATCGACATAAAACACGTCGGTCGAAAAATGCTCGCGTGCCCAACGCGTATTCGTGCCGTCGAGCACGCTTTCATACACATCATCACGCCCAAATCCGCCAAGCGACCAGTGCACGTTCAACCCAACTTGATCTTTGCTCGGGAAAAACGGATCGCGCGCAAATGCGGCAAGAGGGCTCAAGAGGAGGGCGCAAAGGAGAAGAGCAGAAACCACTCTTCGGGATACATGTGGTCGATTCATGGAGAACGAAATTATTGTGCCAGGGATTCAACTTCGGTGCGAAAGGCGCGGAGCTCATCTTGCCCGCGAAGGAGCAGAGTTCGCATCACTTTCAATTCTTTTTGAAGATCCGAATAATACTCGAACGCGGTCAGGCCAGACGCATCCAGCTCAAGAGTTGCAAGGTTGAGTGCCGCGAGCTTGGTGTCGAGAACAACGACCTGGGCTTTCACCTGTATCATATCTTCATTCAATCGGTCAAGCACATCTTTACCCTCGACAGGTAGAAGCCCAGCTTTTTCAAGAAGTTCGGCCATGCGCTGCCCTTTTCGAAGAGCATTTTCGCCTTTGGCTACGTAGAGTTTGACGCGGGAAACCAAAAGGTTCCCGCGCGCTTTTTCGGCATCCATGCGGAAGGTTTTCCATTCTTCAACGTAATCCGTGGCGCGCGCTTGCAGATCTTGCCGCGTTTCGGCAATGTTCACCAAATCCTCTTGATCTTCAATCCATTCTCGAGCCAACGCAATTCGGCTTTTGTGAATGTCAAAGGTGCGCGTCATGGACTCATCCATCAGTCCGCTTGTTTTCAGGCCGTCAAATCGCTCTTCATGCTGATCCAGACTTGCGCTGAACACATCCAGCATTGCGTTTACCACTAAACGGCCTTGAATCACAAGAGTGGCGTCATCGGCGTTTTGCTCTTTCAACTGACGATACGCTTTACGCTCGGTGGTGAACGCTTCACGTGCGGACTGCACCGCTTCTTCTCGAGTCTCGGCGCGGAACACAAACGCTTGCGCAGGAGTACCCACTCCTCCAAAAAAGAGGATGGCGAGACTTGTGGCAAAAATGGATGCAAACCGTTTCATGGTTTAGAATTCAAACTCTTCGATATCGCTCATAAAAAGGTCAAGATCGTCAAGCTCCGCAAAAACGAGCTCCTCTTCCACATCGCTTTCAGCCAAGACAATATCGGTATCAAATTCGTCGAGCAGAGCTGAAAGATCCGGAGCGATGCCGCCAGCCGTAATCACGGCGGAAAGATTCTCGTTGGTGTTTGAGTTCGAGGGAGGAGTGGGGCTGGTGGTGTCTGGTTCGTCAGAAGCGACTTCTCCCCCATCTGAAGACGTCACCGGTTCGCCTTTTACGTCTGGCAAGGAACTATTCGTCAACACATCGTTCAGATTAAGCGCGCGAATTTTTGAACCGGCTTCTTCTTGCAAAAAGACAAGGGGATTTGAATCGCTCTTCTTTTGGAACATGGTTTTTGCTGACACGGCGGCAAGAACAATCACAGCAAGAGACGCCGCGGCGATGGAAAACGGGATGAGCCGACTCATCCACGACCCTTTGTGTTCCGCATACGCAGGTTCGGGATAGGCGTTTCGTGCCGCATGTGTCTGCTCGCGAATTTCTTGTCGCACGTTCGTCACAAACTCGTCGCGCGGCTGAAAGGTGCGCTTTGCATAATACAGATCGCGCGCATGCGCAAGATGCTCTAAAAGTTCAGGGTCATCTTTGGCTGACGCCGGAATCTCTGAACTGACGCCACGCTCAAGATCGGCCAGATACTGTTCCAGTTTTTCAGCGTGTTCTTGTTCGCGTTCGGTTGTGGGGATGTTATTCATTGTCGTTCTTTGGAAGAGACTCTAAAGATATACTGTCAAAAGGGTCAGTGCCGTTTGTGAGTGCGCGGGCTTTTTCTAGCGCTCGAAACTGCCGGACTTTTGCGTTGTTGACGCTGATCCCCAGTTCCGCGGCTGCCTCTTTTAGAGTATATCCTTTCAAAAATCGAAGTTCAAGAATCTTCCGGTAATCGTCGCTCAATTCGTCAAAAACGCGGCGGATCGCTTCCTCCACGTTCTGTTGTCGTTTTACCTCTTCAATTTCGACTTCGGGATCCGTTTCAAATCCCGGTTCATGAGCTAAAAAATCTTCAAGGGGTACCGTCATCTCTTTATATTTCTTTCGCCAGAGATCGACAATCGTTGCTTTCACAATCGTGAACAACCATGTCTTGAACGAGGATCGAAATTCGAATCGCCCAATGGATTGAAAGACTTTCAGAAACGCATCTTGAGTCACGTCTTCGGCTTCGGCCTGGTTGCCGACCCGAATATACACATACCTGTAAATAAGTGTGATATACTGGTTATACAAGACGGTAATCGCCTGCTCGTTACCAGCCTGCGCCTGTTTCACAATGCGTTTTTCCTCCTCTGAATTCATGTGTGAGATGGATCCCTGCATAGGTAGTCGTGGCCTGGTTACAGCACAATTTGAGCCAATAAACAAGGGGTAGTATAGCATGTAACCCTCCTCCGTCAACAGTTTTATCGAGAACGGTCGAAGTTCTCGCGACTGGAGGAAAGAAGAATTTTTAATCAACATGCGTATGAAAACGTTAAAGATCTCATTTGCGCTTATGGGAGTGACTGCCTTGCTCCTTCCGATGCTCGTGTTGGCGGCGACCGGAACGCGAACCTATGAAGGCCGTGGTCGCGTCAAAGGCGTTGGAGTTGGAGGCGTTCGCTTTGAAGGAACCGGTAAATTGAAAGTGGCCGGCACGGGCACACTTACGGTTTCTGACAACGCGAAAGTGGAAATCACCGGTGAAGGTGAAAAATCCGTCGACGGTGATACGGTCACGTATACGAGTTTTGACGGCAAAGCCGTTGTGAGCGGAACCGATGTTGTCGGGAATCTTTCCGGCGACGTGAAATCCTTTGAGACCAGCGGCAAAGGAAAAGTGACGGTTGAAGGTGACGGCAAAGTGAGCGCGCGGGCATGGTTCTTAACCATCTCGGGATGGAAGAGCCTGTTCAGCAAGAGTTCGTAATTGATACGATACGCAAAATGCCGGCCAGCGATGGTCGGCATTTTGGTATTCGCGGGAACCGAATTAGCGATGCGCGGGAACAGGATAGCGCACGTTCACTTTCCGCGCTGCTCTTTTGATCCAGGTTTCCTGGGTTCGGATGGCGTAGTGGATATCGGCGTGCTTTGTTGAGGAGTCGTCGAGATGACGATAGAGGAGGTCATTTGTCGCAAGAAGGCGATGATTAAGCTCGTCAAACTGCACACTGATTCTATCTAATCGTTCATTCGTTCGGTCGATACGGTCACCCAAATGGTTATTCGTCCGATCAATACGATCGTGGACATGTTGAAATTCGGTTTGCATCATTCGTGCAAACTTCTCAAATTTCTCATCAAGACTCTTCTCAAGACTCTTTTGAAACCCTCCAAGGCGCTCCTCAAAATAGCCTTTGGTTATGGGCTGGTCTTCTCCTTTTTTTGCTCTCTCGTATTTGGACATAAAACGGGCGTTAAGTTCTCACGATAAAGATGAGGACGCCCATAGGTATTCTACTCTCTCCGCAAAAAAACACAAGCGAAAGTTATCCACAAAAAGAGAAGCGCCCAGGTCCCCGCGAGTGCGAGAGCCTGGGCGTTGTGTCGTTGCTCTTTCGAGCTAGACAGAACTGACAACGGTTCGGAGCATTTCACTCAAGAATCGAACGATTCCGGTGACGAGCTCGACGATCTCCGCCGTCAGCGCTGGGAAGAAGGCCCTCAAGATGATGAGGACCACGAGGAAGGTTAACACGGAGCGCATAAGCGTCGTGTTAATGGTTAGGGCCTAAGAGGGGAAGTGGAGCGTGGGGACGAACCACAACTCTTGGCCGAAAGCCAAACCTTCCTTCCTCCCAGGGAAAGAGTGGGGATTCACTCCCCACATAAATGTGGGGAGTGAATCCCCTCGACCCTTTTCCTAGGAGGAAGAGTTGGAGCAAACGACGTGGAAATGTGCGATCAAGAACTTATCAAGAACAAATGAGTATAGCGCAAAAACAGGAGATTGTCAATCCCAAACGCGAAGTTTTCGCAAAAATTGGCGAGAAAACGCGACAGGAACTACGCCGCAACTTCCTCCACTGTCCACGCATCATTCACAAAGACGCCGATCACAGGGATGCCCAAGCCCCACGATTCAACGATGCGTACGCACTCGCGAATCTCTCGCACGTGCTCGTCAGCCGACGCAGGGTTGCCGGCACACCCAGCATGACCAGCAACCGCGATGATGCGCGAACGGTGCGCGCTTTTTGAAATCCCGGCCTCGCGCTTTAGCTCCTTGGCGATGTCGGGCATTGTGCGAAGAACATGATCCGGCCCGGGCTCGGTGATCATGTCCACATAGTCCAGCGAAAAATGCTGACACATCCATGTCGCAAGCGGCTCTTGCACGCGCCCATCGATGCAGGTGATGGCCGTGCCAAACGTTTCGTTGAGCGTTGTGTGCTTTTTCATAGGGCTACTATACTCTATCTTTCGCGAGCGTTCAATAGCCTTTTCTCGTCAAACGCAAGGTGTTGATTTTTGTTTGAATCTCTGTATAATAGGAAGGCTTATTCCGGGGTAGCTCAGTGGTAGAGCAGTCGGCTGTGGCGTCCTCAGTTTATGACTAAACACATGTTTATGTCCGATAAACGGAGGTATGTCGACCGTGCAGAGTACCTTAAAAAAGCGGTGTCACAAAGGCGCAAGAGATTACGCCAACAAGCCGTGACGTTACTTGGCGAGCAGTGTTCCATCTGCAAGTACAAGAAATGTCCACAGGCACTTGAGTTCCATCACATTGATGGGCGTACAAAGGAGTTTGGGATATCTGAATCAGGTATCACCCGCTCCTGGGCTCGAATTCAAGAAGAACTCAATAAATGCGTATTAGTCTGCGCCAATTGCCACCGAGAAGTGCACGTCGGCATCACGCAGCTTCCCGTCGCGAGGCGGGTTGAAAAATAGGGTGAAATACTGGAAGCCTCCACTCCCCGAGGTACGGGAGCATGGTAATCAGTAGCCAAGTCTTGCACTCGTGCAAGAAAGGTTCAGAGACTATCCGCAAGGAGTAGTCCGCTGCAACGGCGGACGAAGCGCCCTACGTCTCGTCCCGAGACGATGATATAGTCCACGCCGTGACGAAAGTCATGGAGCACGTGTAACCGATTGGTCGTGGGTTCGAATCCCTCCCCCGGAGCTAGACAGGACGAAACAGGCAAAAGTGCCTGTTTTTGTCTTACCTTCGTTCTGAATTACGGTTCGATAATGACTTTTGTGATGATTGAAAAATTGTGCTAAGATAAGCTCTCCTGTTTTTTCTCAAGCATGCACCCAGACAGGATTCGAACCTAACACTTCGCCACCATGAAAGAACAAGAGCGTGCTACCATAATTGCGTTCCTGGAACGCTGGGCTCAATTGAAGAGTCACCCCCTTGATTCGACCGGAATTGATTTTCCAGAGGATCATTTTTCGACTCTTAGTAAACAAGAGCAGGGTAATTTGATTGACGCTAAGGTCGACACCCTCAAGTTAGCCTTGGAACTTACAAGTTGTGATGTTCTCGCGAAACAACGTGAGTATAACGCCTTCTTTAGAGATATATGTATTCCTATAGAGGAGCAGCTCAAAGGAAGGGCTCATAATGCGATCACTATTATCATTCCCCATGAGGCTGTAACCCAAAGCGACTGGAGAAAAAATGGTGAACTTCTTCAGCTATGGTTATTTGAACATTTCGATGAAATAGATGCGCTTTCGGTCGGGAATCATCCACTCCAAGTTCCGGGTCTTCCTTTCGACGTTTCCATTAGAGTGCTAGAGTCGAATAGCCCCGGTGTTAGATGTGGTAGAAGCGTGAAAGACGACACTTCCTTCGATCAACGGCTCTATGATACGGCTACAAGCAAAATCAAAAAGCTTCGGTTCTATAAAGAACGAGGATATCATTCCATCCTGCTCGTCGAAAATAATGATCTTGCCCTAATGAATGCGGATATTATTCATGCTTCCATTCAGCGCAATAAATCGTTATTCGAGCAAGTTGACGAGGTGTGGCATGTTGATAGTTCGATACAGGAGAGTTCTGAATACTTTCTCTTTGAGGGTAGTCGTATGCTCCGTGTGACAGCGAAAGATAAGGGGTATGTATCCTTTTAAGAACTTTGTGATGCGTGAAGAGTTAGTTGACGAGCTTAGGCGAATTTTTCAAGAGGATTTCTGTGTTGAGCTTTCTCGTGATCAGACTGCCGCTTATGCTGATGATTACGTTACCTTCTTCAAGACACTTTTGACGATCGCTTACGAGGAACGCTCGAAAGAAAGTGAGCTAAAGGAACAAGTCTCATCTACGACGGTTTGAGTCCCCCCCACCTTTAAGAAGCTTCTTGGCATCGGCCATGATTTCCCCCGGGTCTTTGACTTCACTAATCCACTCCATTCGTCGATACTCGAGCCATCGGCGGAGCCATTAAATATGAAGCGAACATCCGATTTTCTGGAAAGGTCGGATTTTCGTTTGGGGGAAGGACTACTTTTACCTCTCATTCTTGAACAATCAATTATACAGAGTTTACCATTAAATCTAGTAAGGATAGCCACGAAACTTGTGCAATCCCTCTCTGAATGTTAGGATGTCCGAGTAGGCTATCTCCTTCTTTGTTATGAAAATAGTTAAAGAGAACATCAGTATTGACGAACTTAAAGAAATGTCTGCCAAGATGTATGGCGACTTGGTGAAGGCGGTTATTGACATTGAACAAGGAATTATGGTCGTTGATGCGGACTTGCATGCCGACGAAGAAAAGCAACTTTTAGAAAATGGCTCCCGTCAGCAGGATCTCTGGGGCATCAACATCTATCCTCATCTTATTGGAGAGCAATTCATTGAATTTGATTCCATGATCAATATGCGGCCGCGCCAAGACAACCGCAGTCGAAGTGTTGAAGATGAGAATACTCGAAAAAAAATCATCGAAATTGTGAATAGACTGATTATCAATGGCATACCAACATAAAGAACAAGCGCAGGGCGCATGGGCAAAGCACGATCTGATTTTTCAAATGGCGAATATCGGCAGCGAAGTGTATCGCGCAATGAAGTGGCAAGAGAAAAATCCAGAGATCGCTCGCCATGCGTTTGAGCGCTCCTTGGAATTGTTTGATTTAACCATCGAGGATCAAAAAAATATTGGACGGCTCAAAGAAGTGCTCCGTGCCCGTGAGGCATGGGTCGATTATTTTGCATACGATAACAGCTACCACTCGACTCGCGAACAATGGGAGAAATATTTCTTGGAGTTTGCAGCCGCAGCAAATAATTCAAAAATGAAAAAAATCATTCAACACACACTATGATGAACTTTGGATTCGGATCTTTCGCTTTCGGCTGGATCTTTATGATCCTCTGGTGGGCATTGATCATCGCGGGTATTGTCGCGCTTATTAAATGGCTTACGACTCAATCTCACGACACGCGCAATCGCGAAAAATCTGCGCTTGACATTTTGAAAGAGCGATACGCCACAGGCGAGATTGACAAGAAAGAATTTGAACAAAAGAAAAAGGATTTGGGAGCATAGCGGCGGGAGAACTATCCGCTGTAACATGGAGGCGACTATGCTTACAGAAAGAAGCTCTGCAGGGCATCGCATCAATTATTATCTTCAAATTATGAAAACGAGATTTCCAAGTCTTGCCATTGCTGTCTTAGGAGTGCTTGCAGTCGCTGGGTTTGCGTCTGCACAAACAGCTTGGGCAGAAACCATTGTGGATAGCGGAATCACCGCGGACACCACATGGACGCTTGACGGCAGTCCCTATCGCGTCGTCATTCCAAACGTCGTCGTTTTTCAGGATGTCACCTTAACCATCGATCCCGGGGTTCAGGTGATTTTTGACGGCATCGATACACTCGATATTCGCGGCCATCTCAACGCCATCGGAACCGATCCTGCTCCAATCACGTTTACCCCATCCGCAGAAAACCCAGACCAGACATGGCAAGGGATCTCTGTGAATACGAATCTTGGGGGAAGTTTGAACTTGCAACACACCGAGCTTTCCAGTGCGAAAATAGCGGTCTTTACCACGTGTTGCAACTCGGGAGGACCGCTTTCTATTCAGGATTCAGTATTCCGCAATAACACCAAGGCACTCGCTGGGTACTCTGGCTCAACACTGCTCGTTGTGAAGCGATCACTGTTTGAAAACAACCACATTGCCGTCACCGGAGGAGATAAAAATATCTACGATTCGACATTCACGAATAATGAGTATGGATTGTACCAGACCGAACGAATCAATGTCTTTCATTCAACGTTTACGGGAAACACGTCTGCGGCAGTATACGGTGGACGCGGCGTTGTTGAAAACTCGTTGATTGAAAACAACGGCACCGGCATTCAGGGATTCTACGAGGGATTCACCGTATCACAGAGCACGATCCGTAATAATGATGTTGGTGTCATCATGACAGAGTATGGTGCATACAGACCACCCATAACGTACAACACGATCACCGGCAATACCGTATGGAATGTGCAGGTCATTGGACCATCGAACGCTCATCTTGAAAACAACTGGTGGGGAGCAACGGATGAGAACGCCATCCTTGACACGATTGAAGATGGCCGAGATAACGGGATAAGCGGTCTTGCGCTCATTGACCCATTCCAGCTGCGTCCTTTCAACGTTGAACTCGCTCCACGGGTAAGGGGAAACACAACGTTGTCTGTTCCAGCAGTTCTCGGCGAACCGTTCGCGCTTCTCCGTCGTGAGGTTTTACGGTAAAGATTCCGAAGCCTTCCATCCAAGAATCCTTGGGGTCATCCTCCAAGGATTCTTTGGTAAGGAAATGCGGCTTCACGTTTGGGCAAACAGGTGGTATACTAAAGTGAGCTTATTCTTTTCGTGTATTATCCATGAAAAAACCATGGCTCGCGGCGGTGCTCAACTTCTTTTTTATGGGCTTGGGCACGTTGTATGTCGGCAAGCGAAAAGCGTTTGGGCTCGTGTTAACGCTCGGATCGTTCTCGCTCTCGTACATCGAGACCTCGCTCAAAGACCTCGACGCCGATTTGTACTGGCAGATGTTCGTGACGGTGTTTGTGGTCAACATCTTTTTTGCGATGGACGGCTACCGCGAAGCGCAAACCGTTTCCGGCCCGGCCAAGCCCGCGCAACAATAAATTCACACCATACCAAAACAGGCTTCATCGCCTGTTTTGCGTATAGCAACTTTTTGTTTGTCTAAGTGGTCAATCCGGTATATGATAGAGATGGCAAACTCAACGAAATTTGGAATATATGAGCAAGAAAAAAGGAAAAGGACAAATAGTGATTTACCAGGCACAGTCCGGAGCCATTGAGCTCCGGGGTGATTTGAAGAAAGAAACAATCTGGGCAACGCAGGCGCAGATCGCTAGTCTTTTCGCTATTGAGCGATCAGTGGCGACGAAACATATACGAAAGATTCTCGAGGATAAAGAATTAAACTCAAATTCAGTATGTGCAAAATTTGCACATACTGCCGATGATGGCAAGAAATATCAAGTGCAGTATTATAACCTAGATTTAATTCTTGCAGTTGGCTATCGCACTCATTCCACTCGGGCGATTGAATTTCGAAAATGGGCAACCAAGATCTTACGCGAGTACATCACAAAAGGCTACACTATTAACCGAAAACGCATTGCTCAAAACTACAACGCATTCATGAAGGCGGTTGCTGACATTCAGCTCCTCTTGCCTGAACATGTCACTCTTGATCCCAAAATGATTCTTGAGCTCATTAAAGAGTATGCTGGCACATGGGTCTCGCTTGACGCGTACGACAAGGAATCGCTGAAAGTTGTCAGCACAACCAAAAAATCTATTCGGCTCACTGGCGAAGAATTGACAAGCGCCATCTCGACCTTTCGATCCGAGCTTCTGAAAAAAGGAGAGGCAAAAGAAATCTTTGCGCAAGAACGGGAACACGGAAATACTACAGGAATCGTCGGGAATATCATGCAGTCATTTGCGGGAAAAGCCGTCTACCCAAGCATTGAAGAAAAAGCTGCGCATCTCTTGTATTTCATGGTGAAGAATCATCCGTCCACCGATGGCAATAAACGGTGCGGCGCTTTTGCATTTATCTGGTTCTTGCGAAAGTTCCGTGCGAAAGGAAGCCGCAACATCAACCCAGCGAGCTTAACCGCTCTCACACTTTTGATCGCCGAAAGCGACCCTAAGAAAAAAGATCAGATGGTCGCTTTGATTACGCAGTTGCTTCAATAGAAGAACGTGCCAACTCATCTGCTGGCGCACCGGCGAAAAGCCGCGGTAGCTGTAACGCTCGCCGACTCTATCTATATCTATGAGCGCGAAACGTATCATTATTAAGAGTCTCTCCCCTATTATCTATTTTGGGGGATTTGTCGGTGTCTTGCTTGCTCTCATGTATGTCATCGGTGAGCATATAGATCTACCAATACAAATATGGTCGAACGAGGAAACATGGTTCATACTTGGATTAGGAGTCCTGTTCTTCGTTCTTCTCAGCCTCAACATCTCAATCGTCGCCTTGGAGCAACTGACACATCCAAGGCTGCGCGATCATATCCGACATTCCATCCTTTTATACATCGTCGGGACTGCGGCTTACTTGGAACGTGCACTCAATAGATTTATCACGCGAACTGGTTCTGGATTGATGGCTATAATCTTTATGATGTGTGCGTTCGGAATTGCTGTCAATTTCATTTTTCTTCTGATCAAGAGAACCAAGAGTAAAAAAGTATCGCCGTGAATTCTCCGGGACTATTATTCTTTACCACACGACCTATGCCCTATGACACACTCGCCGATCTCGAAACGCAGAACCGCGTCGTAAGCGCTCTTCGCGAACGCAACATTGAAGTAGAGCATGTCGCCACGCGCGCCGACGCGCTCGCACGCATTCAATCGCTCATCCCTGAAAGCGCATCGGTGATGAACGGATCCTCGCGCACGCTCGAGGAGATTGGATTTGTGGAGTATTTGAAATCCGGCGCGCATCGCTGGAATAATCTTCATGAGCAGATTCTTGCGGAATCGGATCCGGCCAAGCAAGGGTTATTGCGGCGGCAATCCACGGTTTCCGATTACTATCTTGGCAGCGTGCATGCGCTGACCGAGACCGGTGAATTTTTAGTCGCGTCAAACACCGGCAGTCAACTCCCGCACATTGTCTATACGTCGGCAAATATCATCTTCGTTGTAGGCGCGCAAAAAATCGTGCCGACCCTTGCCGATGCGTTTCAACGACTTGAAGAATATGTTGTGCCGCTCGAAGACAAAAACATGCAACAAAAGTACGGGATGGGTACGAATATTTCGAAGGTCGTTATCTTCAAATACGAAAGCCCGATGAACAAACGCAGCGTTCGAATGATTCTCGTGAATGAAAAGCTAGGATTCTAGGCCGACCGAATAACCGTGAAAATACCCCATAAAATCATATACTTTCACGGTTATTGTGACATAAACGTGAAGAAAGAAAAACGCATCATCCCCCTAGCACAATATGCAAAAGAGACCAAGCAGTCGCATCCGAATCTCATTAATAAAGCTCACCAACAAACTATCCCTGCGTTTCTTGAAAAGGGAGTTTGGAAAATCGGAATATAAGAAGAGGAAAGAGGTTGCGGATCCAACGTGAGGATCCGCAACCGGCATCGTGTGTGACGGCGACTCTTCTACGAACCGTCGGAACAAAGCACGTCGACGATCTCGTCCACCTCCTCCTCATTGATCGGGAAGTACAGGCTCATGCCCTGCGCGCCCTCTCGGTTCGTGTGCGGATAGTGAGTGATCCCGCGAGGCTTACGGTCGCCTCGCGCACGCCGCTCGTTCTCATCCACATGCTGTTGACAGAGCCACGGGCAGGTGAAGTCCTGCTTGAAGAACACCTCACCGAGTTGGATGTAGTAGTCGTAGAGAATCACACGATAGGCAGCGGGCTCACTGCAGCCCTCCGCACGACACATCGGCCTTGGCACGGTTACCCTCCACTTCATTTTCATGCCACATACGCAAGGAAATAATAGTAAGAATTTTATCTCCAGTCAAATGATGAATCAACAACAGGAACGAGCAATCTTTGGCGGAGGATGCTTTTGATGCACCGAAGCGATCTTCCATAAACTGCGCGGCGTGGAATCGGTTACGCCGGGATACGCGGGTGGCACAACTCCAAACCCCACCTACGAAAACGTATGTAGCGGAACGACCGGCCATGCCGAAGTGATTGAAATTGTGTATGACCCGTCGCGCATCACCTACCGCGATCTCTTGACCGTATTTTTCGCCACGCACGATGCGACCTCACTCAACCGCCAAGGCAACGACGTCGGCACGCAATACCGATCCGTGATTCTCACGACGACCGAAAGTCAAAAACAAGAAGCCGAAACGTTCGTGCGCGAAATCAACACGTCCAACGCCGCCGGCAACGCAATCGTCACCGATATCACACCGCTCGACACTTTTTACCCGGCCGAAGACGATCATCGCGACTACTACGCAAAAAACCAAGACAATCCGTATTGCCAAGTCGTGATCAACCCAAAACTCGAAAAAGTGAAAGAAAAATTCCGCAAGTTGCTGAAGGAAAACGACTAGACCGGCCGCAGCGTTCCTGCAAACACTTGCCACGCGAGCAACGATTTCGCGACCAAGCTCAAGATGAGATACGCGCGTTCGCCGTACAGATAATCCTTCCACGGACCAACCTTTTTGTATTGCAAGAGCATATTGATGGCGAACGAATTGAAAAACAGAAAAATCGAAAAGAAAATCCAGTACACAAATGTCGGCGCGCGCATGTCTCCTTCTCCCGCGTTAAAGAGATACACCGCCACGGCGACCCACGGCACAATGCCGGCAAGCGATCCAAAAATGAATGCTGTCCAGTCGGTGCGTTTCGTGGTTTGATTGTGCAGCTCCATCATCCAGCCGAACAAAATCATCATCATGTTCAAGAAAAACACGAGCATGATGCTGACCGCATCATACATCCCGGTGAGCATGACAACTACCACAATCATGAGCGAGGAACTGAACGCATACTCGATCCATCGCGCGGTGTTCATGCCCTTTTTCAAGTGAGCCACATACCATTCATACACACCGGGCAGTGACACAAGCAAATGTGCAAGAGCGGAAAGAAGAAAAAATCCTGCAACGAGTGAACCGATGTGGAGTTCGGCGACTTCCGTGAGCACCGGTTCAAGGGTGCGCGTTGTCGCGTTGAATTCCACAAACGACGTCGTGAGCGGCAGGGCAAAATCGCTGCTCAATGCAAACACGACAACGCCCTGCACAAAATGCAAAATCGCCATCGCACTGTTCCACCCACGAAGACGCGCAAATGAAATGATGCTCATATCCTCCTTGTGAATAATAACGATGATAGTATAACACATGAGGTTGAATAAAGTCATGCCACAAGATTGAGCGCACGAACGTTTTGTGATATTCTGCATTCATGGAAATGCTTCTGGTTACACTTCTCACGATTCTTGCGGCGGGAGTCGGAACGCTTACCGGATTTGGCACATCGACAATTATGGTGCCAGTGTTGCTGCTGTGGTTCCCTGTTCCGGAAACGTTGTTGTTCGTCGGCATCATTCACTGGTTCGGCGACATTTGGAAAATGGCGCTGTTTCGTGAAGGGTTTCGATGGCGCATCATTCTCCTGTTTGGTGTGCCGGGAATTCTCTTGAGTTACGTTGGCGCGCGGTTTGTGTTTTCGGTTCCGGAAACGCTGCTCTCACACATCTTGGGCGGATTTTTGGTGGTGTATGTCGCCTATCTTGCATGGAAGCCGACGTTTCGTATACCGCCCAATACGTTGAACGCGATGATCGGCGGCGGGCTGTCGGGATTTTTCTCTGGCGTATTTGGAGTTGGGGGAGCCGTGCGCGGCGCATTTTTGAGCGCATTTGATTTACCTAAAACCGTGTACATCGCAACCGCGGGTGCGATCGGTTTGGCGGTTGACTCCAGTCGTCTTATCACCTATTTTTCTGAAGGCGCAATCCTCCCCCGTCTCTTTCTTCTTGCTCTCATCCTGTGCATCCCGGCGTCACTCGTTGGCGCGCATCTTGCCAAACGCATTGTCGCTCACATCTCTGAACAACGATTCCGAACTGTGGTCGCAGTCTTTCTCTTGCTTGTCGGACTCAAACTCGTGTTGTGGCCCTAGCGGTTTAACGGATGCGTTGAAACGAAAAAACGGGATCAGTGTGAGCGCGCCCCATGCGACAATAAAAAAGACGCCGGTTGATCGAGACAAAAATCGACAAACTCGGGCTTGACGAGGCTGGAAAAACCGCATACACTACTGACATTATGAAACTCATCATTCGTAATTTGTTGCGTCGAAAACTCCGCACGGTGCTCACCATTGGCGGAATTGTCATTGGCGTTTTTGCGTTAACGGTGATGGGCGCGATGTCCGAAAAGTTGAACAAACTCGTGAAAGGCGGCGAGGACTATTACGGCACCAAAGTGTTAGTCGTGGATGGGCAGTCCTCTGCGTTTTTTGGCGGCACGCCGCTCATGATTGAGAAGCGAACCGAGATTGAAAAAGTCGAGGGCGTGAAGTATGTCTCGCCTGATATTGGATTGCTATTGGATCAAGAAACCGGAGCAACATTTGGTGCACCAGCCATGATTGTTGCGCACAACCCTGAAGCTGACCCGTATGAATCGTTTAAGCTCACCGTCACGGATGGCCGAATGGTTGAAGCGGCAGATCGCGGCAAGGTCGTGATGGGAGCTGATCTTGCCGAAACGAAGGGCGTGAAAGTTGGCGACACCCTGAAACTTCGCGATCGGGATTTTGAAGTGATTGGCATTCTTGAAAAGACGTTAACTGCACCGGATACATCGGCCGTTGTTTCCCTCACCGATGCGCAAGAAGTGTTGTACGCCACGCTGCCAGATGCGTTCAAACAAACGCTCAAAGCCGATGCGATTACCTCGAGCTTTGCCGTCTATCTGGATGATATTGAACAGGGAGAAGAAGTGGCCAAACGCATTAACGAGCAGATCACGGGCGTGAAGGCATACGGCCCATCATTTTTTGAGGAGCAAATAAGCCAAGGCACCGCAATTTTTAACGCGATCATTTTGTCTGGCGCGTTGATTGCGATTATCGTCGGCGGATTTTCGATCATGAACACGTTGACCTTTGCCGTCATCGAACGCACGCGCGAAATTGGCATTAAAAAAGCCGTTGGTGCGCGTGGCGGACGGATTTTACGCGAATTTTTGTTTGAAGCCGCCGCGATTGGCGTGATTGGTGGCGTGGTTGGTCTTGTGCTCGGATGGCTGATGACCATTGCAATCAACACTGCAATGCAAGCAAGTGGAATCGTCCTCTTCCTTGTCACGTCGCGTCTTGCAATCAGTGTGTTTGTCTTCGCGATTGTGATCAGTGTGGTGGCAGGATTCTTCCCGGCCCGTCGCGCGTCCAAGTTAAACCCTGTTGAAGCGTTACGATATGAATGACGTCATTGCGCGAACCATCAATCTTGAAAAAGTGTATCACCCGGGCGAGCACAATGAAGTGAAAGCGGTGCGGGGTATTTCTGTTGAACTTCGCACGGGCGAATTTGTGGCCGTGATTGGGCCGTCGGGGTCAGGCAAGTCCACGTTCATGCATTTATTGGGCGCGCTGGATACGCCGTCAGGTGGAGATATTGAAATCGCGGGCAAGTCGCTCGCGGCGTTGTCAGATAACGCACGCGCTGATCTTCGCGCCAAAGAACTGGGATTTATTTTTCAGGGATTCAATTTGCTGCCGACATTAAATGCGATTGAAAATGTGATGTTGGCTGGTGATTATGCCGGCATGGCTGCAAACGTGACTGAAGAGCGCGCACGAGAGTTATTGCGCGAGGTTGGATTAGCCGAACGCATGGATCACGCGCCGTCGGAGTTATCTGGCGGCGAACAACAACGCGTGGCTATTGCACGGTCTTTAATGAATGACGGGCGTTTGATTCTCGCCGACGAACCGACCGGCGAGCTCGACACGCACAACTCTGAAGTTATTGTGCAATTATTGAAAGACTTGGTCACGCGCAAAAACAAAACGATTGTGATGGTGACGCACAACGAAAATCTCACCCGCTTCACCGACCGCGTCATCAAAATCGTCGACGGACAACTGGCATCATAACTTCCACGCCGCCTCTTGCTCAACCCCCTCCGCCGCCTCCCGGCCGATTTTGAGTTTTGCTTAAAATCTGCGATAATAAACACGTAAACTTGACCTCATTTCTTAATATGGTATACTGTAGATATACGATTAAACCATATTAAGTATTTTTATGCATTCCCTGCCATCAATTGTAAAAATTCGTCTGGAAGAAAAACTCGCCAAGCTGAACAAGCTCCGCCCTCTGCCAAAATCTGCAGTACAAAAACTGCGAGAAAAATTTCAGATTGAAATGACCTATAACTCAAACGCCATTGAGGGCAACTCTCTAACGTTAAAGGAAACTTTTTTGGTTATTAACGAAGGCATAACGGTTAAAGGAAAACCTTTAAAAGACCATGTAGAGGCAAAAAACCATTACGCCGCGCTTGAATATTTATATGACCTGGTCGATAAAGAGAGAAAGCACACCATCTCGGAAATACTCATACGAAATTTGCACCAAATGATTATCCAAGAAACCGACAAAGAGTGGGCGGGAAGATACAGAAACGCGAATGTGATTATTGGGGGCTCTAAGCATACTCCGCCGGATGCCTTAGAGGTACCGCAAAAAATGCGAGGTCTCATCAGCTGGCTGAAAGCACAAAAAGGCAAGACACATATCATTGAACTTTCCGCTCTCCTCCATCACAAATTAGTGCATATTCATCGATTCTTTGATGGCAACGGCAGAACGGCGCGGTTGGCCATGAATGTATTTTTGATGCAAGCGGGGTATCCACTCGTCGTCATTTTGAAAAACGACCGGAAAAAATACTACGATGTTTTGGATAAAGCAGATAGAGGAACATTCGAACCACTCGTAAAATTTATCGCTCAATCGGTAGAACGCTCGCTTGATATCTATCTCAAAACGTTGACACCTGCTACTCAAAAACAAGAAAAGTTTGTACCACTGGCTGTACTATCAAAAACCACTCCTTTTTCCGCCAAATATCTCAACCTCCTTGCGAGACAAGGAAAACTCGAAGCCTACAAAGAAGGCAGGGACTGGCTCACGTCAAAAGAAGCCATTGAGCGATACTTGAAAAACCGAGTCCGTCAACGAAAAAATTCAATAAGATGATAAAATGTTCATCATCGTTGGCGTCGGATCATAACGGGCTCTGAATATTTCGCAAGGCTGGATTCGTGACGTGCGTGTACCGTTCGGTCGTACGAATGTTCGTGTGGCCCAAGAGGACTTGCACGTAACGGATGTCGGTGCCGTTCTCAAGGAGGTGCGTGGCAAAACTATGGCGCAACGAATGAAACGTTGCGTGTTTTGTGATGCCCGCCCGCGCGAGGGCTTGTGAAAAAACTGCTTGGGCAGTTGCTTCGGTCAGGCGGCCGCCGCGCTCACTCGCAAAGACAAAGTCATCCGTCTGTTTGAACGAAAGCTGACGTTCAAGGTCAGGGAGAAGTTTCGGCGACAGAATCGTCAGCCGATCCTTTCGCCCTTTCCCTTGGCGAACCATCACAACATGTGATGCAAGATCAATATCTCGAACGCGGAGACGAACAACTTCTCCTACGCGGAGGCCGGCGGCATAGGCCAGAGCAAGGAGGGTTCGGTGTTTGTGATTTACGGTCGTGTCCAGCATGTTTTGAATTTCTGCTCGCGTGAGAACCGCTGGGAGACGAGAATCTCGTTTTGGGGTTTTCAGTGGTTGAAAGTCTGCGCGCTTGTAGATGTCGCGCATGAGGAAGTTGATGACCTGCGCGTGGAGTCGAAGTGTGGCGCTCGAGACATTGCGATCGCTCGTGTCGGAAAGATACGTTTTGAAGTCCGCTTCGGAGAGGGTGCCAAGGGGTTTACAGAAGTAAAGGTAGAGGGATCGTGCGATTCCTATATAGGTTTTGATCGTTCGGCGACTATAGTTCCGCGCGCTCATTTCGCGCTTGAGTATTTCAGCTAAATTTGGCATAATAAAGACATCCTCAAGGATAAAATACCATTTCGAGGGCGCCCTTACAGACGTTATCCTACCATATACGGTGGATAACCACAATGTTCGAGGTTATCCACTAGTTAAACAACATTTTGGTCAACAAATAGTGACGAAGTATTTTGATTAAGCCCTTTTGGAATTGATCCAGTTGACAAATTAAACCCTACTCAAGTAAAATTCATCTGCTCGATGGCACGTCGCCATCAGCAAAATCAGGAGGATACGCCATGAGCAATTTGTTTGTTCTTCTGGCTCTGGTCGACGGGCCTCTGTCTCTCCCCGAGATCAAGGCGCGGCTTTCGATCGAGCTCGACAGGGACAACCCTTTCATCTGCGGGCAGCCGTCTTGCACTTGCAAGGCCAATATCGCCGTTGCGATCGAGGTGCTGCTCCGAGGCAAGCTGCTCGAGAATGATGCGGCTGGCAATCTCGCGCTCACGAGTCGTGGCCGACATCACCTGTTCGAGAACCGCGCCATCACTTTCGTGGCAAACCAGAGCGGTGTGCTTCAGCAGCAGGGCTGATGGCGACCAAGCCATGCGACCCGTTCGGTTTAATCACCGGGCGGGTCGCAGGCTCAATTCCAAAAGGGCTCGAATAATAAAGAAATTATTTGTTGACCAAAACATCGTTTAACAAAGCATATACGGTTAAAAAAATAGCGCTTTCTGATATAAATCGGAGGCGCTATTTTTTTCACCCAAATTCGGCGACTTGAAATGAACGCCTATTGTTGTTAAGATAGCGCTAACAAATACGACAAGCCCAACATCTCAATAACGGCCGAACTTCGTATATGCTTGAACGTTATATAAAATTCTGTTCCATTTATGCAGTTCAACAATGATCCCGAAAAAGAGAAAG
>JACPGL010000036.1 GCA_016182525.1 Candidatus Kerfeldbacteria bacterium | reverse complement strand
GTGCACCGTCAGAAAAGCTCGCCGGGATTCATGTGCATGCGCGCTATGGCCAGCGGGTGACCAAAGGCGTTCAGCTCTATACGCTGTATGCACCAAATGCCGCGCGCCTTGCGTTAGCGAAAAAGGCGGTTCAGACGCGAGATATTTTTGCGATCGCGTAGCCTGCAGTGTCATCCTTCGGCCTACGGCCTCAGGATGACAAGATCTTTCCCCCAGATTCAAGCGCGTGGATTGACAAATCTACCGCTTTTTGGTAGTGTTTGGTGTTTCCAGCAGAACGTCTGGGAATGGTGGGTTTTCAAGCGATTTTCGCTTGCCCATCTTGCGTCTTTAGCCTTGCGGTTTTTCGAGCCGCGAAAGGGGAGTGTCATGATCGCGATCATTTTCGCTCTGCTTGTTGGCGCCATCTTTGGCGCCTTCTCGTCCGCCGCTGCAGCCCCACGCACTCCTGCCCAGGCCGATTCGACGGCCACCCCCGGCTGGACCTACCAGATAGGGGGTATGCTCTATCCGGCGCAAGGAGGGGCGCCAACAATGGCCTCCCCTATGTCCGGGTACGGTTACGGCCTGGGCTATGGGATGTACCCATGGTACTTCCCGTACGCCTACGGCATCTCGGCTTTGTCCACCGTGACGGTGGACTTGGGGTTCGAGCTGCTCTCGGGTGGAAACGGCGGCTCGGCAGTCGGAGGCGGCCAGTCGTGGTCGGATTCGTACTACTGGGCGTTGAAGCTCGGTGGTGGTGAGTTCGACTCGCGCCCGGCCGGTCTGACACGGCTCACCCGACTCCGCATGGAGTTTGGGTACCGCAGGCCACTTCGGCGCCTGCGTGAGCCACCACGAGACCCGCGTGGAACCGAGGACGAGCGCCTGTGGCGCACCTGGCAGAACAGATGGCGCCAGGAAAGCTACGCCGAAGCACAGCACCCCGAGGTGCTGGAGCAGGGGTGGGTCGGGAGCCCCATCCTCGGCCTGGGTCTCCAGTCCACATGGGCTTGGCCAGCCCAAGGTGTGTTCGAGGAGGGCCACGCCCTTGCCGGCGCCTATGTTGTTGGTGGATGGGAGGCCACCTACCGGCTCCGCTTTTCGGCCGGCGTCACGGGTAGCTTTGGCTACTCGTTCCGGCTCGACGGCGAGCCGAGCGGCCTGCCCGGCCACACCAACATCGGGCTCACCCCGAGGTTTGCGGTCAACTTCTGACCGCCCTCGGGCTCCACGAGCCTACTGACCCCCGGATCCACCGCATACACCACTGCGGCCAGAATCTCGGGGGTCTTCTCTTTGTTGGGATCCGACCTAAAAGCACCCAAAAAGGTCGGATCCAAAAGAGGTGTTTTAGATCCGACCCAAAAGAGCCCTTTTAGGTCGGATCTCATTTGAAAATTTGACATTCTGTAGAAATGTGGTATAGTATTAGCACTCAATAAAGTAGAGTGCTAATACGTTATGAATCCTCAAAAACTGACCATCAAATCTCAAGAAGCGTTGCAGCAGGCGCAAACGCTTGCTCAAGGTAAATCTCACCAGCAGCTTGAACCGATTCATCTGTTCCTCGGACTCCTCCGCGTGCCCGAGAGTATTATTGTTTCCTTGCTTCAAGAAAATTCGATCAATTCCGACACGCTCGAACAAAAGGCAGAGAGCGTTCTTTCCGCCATGCCTGCCGTATCTGATGCCGGTACGCAAATTTATGTTTCCAACGATCTTGCGCAAGTCTTGAACGAAGCGGAAAAAGAAGCTAAAACGATGAAAGACGAATACGTTTCCATGGAACATCTGTTGCTTGCACTCATGGCAGTTAAATCTCCTGTCAAAGATCTTCTCGAGCAATCCGGCCTTACCAAAGAAATGGTCAAGCTCTCCCTTGAACGCATCCGCGGTGCAGAACCGATTCGCGATCAAGATCCAGAAAGCAAGTACAAAGCCTTGGAGAAATATTCCAGCAACCTCACAAATCTTGCGCGCAACAAAAAATTGGATCCGGTCATTGGCCGCGATGATGAAATTCGACGCGTCATACAAGTGCTTTCTCGCCGCACGAAAAACAATCCAGTGCTTATTGGTGAGCCGGGCACAGGCAAGACGGCAATCGTCGAAGGACTTGCCCAACGTATCGTTGAAGGCGATATTCCAGAAACGCTCAAAGACAAAGAGGTGATTGTGCTCGATATTGGTTCGCTTCTTGCCGGAGCAAAATATCGCGGTGAATTCGAAGATCGTTTCAAAGCCGTGCTCAAAGAAGTGAAAAAATCCGAAGGCAAGATCATTTTGTTTATTGACGAGCTCCATACGATTGTCGGTGCCGGTGCTGCTGAAGGTGCGGTGGATGCATCCAATATGATTAAACCCTCACTCGCAAGAGGTGAATTGCACACCGTCGGAGCCACGACGCTCAAAGAATATCAAAAATATATCGAGAAAGATGCCGCGCTCGAGCGCCGATTCCAGCCGGTGTATGTTGGCGAACCGTCGGTGGAAGATACGATCGCCATCTTGCGTGGGATCAAAGAGAAGTACGAAGTCCACCACGGTGTACGCATCACCGATCCAGCCATCGTTGCAGCAGCCAAACTCTCGCACCGTTACATCTCGGATCGTTTCTTGCCCGACAAGGCGATTGACTTAATTGATGAAGCGACATCAGCGCTTCGCATGGAAATTGACTCGATGCCCGAGGAGCTCGACAAACTCACGCGCCGCATTCGTCAGCTTGAAATTGAAAAGGCCGCGCTCAAAAAAGAACGCGACAAAGAATCCAAAGAGCGGCTGAAGGAGCTTGAAAAAGAACTTTCGAACCTCAAAGAGCAGGCGCGCCGACTTGAGTTGCATTGGAAAAATGAAAAAGAGGTGATTGCCGCGATCCGTCAGAAAAAATCTGAAATCGATCGCCTGAAATCCGAAGCCGACATGAAAGAGCGTCAAGGCGACCTTCAAAAAGTGGCCGAGATTCGGTATGGCCAGATTCCTACGCTCGAAAAAGAAATTCAGGCGTCAGAAAAAAAGCTCCAAGACATTCAAAAGACCACGAAAATTTTGAAAGAAGAAGTCGGCGAAGAAGATATAGCAGAGGTGATTTCGCGCTGGACTGGCATCCCGGTGGCAAAACTTCTCGAAAGCGAAGGTCAAAAGTTGGCCGTGATGGAAGAGATTCTTGCCCTGCGCGTGGTTGGCCAAAAAGAGGCGATTGAAGCGGTCGCCAACGCAGTGCGCCGTTCTCGCGCCGGTATTTCTGAACCTGGCCGGCCGATCGGCACATTCATTTTTATGGGTCCGACCGGCGTGGGCAAAACCGAGCTTGCAAAAGCGCTCGCTGAATTCATGTTCAACGACGAAAATTCGATCGTTCGCTTAGATATGTCTGAATACATGGAGCAGCATTCGGTCGCCAAACTGATCGGCTCGCCGCCCGGATATGTTGGATACGAAGAAGGTGGGCAACTCACTGAAGCGATTCGCCGCCGCCCGTACGCCGTCATTCTGCTTGACGAAATCGAAAAAGCGCATCCGGATGTGTTCAACATCCTGCTTCAAATTCTCGATGACGGCCGACTCACCGATGCCAAAGGGCGTGTCGTCAATTTTTCGAACACCATGATCATCATGACGTCAAATTTACCGCAGGATCAACTCCGCTCAACGTTCCGACCAGAATTTTTGAATCGTATCGACGATATCATTGTGTTCCACTCGCTCACCAAAGAACATATGGCGAAAATTATCGATCTCCAAATGAAGGACGTGGAGAAGCGACTTGCGGAACGGAATCTGACGATCACCCTCACCGATAAAGCTCGCGAACTCCTGCTCGAAAAAGGATACGATGAAGTGTATGGCGCCCGTCCGCTCAAACGCGTGATTCAGCATGAGATTTTAGACGAGCTCGCGATGCAACTCATCGACGGCCGAGTCAAAGAAGGCACCCACCTGACGGTTGACACCAAAGGGAAGAGTATTCTTCTCACGTAACACCTCATTTTCAAAAAACCACTGAATCGTGTATACTTGCGGCATGAGACACTTTGCTGCAGGCCTGTGTATTTTGGTCACTATTCTGCTGTTCCCTGTCACTGCAGGGCTTTTTCTTTTCGATCAAACGCTGCTCAAGCCTGATGTCATTTTGGATACATTGAAAGAGGGAAATGCGTATGAGATGGCGTTCGATATTGCAGTCGATCAAACGTTTACAGCCAAACTCCCCACGGAACTTCCGCTCCCTCCAGAAGTTGTCGAAGAAACAGTCAAAGATATTGTGCGCGAAACCGTGACGCCGCAACTGATCCGCATCCACACCGAAGCCTTGGTGCTCGAAGTATTTCACATCGTCAATACCCCTGGCGCGACGATTGAGGACTCGACCTATAGCATCAATCTTCGAAGCGCAAAGCAAAAACTCTCGGCATCCCTCAACTCGCATTTGGAATCGTACGTTGCGTCGCTTCCAGAATGCACGACCGCGACCGATATCGAAGCCATGATCAACACGAAGGCGTTGACATGTCGGCCAAAAGGGATTCCAACAGAATTACTCGCCTCAACATTTCGCACAGCGATCACCGAAGCGCTTACGCTTCTCCCTGAAGAAATCGGCGTCCAAGACGTCCTCAAACTCATCGACCAGAAAGATCGCGCTGAAGCCGATCGTGTTCTTGTGCAAATCCAAGGATGGCGGCAGATCATGCGAATCGTCATGATTGCGGGATTTGCCTCTCTCGCTCTTCTTCTTTTGCTCATCGGTGTTTTGGAGCGACCGTTTCAGAGGAGCATGCGATGGATTGGAATGACCGTGGGCTGTATTGCGCTCCCATATTTTCTCTTGGCGCTTGCATCACTTGCCGTGGGAATTGACGACTTTACGTATATCTCTCGCGATGCAGTTCCAAGTGTTGTCGCTCCAATGCTCAACTCCCTCGCCATCCTTTTTGTTGATGGAATACGTGATCGTATCATGTGGGTAACAGGGATTTTGACATTTGCAGGAATCGGCCTTTTCGTGGTATCGTCGTTTCTCCGGTCGTCGGCTCGTTCGCTCGATCGCAGCTCACGAAATGATCTCGGCAAATGACCATCCCGCTCTCTGATCGCCAAAAATATCGCCTCTTGGAGATGCTCCCGGGGGTTTTCGTGTGGGGCACGTTTATTGCGATGTTTGTGGTATCGTTCGCTCGGCCGCTCTGGGCAATGACCTTTATTATCTTGTTTGACACCTATTGGCTGTTTCGTATTTTGTACTGGTTGATTTATTTATTTGGATCGTACAAAAAATTCCGACACGCAATTCGTGTCGACTGGCGAGCCAAGATTGATGCGTTACCGGAATCACACGAGATTTATCACGCGATCTTTTTGCCTACAGTGCAAGAGCCGTATGAAGTGATTCAAACGACGTTTGAGAGTTTGAAAAAGTCGAGCTTTCCGAACGAGCGCATGATTGTGGTGTATGCGTTGGAGGAGCGAACAAAAGAACATGCGCTGCCGATTGCCGAACGACTTGCAAAAGAGTATGACGGCGTGTTTCGTAAAATTTTGATCACGATTCATCCACAAGATGTGCCTGGTGAGGTGAAAGGCAAGGGTGCGAACATCGCGTATGCCGGGCGCCGGTTTCAAGAGTATGTGGATACCGAGCTGAAGGTGCCGTACGAACAGATTCTCGTGTCGTCGTTTGATGTGGATACGTGCGTGCATCCACAGTATTTCTCGTATCTGACGAACGTGTTTTTAACGACGCCGAACCGTTTGCGAACGAGCTATCAGCCCGTGCCGCTCTTCAATAATAACATTTGGGATGCGCCGGCACTCATGCGCGTGGCGTCGATGGGCACCACGTTTTGGCTTATGACCGAACAGTTGCGGCCTGAACGGTTATTTACCTTCTCTTCGCACAGCATGAGCTTTCGCGCGCTTGTCGACGTCGGGTTTTGGCAAGACGATATTGTCACCGAAGATTCACGCATCTTTTTGCAGTGCTTTTTGGAGTACGATGGCGATTACACGATCACGCCGCTGTTTTTGCCGGTGTCGATGGATACGGTGCTTGGCGATTCGCTCTGGGAAAGTTTTCAGAATTTGTATAAGCAACAGCGACGATGGGCGTGGGGGAGTGAGCACATTCCGTACATGTTGTGGAATTTTCCGCGCGCAAAAACCATCCCGTGGAAACGTCGCTGGCATTATATCTGGACGATTTGGGAGGGGATGTATTCGTGGGCGACCGCTCCGCTGGTGCTGTTTGTGATGGGTCGTCTGCCGCTTCTTGCGGCTGGGTCGGAGATTCAACGCACCGCTGTTTTCCAAAGCACGCCCTTTATCTTGCAGATTCTTATGTTCTTGGCTATGGCTGGTATGGCATCTATTGCGCTGATGAGTCTGACCATTATTCCGCCGCGCCCGCGCTACTCATCGCAGTATACACACGTCGTGATGCTTTTTCAATGGCTTTTGCTGCCGATTTCAATGGTTTTGTTTGGATCATTCCCAGCGATCGAATCGCAAACGCGGCTCATGCTTGGAAAATATTTGGGATTTCATGTCACCAAAAAAGTTCGCAAGCACGCGAACGTCTGAGTTATCCACATCTTGCATTGTTCAAGCCGCACGAACTTCGGTATAATAGATGGAAAGAACCGGCTAGGGAGGCGGTTCTTTGTTTAGGATTTCATTTGTTGAAGAACGGGGAAGTGCTTC
Organism: Candidatus Kerfeldbacteria bacterium; assembly: GCA_016182525.1. Classification (GTDB taxonomy): domain Bacteria; phylum Patescibacteriota; class Patescibacteriia; order JACPL01; family JACPL01; genus JACPGL01. Next base: position 11,016 of record JACPGL010000036.1, on the reverse strand, counting down.
CGAAATTGACGCAAATGCTCAAGATTGAGATCGGCGCTGATGAACCCCTCGGCCTTGCGTTGTTCAGCAAGAATCGTTCCATCAAAAGAGACGACTCGTGTGTTTCCGCATCGTTCTTGTGAGTGGATCCTGCCCGTTTGATCGCAGGCACACATGTAGACTTGATTTTCAATTGCGCGAGCTTTGGTTAAAATGTCCCACGTAACCTCTCCGGTGATTTTGTAAAAGTTTGAGGGGAGAAAGATGATCTCTGCACCGCGTTGTACGAGCACCCGAAAGTATTCAGGGAATCGCAAATCAAAACAAATGCCGACGCCTATCGTGACTCCATCGATTTCAAATAACCCGAGTTGATTTCCTGGTTTCACCGTATCGGATTCTCGGTATGCAAAGTCTTCTCGTTCTACATCGTAGGTGTAGAGTTTATCGTAGCGATGAATAATCTCGCCGTTTCTACCGATAATCAAAGATGAATTCGTCACTTTCTTTTTTGATGGAACCAGAAGAGCAATGCTTCCCAGAACAAGATTGACTCTATGGGTTTTTGCAAGTCGCTGAAATTCCTGAATGTGATCCGAAGATAGCTCCTCTGCTTCTTTAAGTTTATCGTCTCCAGAATACAGAAAATTTTCCGGTAAACAGATGATGTCAGGATGATCTTTTGCGGCTTTCACAAAATACCCCTTCGCTTTTTCGAAGTTCTCTTTTTTCTCCTCGCTCGCATTGATTTGGATAAGTGAAATTTTCATATAAATAGTGTATTCCAGCCATCAATTATTTTGGGCACACTCCAAGTGTTTGAACGGGGTTTATTGTAATAAGACTCTGGTTTTCTTTCATTGAGTTTTCTCAAGTTCCCACTCGTTGCCTAGAGCCTCCTCCCATCGTGTACTCCTTGAAAAGTCATTCTTTTTTCTCAGATTATTCTTGTATAAAGCTCTTATGAGAGCATTCTCTCCTGGTTTCCACGTAGACATTTTTGAATTTTACTTATAAGAAAACTTTTGTGCATCAACACGTCCGATAAGTTCGCGTATCATGCGCCGTACTAGCTATGGCGCATATACGCTGTTAGCTGATGTTGCCCTGATTTTTTTTATTTGAATTACATTGTTGGTGGGCATGCCATACATTTCCCAGGATTATCAGATGAACCTGGAATTCCAGCTGCAGGACCTATAGGGCACTTGTACCAACATTTCTTTTCTCCCCATTTTGGATCTGGATCTAAATTCGAACAATCTGCATCACTGGTGCAGACAACTTCATTTTCATCATTAATGCAAAATGGTTCATCTGTTGACCTAATTTCCTTGATAAATGAACCGGAATTCCCATCGTACCAAAGTTCATAGAATTGAGAGGATTTATCGTGGTAAAGTTTACCACTCATCCTTACTTTTAATGCTATAATATTATTCTCAAGAATCTCCCAGGAAAATTCTTTATTCCAATTTGTAGGATATCTGTTCCCCTGTTTAATACCGGCGAGACAAGGATATTTTTGATTAGTATATTCACCAGCTTTATCGACTAAAAAATTATTATGATAAGGAATTGAACTAAGCGTCTCATATGAGTTGACCTTAACCCCCTCTTTCTCACTTTCATTTTTACAATCCTCTTTAGAGAATTTAATAATAGTTTTTTCTCCATTTAATTTTATCAGTAATCCACTATCATTTTCATTTATTTCTCCAATTATAGGTGTAGATTTCTCCATGCTAGAATCACTTATATAATATTGTGCTATACATGGTTCACTCCATCCTTCAGGAATAACTTCAAGTATTCCATAAAAAACTTCTTCCTCTGATTCATTTTGTTGCCATAAGTAATAGCCACCTCCAACTATAACAACTACAACAATAACGCCAATGATTATTTTTGATATTTGATTCATATTGTTTTGGTTAATAATAGATGTATGGTAAATATTGTAAAAATCAGCGCAATTTCAGCTAACGTTTCTGTATATGCGATGTTTGCCGGAGCGACAGCGCAGGCAAATATGGGTGAAGGAATTGCGCGACCGCTTTCAATCTAATAGGCACATTTCTTTTACCGCTTATGCCGTGTTGCACGATGTTAATTTTTTAAGCACTCAATAAATCAAAAAGTTTTTTGAAACCGGTTTTATTGCTATCATATTTTAACAGATCAAGCGCTTTGTCCAAAGGGCACCATTTCATCTCGGTATGTTCAGGGGAAAGTTTGGCGTCAATGTTATCCGCAACGCGCACTCCAAAAACATATTCCTTTAAAGTTCCGTATTTTTCAGTGTCAAATTCAAAATAGTGTATATTGTCGTAGATACGAATATAGTCCCTAATGCCCGTTTCTTCCAGTAGTTCTCTTTTAACAGCGTCAGCCAAACTTTCTCCGTCGTGAACACCGCCAGTAATCGGTTGCCAAAAGCCACCTTTTTGTTCATTGCGCTTGAGCAGTAAAAACAGTATTTTGTCGTTGACAATTTTAAAAACAATTACTTCGACTTGCGTGGTTCTACCAGGCATAAAGGTTTCAAAAAACTTTTTCCAAAAAATGCTTAAAAAATTAATTTTGCGCAACTCGTGGATATGCGAACCTTGTACGGTTATCCTACAGGATTTGCAGCATTTCCTCAATGGAATTGAAGGTCGGTCGTGTGGAGGCCGCGGATAAATTCTTCGCCGCTGACAGGTTTTTTGCCTTCGCGCTGTAGTTTGGTGATTGCGAGAGCGCCTTGGCCACATCCGACAGCTAGTGCGTCGCCCATAAACGCGATTTCACCAGGTTGCGCGTTAGCTTTGAGGACACGCGCTTCCAGAATTTTTACTCGCTCGTCACCGAACATGGCCCAAGCACCGGGCCACGGCGTGAACGCACGAATTTGCCGTTCGATTGACGAGGCGTCGTGTGTCCAATCAATGCGACCATCCTCGCGGGTGAGCATTTTGGAAATCATGGCCTTTCCTGATTGAGGTTGGGGGAGAAGATTGCCCGCAAGATATTGCGGCAAGGCACGTACAAGAAGATCGGCGCCCACCTGTGCACATCGGTCATAAAGTGTTTCTGCCGTGTCGTCAGTGAGGATATCCACCTCCTCTTGTTCAAGAATCGGTCCGGTATCCACTCCCTTGTCTAACTTCATGAGCGTCACTCCGGTTTGAGAATTACCAGCAAGGATCGCAGCTTGAAGAGGGGATGGCCCGCGCCATCGCGGCAAAAGCGACGGGTGGAGATTCACAAATCCAAACTTCGGGATGCCAAGAAGCGCGGCAGGAATAATCTTGCCGTACGCGATCACAACACAAACATCGGGCGAGAACTTTTTGAGAAGCTCCTTCGTTGGCTTTTCGGTTTCGATTACCTCCAACCCAAACGTTTGGGCAGAGGCACCTACAGGAGTGGGGGTGAGGACATGTTTCCTTCCCACCGGTTTCGCTGGCCGCGTAACAACTCCAACCACATTCATTCCTGCATGGACGAGTTGTTCAAGCGAAGGAACCGCAAATTCTGATGTTCCAAAAAAGAGAATTCGATGTTTCATAAATGAAGTAATCCCTACGGGTCCTGTCAGCGGGCACCCTGTCACACCTCGCTCCATGCTCGGGCTTCGCCCTCGCGACTACGCTCAGTGTGACCGCTTTCCCGCCGCCACCCGTCGTTATTCCTTCTTAGTGTAACAGAGATGTAGCATCCACATCAATAAGCCAATCGTCGGGGATACGGTCAAAGGACAGGCTCGCATCTTGCGGAAACTTTACAACGATGCGAATGGTTGTTTTACCTCCAACCGTATTCACCAACACATCAGAAATACTTTTAGCATCTGGATACAGACGTGTAAGCAGTGGAACAAAGGCAGACGTTTCCTGCTCAATCGAATTCCCATCTCGTAGCGACTTTCGAAACACAACAATTCGACCAAATGGGGGATAGGCGAACAGCTTTCGGCTCTCGAGCTCGCTTTCAAGATACGCCTTTCGGTCGAGCGACGTTAAGAACGCAGGAATGTCGTCGATCGTCTGAAGAAGCATCGTGCTCTTGTGCGTTTGCGGCCCAAGGTAAAATCGAATTCGCGAAAGCACATTCCACACCCGCTCAAGTGATTCAAATGTTGGGAGCTGCAGCAATCCGTTCATGTGAATAATCCCAACCGTACGAATATCGCGCCATGACAAACGACGCAGCGCATATTCAGTTCCCAAAAAGATGTCAGTCGCGGCACTTGGCAGGCTTCGTGTGTCGCTATCGATCCGCTGTAACCGGGCCTCAGGGAAAAGTTCGGCAAGCGCTTCTTCTACTCGCCCTAGGCCCCATCCGCGCGTACGCAGCCGCGCGCCCGAACAGTTGGGACAGTTTTCCGGCATGGGCAACACAATTCCGCACCGATGACATTCAAGCCACAGAGCGTTCGTTCTTTTCGCAACAGGCATGACAAATGAACATGTTGGGCACCGAAAAAGCGTATGACAATCCGCGCATTCAACAAACGATGAAAATCCTTTTTTATCCAAAAAGCAAAACACTTTTTCCTTCCGCAGAAGACTCGCTTCAATATACTCCCGCAGCACATTCGTGATCGGCGATTCAAGTTCTTGCGGATGAAAGGGGAGTGTGCGCATCTCCACGCGCGGCGGCTCGGCCGGCGAAAGATCAACGTACTCCTTTTGTTGAATGGCGTATTCACTCTTGAGCGAAAGAGAGGGCCCAAGAACGGTCAGCGTCGCGGGCGTGAGACGAGCAAGTTCGCGAGCAACCCGGCGCGGATCATATCGCGGATTGATATCCGATTGAGGATGGGATGCCGAAGACTCGTCATGCACAATAATATGCTTGAGGCGCTTGAACGGAAGAAATATAGAAAACTTTGTGCCAAGAATAATCGACGCCTCACCCGAAGCCACGCGACGGCGTATCTGCGCATATTCATTTTTAGATTGACCGCTCGTCACAACGGCCACGCGGCGAAGAAGGAAAGCGGGAAGAGAAGATTGGATCAAGAAAATATCGTCAATCTCTGGTACAAGAATCAGGAGCTGATCGTTTTTGTTAAGATGCTTGGCTACCACATGATACCACGCGAGCATGAGCGGTTGATTCGGAAAGCGAATAGCGGTTCGACGGTGCGTTGCCCACTCTTGCGTAAGTTTTTCAAGGGTTGACAGTTGAACCCGTGACAGGCGAAGAGGCGCTGCACGGACGTGCGCCGGCTCGCCATACGCCGAAGGCCGCAAGGGAATAAACGGCACAAACGTTTTCAACGCAAGAGCAGGGGAGATGCCGTAGACCCTAGAAAACCATTGCAAAAGCAGCCGATTCTCCGCAGTGAGAGGTGGAAGCGCGTGCAAGACTCGCGCAATCTCTTTGAGCTTGGCACGAGGAACCGAACTCCGCGATTTGATCGCCGCAACAACTCCCGGAATCGTGCGGCCACGCCACGGCAGAACAACAAACGCGCCTTCAACGCACTCGCGTTCCAACTCTTGAGGAATACGATAATCGAACCGTCCAAGTGAACGGACGAGTCGGAGATGAGGAATGATTTCGGCAATCATGGTTAGGGCTCCTTATTTGATTTTGGCTCCTTCAGGATGGAGATTAAATGTTCGCGCATCGACTTCGATCACGCTGCCCCACGAGAATCCATATCGCGTAAATGCTTCCCCTGTCAATATCTTTCGCCGCTCACCATCTGAGATAATAAACACGCCAGAAACCCCTGGAGTTTTGACGAGCGTTCCATCTTTTAATTGCACAGGAGCGCCGACGTCGAACGAGTCGAGTTCCTTTTGCGTCACAGAGCTGAGATGCCGGCCAGCAAAACGATTTTTCAAAACTTCGCGCGAGACAACCGGATGCAGCACACCTTCCTCAATCAAGAATACCGCTCCGTTCGTTCGAGATTGGAGGAGTGTGCTTGTCGGGTACAGATCCTTTTCTGTCAGTGTCGGGCCGGTCGGGATATCTTTGAGTTCATCCCAGCTTGCTGAAAAGACTTCATCTCGACTATAGCCGAGTCGCTTGAAGACCTCTTGCGATCCAATTCCTCTTTTCTCATCGTTCCAGATGAGATATACGCCGCCAGAAGGCGCCATCGCAAGCGTCCCATTTGGGAAACGGATTGGGGCGCCATCAGAGTAGCGATCAAGATCACCCGCCGAGACTGTCAGCACGCTTTTGAGATCGTAGTTCGCAACAACCGCAGCAAGACTCTTAAACTCTCTTTTCTCCCCACTCTTAATCAAGAAATAACTGTTCGTACTTTGTTTTTTGACGATCGTGCCGTTGATGAGATTTAACGCGAACCAGTCTCTCCAGAGTCTGTCAAACACTTCGTTTCCATGTCGATGAGGAGTATAGCGAAGCAATGCACCGCTTGCCACATTCTTGACGCGAACATCATCGTCATCAATGTTCCGTATTGAACCAGGCGAAATTCCCCACGATGACGCATTGTCAAGATAATTGCGAAACTGTTTCGCGGCATTGTTAAATTGTTTCCACGGCCCAATGAATTTCTGAAGAGCTGGATCATCTGTTGAGCAGCTATCGCACACCCCATACCCCATCATCCAGTTTTTTTGGTATTGCGACAGCGATGTATCGGTAATCGCACTTTGCTCTTTTTGAGCTGTGACCACAAGAACTTGAGGATTGATTCTGTAGTACTTCGCCGCATTAATAATGATGTCGGTAATCGAGAGAACATTTCCCCACGGGTCAGTATCGGCGATGGAATGGAGAATGCCTTTCTTGTCAAGAAAACTGTTGAGCGCTGTACGCGACATCGACGTCGAATTCGTAAAATCATGGTCAGAGATGATATTGCCAAGATCCAAAGCAAACGATGTATATGGGAAGAGCATCCCGAAAAGGGTAAGGGTCGCGAGAGTTCGTTGAAAGCGCATACGGTCGATCGTCAAGTATGAACCTTGCCGTTCTGACAAGTGGAGTGTATTATAGCAAAGATTCGTGATATACTCCAAGTGTGTTTTGAAGGCATACTAGAATAAATTTTTACTTTTTTGTCAAATGATGAATCCACGCGTTCGCATCGCTCCTTCGCCCACAGGATTTTTGCATCTTGGCACTGCTCGAGCTGCGTTGTTTAACTATCTTTTTGCGAAAAAGAATAATGGAGCCTTTATTGTGCGGATTGAGGACACGGATCTTGAGCGGTCGAACCCCGCGTTTACCAAAGATATTCTGGACGGAATGCGATGGCTCGGACTGGCGTGGGATGAGGGGCCTGAGGGAGGAGGGGAGTATGGCCCGTACGAACAAAGCAAGCGAACGGATTCGTATCGTAAACCAATCCAGAAACTGATCACAAGTGGCCATCTCTATGAATGTTTTTGTACGCCGGACGAGTTGGAGAGCGAAAGGATTGAAGCGGCAAAGCACAAACAGGCGCCGAAATATTCCGGCCATTGCCGAAATCTATCAGAACCAGAACGTCAAAAATTCCGAGAACAGGGGAGAATGAGTATTCTCCGGTTCCGCACTCCTGAAAAGACCGTTCGGTTTCGTGATATGGTTCGCGGTGAGCTTTCGTTTGACACCTCACTGATTGGTGACTTTTCGGTTGCGCGAAACGTTGAAACGCCGCTTTATAATCTTGCGGTGGTGATTGATGATGAAACAATGAACATCACACATGTGATTCGAGGGGAGGATCATATCTCGAATACACCGAAGCAACTCTTGTTAATAGAGGCGCTTCGTTACCGCGTCCCGGAGTATGCTCATCTGCCGCTCATTTTGAATAGTGACCGCTCGAAAATGTCCAAGCGAAAAAATAAGGTGTCGCTCATTGAATACCGAAACGAAGGATACCTGCCTGAAGCACTTGTGAATTTCATGGCGCTCCTTGGGTGGAATCCTAAATCTGAGCAAGAGATCTTCTCGCTCGATGAGCTTGTTCAAAAATTTGACCTTGCAAGCGTGAATAAAGCCGGTGCGGTGTTGAATTTGGAAAAGCTGAACTGGATGAACGGGGAGTATGTCAAAACAAAGAGTTTGGATGAGCTTATAGAGATCGCTGCACCGTTTCTCCCAAAAGACTTGCCCAAAGAACGTGCCAGGAAAGTTGTTGAAGTTCAACGACCGCGCGTCAACGTGCTGAAAGAATTTTCGAGCGAAGCAGAATATTTTGTGAGCGTGGAGGATTTTCCGGCAGAGCGCTTGCTGTGGAAGACCATGACCCCAGAGCAGGGGAGAGCAGCGTTGGCGGCGGCAAAAGACGTGTGTGAAAAAGCTGAACAGGAGTATGAAAGCCCGCATGCGATGGAAGCGTATCTCAAAGACGTGATCCAGAAGCGCGGCCTAAAGCCCGGCGAATTTTTGTGGCCGCTGCGAGTAGCGCTTTCTGGCCGAGAGCGGAGCCATTCTCCATTTGAAATTGCCTACGTCATCGGCAAGAACGAAACCGTGAAGCGCATCGATCGTGCGCTCGCATCCCTGAAATAATTCTATGGATATTGGCATCCTATGGGATTATAACGGGGTTCTGGTGATCGATGAGCACCTTCATCGACAAGCACTCCTGAATGTTCTTGAAAAATTTGACATTCCAAAAGACGAGCTTCTTCCCGCCTTGACCGAGTACTGTGTCGGACGTCGAGATGCGGACTGCGTGTCAGATATTCGCAAAACATTTCGTGAACAGCTCGCGAATGTTTCGCAAGAAGAACTCTTACGACAAACATGCAATGAGTTCGAAACGATCGCCGCAGAAGAGGAAATATATGTTCCCGGAGTTGAGCGCGTCTTGGAAACATTTTCGAAAATCGCAACAATGGGTTTGGTGACCGGTGCTTTGAAGAAAGAAATTGATCGTACATTGGTTCCACGAAATCTGTATCGCTTTTTTCAGAGCGTTGTCACTGGCGAGAGCGTGAAACGCGGAAAACCCGACCCCGAAGCGTACGAAAAGGGGAGAGAAGCGCTTGGTATGCCGGCCAGGAGTATTGTTGTGATTGAAGATTCACCGGCAGGGATTGAATCGGCGCATCGAGCTGGTCTTCGGTGCATTGCTGTTGCTCAAACATTTCCCAGCGAAGAACTTTCGGCTGCCGAGGATGTGCTCCCGACCATTACAGATCTGCGCCCACAGCATGTCACTCGTCTTTTAGCCTCGTCAAAGGGTTGTGGATTCCTGATTTGGAAAACGGGGTAAAATGTGGTATACTGGCATCGTACCGAGGCACAGCATTTTTGAAAGAAAAATGAAAAATACGTTCTCCTCTCCTCTCAACCTAGCGTTTTTCCGTCGGACCTTCATTCCAAGTCTTGCGGTTTTTTTGATGTTTGGAGCATTGATTCCGGCTGTTTTGGCTGAAGATAAAAACGCGCAAACCCTCGAAGAAATTCTCGAAGAGAATACAACGGGGGAGAGTGATGAAGATGCAAAACCAGTTGATCCTGAAGAGAAAGAACGTATTGAGGATGAAATTTCGGATATTAACGAGCAAATCGAAGAGAAACAAAAGGAACTTGAGGATCTGCAAAAGGAAATCGAAAGTTATGATAATGCGATTAAGGTAAAGCAACAGGAGGAAGCCTCACTCAACAATCAGATTTCTATTCTCGATGATCAAATTGCGCAGCGTGAGCTCGATATCAAACGGTCGAACGAGCAAATTGATGTGTATACTCTTGAAATTCGCGATCTGGAGGGAGAAATCACGATAAAAGAGGAGGAGATCGCCGGAGAGAAAGAGGAACTCGGCGCAATGCTCCGCCGACTGGATAAATTCGGGAGAAAAACGAATCTTGAGCTTGTTGTGGGAAATGATTCCTTTTCCGATTTCTATGCGCAGCAACAATACGTCACAAATCTCGGCGATGACACGCGCGAACAACTCCAAAGAATCGCCGCATTAAAAGCATCGCTCGAAGAAGAGAAGAGAAAGACGGAAGACAAGAAAAAATCCGTTGAGGCAGAAAAGAAACGCGTTGAAGATCAACGGCTTGCCTTGGAGAACACACAAGAGGTGAAGGAGTACTATCTTGAGGAGACCAAAAATTCGGAGGAGAAGTTCAAGGATCTGGTTGATAAGTTTCGAGCGGAACACCTTGAATCCGAGAGGGTCATTTCTGGACTGCAGCAGGAAGCGCAAAAGAGACTTGCTGAGCTTGAAGGAACTGAGGACGAGATTACCTTTAGTTCCTCAAACTTCATTTGGCCTGTGTATCCAGCGAAAGGCATCTCTTGCGGTTGGCACTGCCCGGGGTATCCATATGAGAAGCTGATTGGTCCACATAACGCGCTTGATATTCCCACCGCACAGGGAACAGCTGTGAAAGCAGCGGCAGATGGAGTTGTGAGTATTGCGAAACGCGGCGTCGGTTCGGGGTATAGCTACATCTTGATTGTGCACCCGGATGGGTTCTCAACAGTGTACGGCCATTTAAGCGAGATTTCGGTGAGCCCTGATCAGGTTGTGCATCAAGGCGAAGTGATTGGGCTTTCTGGCGGCAGGCCAGGATTCCCGGGAGCAGGCTTAAGCACAGGGCCGCATCTTCACTTTGGGATTCGCGTGAATGGAATTCCAGTGGATCCTGCACAGTACATGGATATGAACATCGTGCCGGAGTAGGAGCGAGAAAAATAAAAACGTTTTTTGAAACGCTCCAGCGGAGCGATCTCCCGCGTTTCACAAAAACGTTTTTATTTTTCTCGCTCGGCCTGCCGCCACGTCAAGAAGGGGAGGGGGCAGTTCTTGTAATTCTGAAGGGAGCACAGCAGAGTGAAGAATCTCTAGCACATGTCCGTCTCCGCGTTTATGAGATATCTTTCGTCGATCCGCCAGGCACCTGCCTCAGGATAACAGATAGGGGGATGTGGATAACTTTTGAGGGGACGTGTGATAATTGCGTCGTAGAATATATCTTTTATGACGCATGTAGCTCTTTGAGCGCTTCCCTCTACTTTTAGAGGTATTGCAAGAAGACCGAAATAAGAGCCAAGACGAGATCAAAAGGGTTTCTTCTTCTATCCTGACTCTCCTATTGCACTTCTCGCTT
>JACPGL010000035.1 GCA_016182525.1 Candidatus Kerfeldbacteria bacterium | reverse complement strand
GCAATGAAGAAAAAATCGAACGCGCCAAAAAAATCATTATCAACGCGGTGATCGGCCTCGTGGTCGTGTTGCTCTCGTGGGCGATCGTCTTTTTCGTGAATGGTGTTTTGGAGGATGTGACTGGTTCGGGAGATAACCCAGGGGAAATACCATGCCAGGGGTCAGAATGCAATTATCCGCCGGGATCGGTGTTTAAGGTTCGTGAAATCACAACCACCTGCGGTGATGGCAAGAATTATGCTCACGATGTTGCACAATGCAGCGCCATTCAGATTGAATTTAATTACCCAGTGAATGTTGAAGAGGTAAAAACCGCAGTTCAAGATGGAAAGATCTTTATTGATGCTTGTGGAAGTGGAAGCGGGGGTGATGGATCGGATCTTTCCACCTGTCAAGTCTCGTCCCCAATTTGGAGTGCGCAAGTGTACGATGACGACGGCGTGTGGCCGGCAAGTGCACCCGACTCTGACAAAGATAAAGGGATTTGGCTTGCTTCTGGTAATACACTTGTGTTCTATCGCCCGCTCGACGGCTCACTCTGGCCTGGCGGAAAAGCAGAGGATAACCTCGAGCAATATTATCGTGTCCATCTCCCTGACACGCTTCCTGAACAATATGACGAACTCCGACTCTCCGAGTGCACGCCAAGTGACGGTACATGTCAACACGACGAATCAAACGACGAACACACGTGGATGTACTGGGTTGGCGAGTTTATCGACACCACTGCGCCATTTATCGAATCCTCATACCCGATTCGTGAAGGTGATGGGTATCCTGATATCAACGTCAACCGAGCGCCGATTCTGTGGAGCCAATTTAATGAACCGGTGCAGACTCAGGCATTCTTAGATGTGGACGAGACCATTGAAATCTATGAATGTACTGATAACGCGCAGGCGTGCGCAACGATGGATGAGGTGCCGGATACGCTGTATCATGATTCGATCGCCGCAAAAAATGGAAAAGGATACGAGCTCCAGTTTTCCGAACCGCTCAAAGGATTTCAGTGGTACAAAATTATCGTGAAAGGAGTAAAGGATCTGTGCGAAAATGAAATGGAAACAACCGAATGGGTGTTTCAGACCAATAACGAAATCCCCGGCGTGGTCAATGTCTATCCGCAAAACGACTGGCCATATGACGTGTGCCCAGATGTGGACGTGATGGTGCACTTCAACACGTCGATGTATAACACCGAGATTCAAGAGTGCGGCGTTCCGGCTGGTCACGTAAAAGGCGAGGAAGAGCTCGCAAACCAACGTCGGCTCACAGTGCTCGATCCGGACGGCGGCGCGTGCGGCAGTGATCCGAATGCCTGTTGTAAACAGTATGCGTATCGTCCGCTTGATGAACATTTGGCAGTGCAAACCTACAACCCGAGCGTGTTTACCGACATGCTCTATGAACGGCCGGACAAGCTCTTGAAAGTGCCGGATGCGGCTCGAGATTGGGCGTTCAAAGAGTGGGAGTTTACGGTAGGTGATTTTGGAGCATGCGTGAACCCGCCGCTTGTCACTGGTGTATTGCCAACGAGCGGAGGAACGCGGCAGTGCGTGACTGTTTCTGGTCGTGGCTTTGAAACCGGCGGTGAGATTGGCAAAGAAGATCAAAACCAACTCTTTTTCCGCGAGACCGAGGCGGAAGAGTATGAGGACAAGTGGTCAAATGATCGCATTATCGGCCGCGTTCCCCAAGGCCTTTCCACCGGTCGTTCGGATGTGAGTGTGGATGTGTATTATCCTGCACAAGATTTTCACTACACCACCAGCTTGCCGGACGCCTATACCGTGACGAATGATCCGGGAGGCGGCGCATGTTTGACCGATGTCAATCCTGACTCGCAGGTACGGGGTGCCGGAGTGTCGTTTGCAGGAACTGATTTTGACGGCAATAGTACAAAACGCGAGGCCGTGTTTTCTGATAATGTTGTTTCGGCAGCGAGTAACTGGACCGACACTTCGGCTGCAAGTACAGTTCCTGACGACGCAAAGATTGGGGACGGTCTTGTGAAAATTCGAAACGATGAAGGCGACTCGAATCCCCTGCCGTTCTATGTCGTCCCGCCCGGGTCGCCGTGGATTCAGTTTTCCAATGCCTGTGCACTGCCGGGCAGTCCAAGTCCGAATCCGCAGCCCGATGCCACCGAATCTTGCCCCAACGCCTTGTCTATCTCTGCGTCGTTCACGATGGATATGGATGAGACGACGTTTACCGAGGAAAATATTCTGCTCCAAGAATGTCTGAGCGGAAACTGTGACAATCTTGACTCGCCAATCTCCCCAGAGGAAATTCGAGTCTACAATACCGGTCAGCCTGGAGAAGGGTTTCAATATCTGTTGCCTGAGAATCTCAAAGCAGGCACGACCTATCAGGCGACGCTTTCAACACAGATGACAGGCGCAAACCACGCGCCGCTTCCCTCGCCGTTTGTCTGGAAATTTACAACGCGGAGCGCTCACTGCCAGGTTGACTCCGCCACGCTTTCGCCAGATGCACTCACGACAAGCATTCCCGATGCGCTGTTCGATTACCAGGCCTACGGATACAACGGCGCGAGCTGCACACCTCTCCGTTCAGAAAATGCGTTCTATGACTGGAGCGTGAGTAATGATGCGGTTGGGAACTTTGTTGACTTGTCGACATCAGAAGACAACAATCAATTCAAGTCGCAGTTCCCGGCTGACGAGCAAACGCAAACGGTGTTGCCGCGCGTGGATATTCAGCCGTATGGCATCTCCGACACAAGCTCGTTTACGTTTAATGTGATTCCGTGCAACCAAGGCGTCGGGCAGTGCGTTCCAAAACCCGAAGCGTGTGCCGGGATTCCGGATGGGTTTTGCTCAAAAGATTCATGCGTGTGCAAACGTGGATTTAAGATCGTGACCCGTGATCCCGAACCGAACGAAACTGATGTTGCACGAAATCGTGCAGTCACTGTGACGTTTAACCAGCCCGTGGATATCACCACATTTACACCAACATCTGTTCAAATGTATTACGATCCGGTAGAAGCAGGATGCCCTGGTGGCATTCCGGCTCAAGGTGGCTCGCTTCCGTGTCTTGCCGATCAGTTAACATTCCGCGATCTTACTGGCGGGCGCGTTGTCTTTGATCCTCATACTGATCCATACCTTTTGGAAGGTGAATACGAAGTGGTGATCGGATCAACGGTCGCATCCGCAAGCGGCGTGGAGCTTGGTACGCCGGATCAATACGGCTTTTCGGTGAGTGGAGTCTTTGCAGCGATCGATCGCGTGGAAACGCTTGTGTCAAACGGAATTCTGTATACGCCGGACACGAGCGACGGATTTAGCTGCAATCACAATAACTGTGACGACGATCGAGACGGGAATCTCGCGGGCAATCAACACAACTATCAAAGCCGACTCTATGACGGCGATGGACACCTCCTTGTCGGCGATCACAAATGGAGTGATGATGATGATCCGAACATGGTTGTGCTGACAGGTGGGTCATGTATAGGGATTGAATCATGCTACGCAGTCGGCACGTCTGATAGCGGCACCGAAACGTCGGGAGTGGAAGTTATTCCGGTTTCAGGCACATCCGGCGGTCAAGAAAAAAGCACGGATTTTATTGTTACCGCTGATATTACAAGCGGAGGCGAGGGGGACTGGTGTTCGAAAAAGGAGAACCAATGCGATCCGAATCCGAGTGCCTGTAATCTCGGTTTAACGTGCAATCAAACATGCCGATGCGAGGCAATAGATTTTGCCGTTCTCACTCGTGATCCGGCTGCAAATGAAGAGCACATCTGCCGCAACCGCGTGGTCACGGTTGAATTTAACCAGCCTATTGATTTTGCATCATTTGACGGCAAGGTCACCGTGAACTGGCAGCCGCATGGCCGTCAGGATTGTGATTTGCTCGCACACCAAGACACTGACTCATGGTTTGGATCCATTGCCTCGCGCATCACCGGCCTTTTCCGCGGAAAAGATGCAAATGCCGCAATGTGTTCATCAGAGGCAAAACTTTCTCAGGTCAATGCAACAACGATTGAAATTGATCCGCATGCCGACAACCCGTCTCTCCAGTATGCAAAGTATTATGTGACGATTGACCAGAGCGTTGAGTCACTCTATGGAACCCCGCTTGGTGAAACCGAAAATTACTGGTTTTCGACCGATAATACCTATTGCGCAGCCGATCACGTCGTCACCGAAATTTCTGAAGACGATATGTATTGGGTACAGACAACGCGCGACCTCTTTACGTGTCAGCAAGATCAATGTGCAGGCGATGTGGATGGGGGGCGTGCCGGCAATCAGCACTTCTATCGAAGCACGATCTACGAAAAGAATGATCATATGATTACGGGAACGCAAGGTTGGGTTGACCCGACAAATCCCGGCGGTGCGGCGAACATTGCGCTTCGCGCGACGTGCACTGATCAATCTCGCTGTGATGTGCTCGCAACAGCCGACAGTTCGACAAGCCCGGATGCCGAAGATCGTATGTCCATAACCGGTACAGCGGGCGACAAAAATGCGCAGGCCATATTCAGCGTGGAGTCGTCATCCTGCAGCCAGCCATGGCCATCTCCGTTCCCGTATCGGTATCAAGATTGGGAGCACGCCAGCAATCAGTATTTTGATATGTGGTACTGTCGCGATGGCGATTTGCCAACGCTCCTTCCTGAAGACCCGTACACCAACGAAGTGAGCGATCAAAATTTTACGGTCACGCCTGGCGATGGAAGCGACGACATCATGCGGGAAATTTTCTTCCCGGTCGAGGACACTCTTGAGCCGATTGTCGTGCGTGTGATGGAAAATGAAAATCACCTCGACCCTGCAAAATGGTTTGCCAAAAAGTTCCCAGGGGAAACCGCGCCGATTCAATCGCTCACCGTTGATGGTTTTGAAGCGGTGCGGGTGAATAACACGGTGTACATTGCCGGCGCAAACTATACCGGGGCAGGACTTTACACAAACATCTATGTGTTCACGCTCGATCTCTTTGCCGGCGCGCAGGCGGTAAACATCTTCAATCAGCTTCTTGAAAATGTGCACTTCTTGTCTCATTCGGATATGAACGGAGTGTGTGTGGAGGCGCCGGATTCGAATAAAGAGTGTATCACCCGCGACACGTGGCGCTATGCCGATCAGCAGGAGATTATTGATCTCATGACTGCCTATCATGATGAGAACGATCAGTATCCGGCCGTGGGTTCGGGCGAAAACGAGCCTGGTGGGGCAGGGAGTTTTGTAAAAGGGATCACAAACAACCGGTGGTCCAGATCCTGGACATCGCTTGCCAATGCACTTGGCACAGCCCTGCCGAACGATCCGGTGAATGAGTTCGCGCCGATTTCATCCTGCCCTGCGCCTCCGTATGAACAATCCACCTGTTGGGATGCGACAAGTAAGTTTTATCGCTGTCCAAGCGAATCGTTGATCTATCAATTCATGACGCCTGATGAGGGTGAAACGGGAGAATTGTATTCGCGGTTTGAATATGAGGGCCTGCATTCGTGGGCGACCAATCGAGGTGCACGTTTGAATCCGTGTAGCGAAGACCCATTTAACACAAGCGCGAGCTGCGGGTGCTTCAATAACAGCTATCTTGGTGATACTGGTGGCAATTGGTTGCATGGGGTTCGTCCTGATTAAGAAAATTATTTTCAACTTTTCACATTTAACATTCTCCATATGCCAGATCCAATGAGTCCTCCTCCTCCGCCAACTCCACAAGGCGGTGGTGATTTCCCAAAAGCTCCTGCAAAGTCTGCGGCAGAAGATATCTTCGCCGATATCGATCCTACGCCGAATACAGCAGATCCAACGGCTGCTCCTGAACCGGCGATGCGGCCAACGAGCCCTGAGAAGCCCGTTGTACCGCCAAAAGCCGCAACTCCGAATGTTCCGTTGGGGCCTGATGTTGACGATCCTCTCAAGGCCGCAGGGTTCCGCGACGCGGGAAATTCAAAAAAAGCGATTCTCATCACCGTGATCATCGTCGTCGTGCTTCTTGTGCTTGTCGTCGGTGGGATAGTGTTATGGATGACACTCAAAACGGACACGATTACTAACACAAATACGACGACGAATACGAATACAACAGTGAATACGAATCGAACGGTCAACACAAATTTGAACACAAACACTAACGCGAACGTGAATGTGAATACGAATGTCAATAGCACGCCGATAACAGATACCGATGGCGATGGATTAACGGATGCCGAGGAAAAGACCCTTGGCACTGATCCAGAGAGTGTGGATTCGGATTCCGATGGATTGTTTGATCTCGAAGAAGTTCGAGTCTACAAAACCGATCCGCTTAACCCTGATACTGATGGCGACTCGTATCTTGATGGTGTTGAGGTCGACGCCAAGTATAACCCGAACGGGTCTGGGAAATTGCGTGACATTGGAGATGTGTTGAACTCGAATACGAACACGAACGTGAATAGCTAATCGTTTGTTCATGACCTTCGAAAACCCCAAAGCGCAAACTCCATCCGAAAAAGAGAAACCGCCTGCCCGACGAACAGTTGGTGACGTGCACGTCATGCCGGAAAAGTTTTTTACGTCCGACCAGCGATCGATGAGCAAGCCGAAAAAGAAGAAACCCGTGTTTCTCATTCTTCTCATTGTCTTTTTTGTACTTATCGTCTCCTTTGCCGTTGCCGTTCTTCTTTTGAATCGTTCCTTGAATACGCCTCCGGAGCCGATCGTCCCGCAAAATAGTAACACCAACTCCAACGCGAATACGAACGTCAATACAAATGCGAGTGTGAATGTCAATGTGAACGCGAATACAAATACGACGTCAAATACGAACGCGGTGAAAAACGAAAACAGCAATACGAATTCCAACGCGAATACGAACACGAATGTCAGTGGGAATGGAAACGCGAACATGAATACGAACACGAATAGAAACACGAATGAAAATGTGAATGGGAATCTCAATACCAACGCAACTGTACCGGATGCGAAAGATAGTGATAAAGATGGTCTTACTGACACTGAAGAAGATCTCTATCAAACCGGGGAGAAGCTTCCGGATTCAGATAACGATGGGTTCCTCGATGGCGAGGAGATTGAGAATGGGTATTCCCCGAACGGATCGGGAACGCTTGAAAAAACAAATCTTGCGAAAACCTATACGAATTCGGTTTATTCCTATTCTCTTCTCTATCCGTCAGCATGGCCCGCGAGCTCAACAGACGATTCTGAATCCGAAGTGATTTTTACATCCGCCACAAGTGAATTTATTGAAGTATTGGTTGAAGAAAACCCTTCAGGACTTACGATTACGGATTGGTTTCTCGTCGAATCGTCGGGAACCGAAGAGAGCGATCTTGTCACTCGCATCGTCGATGGATATAAAGCGGTGGTCAGTCTTGATGGATTGAATGTGTATATCGGGGTCGGTGATTCCATTTATACCATTTCGTATAACGTCGGCCTTCGAAAAGAAGCGAGTTTTCGGGCAACGTTCGAAATGATGATCCAGAGTTTTGCGGTCAAGGAGAAAGACGCAGGAGTATGACCGTTCTTCTTTCACAGAGTGTGAGGGGCGAAATTCCGCGTCGCCGGATCATTCGGCTGCTCACGCGCGCTGCACGTTTTATGAATTTGCCGTCGAACACTGAAGTGTCGGTTCGAGTCGTGGGTGCACGACGCATGCGAACGGTGAATGCTGCACGGCGTCAAAAAGATTCGGTCACGGATGTATTGTCATTTCCTCAATTTCAGGGTCGTACTGTCCGAGGGAGTATTCGCGCTGAAGCCAAGGCTGTTCCTTCTGTTTCGATCGGCGATATTCTCGTGTATCTTCCGCTTCTCGAACGAAGGGCTCGCCTGTTCCATCGAACGCCCGCCCAACACGTAAACGCCATGATTGTGCACAGCCTCCTGCATCTTTTGGGATACGATCATGGTTCGGCACGCGCGCGAGCACAGATGGAGACACTCACTCAACGTATTCTTGATCACACGCCATGATTTTTTTTCGACCAGGATCATTTTTCAAGAGTCTCGATTTTGCGGTGAAGGGGATGAAGTATACCTACACGCATGAGCAGAATTTTCGCGTTCACACATTTGCAGCGGCTGTCGTCATCCTTCTTGCGCTGATTTTTCAAGTGGAGTTGTGGGAAGCGGTTATTCTTATTCTTGTCATTGCGTCGGTCTTGGTTCTGGAGATCGTCAACACTGTTTTTGAGAAGATTACTGATCTTGTCAAGCCGCGCCTCAACCATTATGTGGAAGTGATTAAGGATCTGATGGCTGCGGCTGTGCTCATCTCATCGGTGGCGGCGCTCGTCGTCGGCGCGCTTATTTTTTTCCCCTATGTTCGCGAGATTCTTGAATAGACAGATTGGCCACCTTTGGGTATAATAGATGGAGCTATGGCAAAAGATGACATCATCACAGGTTTAGATATCGGCTCGACGACCATTCGCGTGGTCGTCGGTCAGCGGAATCCGAATGACGAGAAGGTTCATATTCTTGGTCTTGGAGAGCACCCATCGGAAGGAATCAGCAAGGGTGTGGTGAACAGCTTAGAGGACGCGGTGTCGAGTATTTCGGGCGCGCTTGAAAAAGCAGAGCGGATGACCGGGATTCCCATTGAACACGTGTTTGTGGGCATTTCCGGTTCGCACATTTTTTCGCAAGATAGCCACGGAGTCGTTGCCGTATCGAAAGCCGATGGCGAGATTCGGGAGGATGACGTTGCGCGAGCCATCGAAGCGGCCCGCACCGTTGCCACTCCTCAAAATTACGAGATTTTGCACGTGATTCCGCGGAATTTTGCTGTGGATAACCAGAGCGGGATTAAGGATCCTTTGGGTATGACCGGCATCCGTTTGGAGGTTGACGCCCAAATTATTCAAGGTCTCTCGTCCCAAATGAAGAACATGACCAAGTGCATCTACCGCACGTCGGTGGATATTGATGATCTTGTGCTCGGGATTTTGGCTTCGTCCGAAAGCGCGTTAACGAACCGGCAAAAAGACTTGGGTGTCGCGCATGTGAACATTGGTGGCGCGACAACATCGGTGATGGTGTTTGAAGAAGGCGACGTGATTCACACGGCGATTTTGCCGGTGGGCGCCGGCCACATCACCAACGATATTGCGATTGGGTTGCGTACCTCTATTGACGTGGCAGAGAGAATCAAGCTCGAACACGGATCGTGCATTCCTGATGATTTCACCAAGCGCGATGAAATTGATTTGAAAGAGCTTGGAGCCGATGATGAGAGCCGGATCGGCGAGCGACACGTTGCCGAGATCATTGAAGCGCGCGTGGAAGAGATTTTCAAACTCGTTGACAAAGAACTGGAGAAGATCGAGCGAAGCGGACTCTTGCCCGCTGGGGTTGTGCTTTCCGGCGGCGGAGCGAAACTTAAAGGCATTGTGGAGTGCGCGAAACGCTGCTTCAAACTCCCGGCCGCAGTCGGGTATCCGCGCGATCTGATCACGGCAATTGATAAAGTGAACGACCCGGCATTCACCACGGCGGTTGGGCTTGTCCAATGGGGAACAGCATCGAGCGGCGAAGGCGCGCGGCATATGCAGAGCCTTTCATCGGTGATCGAAGTGACCGATCGCATGAAAAAGTGGGTTCGATCGCTCATGCCATAGCGTTTGCCGAAAACAAAAATGGTCGAAAATATCGCCAATCTTGGCGATTTTTGTTCCTGTCTGAGTTTCGAAACCGAATGTTATTCACATCCAGTGGACAACTTGAGCACTTTATGTGTTCAGAATGGGTTGCAGAGAATTGACAAAAATTGTACACTTACGGGTAGGTGATCTGACAAAAGATTCGTGAACACATCATTTACTCGAACCATCCTTATGGCAGAAGTCAAACCTGATATCGAAACGTTCGCAAAAATAAAAGTGGTGGGAGTTGGTGGTTCAGGAGGATCAGCCATCAATCGCATGATCGTCTCAAAAATTAAAGGCGTCGATTTTATTGCTGTCAATACAGATGCACAGGCGCTTCACCATTCGGCGGCGGCGGAGAAGATCCACATTGGCAAATCCACGACGCGTGGGTTAGGCGCTGGGATGGATCCAGAACTCGGTTTAAAAGCCGCTGAAGAAAATCAAGAAGAGCTGCAAGAGATGCTCAAAGACTCAGACATGATTTTTATCACGTGCGGACTTGGCGGCGGAACAGGAACAGGCGCGTCTCCGATTATCGCCGATCTTGCAAAAAGCGCAGGAGCACTCACCGTTGCCGTGGTCACGCGGCCGTTTTCGTTTGAAGGTGAACAGCGTCGAGCCATTGCGGAACAAGGGTATCGCGATCTTGCCGAACGCGTGGACGCCATCATCACCATCCCGAATGATCGCATCTTGCAGATTATTGATAAAAAAACGTCGCTCTTGGATTCATTCGCTATTGTCGATGATGTGTTGCGGCAAGGTGTGCAGGGCATTTCTGATCTCATCACCGTACCGGGCTTGATCAACGTGGACTTCGCCGACATCAAAGCAATCATGGAGAATACGGGTTCCGCCCTTATGGGTATTGGCACAGCGACCGGTGAAAATCGAGCCATTGATGCGGCAAAAGCAGCGATCGACAGCCCGCTTTTAGAGGTATCGATCGAAGGCGCAAAAGGCATTCTCTTTACCGTGACTGGCGGCCCGAATCTCGGCATGTATGAAGTGAGTGAAGCGGCACAGGCCATTACCGAGTCCGCCGATCCGAATGCACGCGTCATTTTCGGCTCGGTGATTGATGAAGACATGAAAGATGAGGTTCGTATTACCGTTATCGCCACAGGATTTGGCGAACATCTCAAGCGAAAAGCCGCTGGAAAGAAGATGATTGAAGAGCCGGTTCCGTTTTTCTCGCGCGTTGAACGGCCGCTTGGCGCATCGCGGGTCGCGATGCGCGAAGAACGGGATGAGCAGCCGCAACCGCGTGCGCGCGTGATGAGCTCACCGGCAGAGAGTCTTGAACAGAAGGAAGAGGATGACTTGGAAATCCCAGCCTTCATCCGCCGGAAGATGATGTAGCGGGGCTTCCCCTCATAGTGAAAAGCTGAACACATCTTTCACGCGGCACCAGAATCGCTCGCCCGCTTCAATCACCCGCAAAGGCGCTGCTTCGGGCCGCGTCGGCCGGCCCTCCGAGCCGGCCGCGCTTTTCCTCGCGCTCGCTCGTCCCGCACTGTCATCCTGAGCTTGTCGAAG
>JACPGL010000034.1 GCA_016182525.1 Candidatus Kerfeldbacteria bacterium | reverse complement strand
GTGCGTGTGTTTGCGTTGCCGTGAAGCGCGTGGACGAACTGTGGATTTACAAAACGCCGAGCTTGTGGTGCGCGAATACGACGCGTCGGGTGGCAAAGAGATTTTCTTGAGCTTTGAATCACCCGACCGCAGTGTGCTCTATGCGTTCTTACGGCTGCGGTTTCACTCCTACGCACTCGGCGGCACAAAACACTTCATCCCCTCTTTGCAAGACGCCGCCCTCATCCGTGAGGTGCACACCTACGGCGAACTCCAGCCAGTAAGTGCTGGAGTGGAGGGTGCGGGTGCTGCTGCGGGAAGGATGCCACCCCCCCGAAGCTGCGAAGCGTGGAGCGGGTGCCTGCCTGCCGGCAGGCAGGGCAGGGTGCCCGCGGTGGCACCCGCATCCTCGCCTATCCAGCACACCGGTTTTGGCAAACGCTTGATCGCCGAAGCGGAGCGCCGCGCTCGGGAAGCGGGCTTCACAAAGCTCGCCGTCATCTCCGGCGTCGGCGTGCGCGAATACTACCGCAAACTCGGCTACTCACTCGAAAACGAGTACATGGTCAAAACGCTCTAAGAGGAGAGGATGCGTTTCTCGCGTGCGAGCTGAAGAAAATCGCCAGGTCGAAAGATTGGAAATTTCACGGACTCAACAACGTGCGGACGAAGAAAGTCTCGTGTGTTCCATGTGACAAGAGCATCAGGTTTTGCCTGGATCGCACTAGCCAAAATCGGAGCATCGCTCGTGGGGAGAAGAGTATATGCTCGACGCACTTGTGTGAGCGATGGAGTCGGAGTCACCTCCAGCTGCAACAAAAGAAAAGATGTCCACGCAAGGTACAGTTGAGGAAACTTCAGACCGACGACATGCTCGCCTTCTTCGATGATTTGAGGAGAGATCACTCCAACGATCTTCGATGAAGAAACCAAAGACAAAACAACCCCAGCGCCTCCGCTTGGAGAGTTTAATCCGGCAAGAATTGCGCTCGTATCAAGAAAGACGCGCAATTTTTTTTGCATATTTGGATTTCCAGATTTTTTCACGGACGGATTTTGCAGATTCTAAAAGCGCACGCTCAGCATAGGCTGATGTTGAACGTTGCTTTTTTGGCAATGACAAGTAGAACGAAACCTTTAATTTCTGTAATTCACGCTCAAGGCTATTGAGTTTGTTCAAAAGGGTCGACGATTGGTTCATATTCAAAAAGACAAGAACATTCTCACTATAACTTTAGATGCCTAAAATGTCAACCGAAACTTCGACCTTTTGGCCAAAAGATTCGGTTCTTGCCAACCGATATGCAGATGGACATGGATTTTGCAATCGTCGATAATATGCTCGGCATTACCTCTTTTGATCCTACGTTCATTGTCGTGATCTATTCCGAATCCATTGCTCATTCAGCAGCAACATTGTTCGATCTTGCATGGCAGGGGGCAAAGCCAAAATAGCCAACTGGCTTGCTCTCGTCTCCTCGGCCGTGATATACTCTCATCATGATCTAACAGCCATTCACCATTGATCGAAGCTCGGAGGCGCACGCGCCAGAGCTGTATTGGTTTTTTACTCTTCACTTTTACCTATGAACACTCTCCACCAGACCGACGCCGATCTTGCGGCGATGCTCCAGAGCGAACTTGAACGGCAGCGCAATGTGTTAGAGATGATTCCGTCCGAGAATATTGTGTCGCGCGCCGTGCTCGAAGCGCTTGGTTCGATAGGAACCAATAAGTATTCCGAAGGATACCCGGGCAAACGCTACTATGGCGGCAATCAGTTTATTGACCAGATCGAATCGTGCGCGCGTTCAACAGCCACATTGTTTGATGTTGCGTGGCAGGCTTCGCCATAAAGGGGTATCAACCCATCTGCTACTCAATAATCCGAGGATTCGGAATAGGAAGAATGAATTTTCCTCCGCGATTTTTGTATTCTTCTTGTTGGCGCATGATCTCATCGCCAAAATTCCATGCCAATAACAACATATAATCGGTTGGACTCCTCTTAATCTTGTCAGGGGAAACGACAGGAATATGCATGCCAGGGGAAAGGCGATCTTGTTTGAGTGGAGATTTATCTGCAATGTATTCCAAGATATCTGTACCAATTCCAAAGTATTGAACTAACGTTTGTCCTTTTGCGGATGCGCCATACCCACAGATCGTTTTGCCTTGCGCTTTGAGATCTCTCAATAATTTCATCAAGCTTTCCTTTACCTTTTCTACGCGTTGATGGAACACTGTATACGTTTCTGGCTTGTTGATACCGTAGTCAATTTCTTCTTGTAAAAGCTTGTGTAAACCTTCAGACATTGGTTTGTTCAGGTCTTTGCAGAGATACATACGATTGGAGCCACCATGCACAGCTGTTGGCTTGACATCAAACATATTCAATCCATGACGCTTAAAAAATGGGGTAAGCGCGTACAGTGATAAATACGAAATATGTTCGTGGTAAACGGTATCGAATTCATTATTTTTCAACATCGTCAGAATGTGCGGTGACTCAATCGCCCATACGCCATCGTCTGCCAACAATTCGCGACCGGCATCAGTAAAGTCAGCAATGTTGTTCACATGCGCAAAAACGTTGTTTGAAATCACCGCTTTTGCATGCCCATACTTTGGAATGAGCGTATTATGAACTAATTCTTTCGTGAAAAATTCAGAAACCGTTTCAATACCTTGCTCTCGCGCAATCTTTGCGATATTCAACGCTGGTTCTACACCCAATATTTTGACATCATATGGTCTAAACCCTTTCAATAAACAGCCATCGTTGCTTGCGATTTCCACTACCATATCACCGGGTTGCATAAAACGCTCATACATTTCTTTTGCGTATTCGGCAAAATGAACAGGAATTGCGTCGGATGTGGAAGACACATACAAATATTCGCGGAACATGACTTCCGGAGGTACCGTGTATCCCAACTGGGAATGGAAGCAATCACCACAATAGAATACTTCCAATGGGAACTTTGGTTCTGGTTGGTTAACGTCTTCGGGTCTCAAGAATCTATTGGCTAATGCCTGATCGCCCAGGGGAAGATAGAGGACGAGATTTGTGCTGTCACAGGCGCGGCATTGCGATATGTTCATGCGCTCTGAAGAGGTGGTATTCATTGGAGAAAAATTATTATTCTTGCTGTCGTATTCTATCAGACTCCTCCTAAATACTCAAGTATTCCGGGTCTTTTGGAGGGAGGTGTTTGCCCCTAGTGATGGGAATATGCTATCCTCTATTATATTGCAAATAGTCCATTTGATTCATCAAAAGTGAAGCGCATGTCAGCCATACACAATGTCTATCAACGACTCCTGTTCCACGAAGAACCACTTGGAGCGAAAGAGATGCGTATTGAGCAGAAACCATCTTCCGACTCCATTCGATGGATAGATCGTGTGGTCATTCACGGCCAAGCTGAGGTGGCTTTATTTATGCATCCAAATGCACAAGCATGCTTCACCGTGAAGGTGTCTCATCATGCACGATTTGAATCTTCTATTGCTCTTCTTCCGGAAGTCTGGGAAAAAAATGAAGGAGGAGTTCTCTTTCGTGTCCAGGTAACATCAGTCACATCGCCGCACAAGCCACTCCTTGAACACCATATTCTTCTGAGCGATATTCGTACCGATGAAAAATTTCGTACTTGGACTCGATTCGTTCTTCCTTTATTTCAGTTCGCAGGTGAAGTTGTTGAAGTACGAATGAGTACACAAGTGCCGGAACAACAGCCAAGTGTATATGCATGGGCAGTTTGGGGGGGTCCCCGTATCGTCCAGCGTCTTTCTCTTCCATCGTTCACTCATAAGGCGCGCCGACACCTACGAGCAGGTGGTGTGAGAGGGGTATTCCAAGAAGCTACTCGCGCTCTGCAGACACCTCCACATACGATCGATCCATATATCCTGTGGCAAAAAAAACAGAGCTTGACACACCAGGACATTGCGAGCATGAAAAAAGAATGTCAGGCATTCCCCTATCAACCGCGGTTGAGCATTTTGACACCGGTCTATAATGTCGCCCCAAAATTGCTGTTTGCATGCGTGGATTCAATGATAAGGCAGTATTACCAAAATTGGGAGATGTGTGTCGTTGATGATGGCTCATCCAGGCCAGAAACCGTGGAGGCGTTGAAAAAAGTGGCTGGACTCGACATGCGCATTACGGTGAAGTTCAGTCCGAAGAACGGCGGGATCTCTGCAGCAACCAATCAGGCGCTCGAGATGGCAACCGGAGAATTTATTGGACTCTTGGATCATGATGACGAGCTCACACCAGATGCACTCTATGAAAATGCCAAATTGTTGAATGAACATCCGGAAGCTGATTTTATGTATAGTGATGAAGATAAGTTAGGATTGGATGGCACGCCTTCTGATCCGTTCTTTAAACCGGACTGGTCACCAGAATATTTCCTGTCGTGTATGTATACGTGTCATTTTGGGGTGTACCGTACATCGTTGGTTCGAAAAGTGGGCGGATTCCGTTCTTCCTATGATAAGGCACAGGATTATGATTTGGTACTGCGCATTATTGATCAGACGAAACACATTTATCATATTCCTGAAATTTTATATCACTGGCGCAAGATTCCCGGCTCGACTGCGACTGCGCTCCAAGAAAAAGATATGTCCGATGCGCCAGCAACACGTGCTTTACGAGACTATGTGCAACGCAATACATTGAATGCGGAGGTTGAGCTTGATCCGAACACGACCTATCACCGCATTCGCTATGCGATCCAAGATAATCCGAAAGTGAGCATTTTGATTCCCACAAATGGAAAGATTGTCACAACTGAGGATGGTCGCATGATCAATTTGCTCGTCAATTGTTTGAAGAGTATCGAAGAGAAAACGACCTACACGAATTACGAGATTATCGTCGCGCATAACGGGAACCTGACACAGGAGACACAAGACTTTATTGAAAAACGAGCAAAGGAGACTGGCCGCTACATCATCTTACATTATGTATATCACGAGCCATTCAATTTCGCCAACAAACTGAACTTTATTGCGAAGCATGCTACTGGGGAGTATCTCCTGATCTTGAATGATGACATTGAAGTGCTCACGCCCGAGTGGATGACAGCGATGTTGGAATATGCGCAGCTGCCGGATATTGGCGTTGTGGGTGCAAAGTTGTATTACCCAAACGGTCTCTTGCAACATGTGGGTGTGGTGATGGGAATTGGCGGCGGGGCGAGCCACGTGTTTGTCAAACGACCGAAAGACGAACCCGGCTACTTTTCGAGCGCAAAGGTGATTCGGAATTATTCAGTGGTCACAGGTGCGTGCTGCCTAACAAAACGGGCTTTGTTTGAGAATCTGGGTGGCTTTGACGAACAGTTCGCGATTGACTATAATGACGTCGATTATAATCTACGGGTTCGTGCAAAAGGATACCGCGTGGTGTTTACGCCCTACGCAGAATTGATTCACTACGAATCAATCTCGCTCGGCAGTCGCGCGGGAAAAACCGAGCGTCCAGAGGAAAAATTATTACGTACACGCTGGGCGAAGGTCATCCAACGGGATCCATATTATAATCCGCATCTCACGTTACAAGATACCAATTATCAAATCCGATTATAAATTATGACATACGATTGGAAGAAAAAGAATGTGTTTATTACCGGTGCCTCCGGTTTTTTAGGAAGTCATTTAAGTGAGGCACTAGCATCCCATGGTGCAAATGTGATTGGTTTGATACGTGATGATGTGCCAAATGCGTATTTTGTTCAACAAGGGATCGATCAAAAAATCACCACGATCCATGGAGATGTACGAGACGGGTATTTGATGGAGCGCGTCTTGAATGAATATGAGATTCACATGTGTTTTCATGTAGCAGCGCAGCCACTTGTAGGAACGGCCAATCGATCTCCACGTTCAACATTTGAATCGAACATGACAGGCACGTGGAATGTGCTCGAAGCAGCTCGCTTAACTCTTTCGCATACAATGCTCGAAGGCGTCGTGGTAGCATCCTCTGATAAAGCGTATGGCGATTCGGATCGTCTCCCGTATCGGGAAGATCAACCGCTCGCCGGCAAAAATCCGTATGATTTGTCGAAGACGGCAACCGATTTGCTGGCGCAATCGTATTATCATACGTATCAATTACCGATAACGATTTCTCGTTGTGGCAACTTTTTCGGCCCCGGTGATTTGAATTGGAGTCGTATTGTGCCTGGAACGTTCCGCTGGCTTTTGAATAAAGAGCGCCCTGTGTTACGCAGCGATGGCACGCTCATCCGAGATTACTTCTTTATTAAAGATGTGGTGAGCGCGTATATTTCGTTGGCAGAGAACATACATCGTCCTGAGGTTGTTGGCCAGGCGTTCAATTTTGGCACGGAGGAAAAATACACCGTGTTGGAACTCGTGGAAATGATGCGCAAGATTGCTGATTGTATGGATATTGAACCCGAGATCCTTGGCATCAATAGGAATGAAATTCCAGCGCAATATTTGAACTGTGAGAAGGCACGCACCATACTCCACTGGAAACCACAGTACACCATCTATCAAGGATTGGAGGAGTCGTATGCTTGGTACAAAGAATTCTTAACCGCTGAACAGCGCGCAGCATGAAGATCACGCCGTTAGACATTCCTGATCTGTATTGCATTGAGCTCGAGTTGCGGGAGGACGAGCGCGGATATTTTGCGCGCTCTTTTTGTCAGCAAGAATTGGCGGCAGTCGGTATTGAATTCACGATCCGGCAGATGAATCGATCGTTGACGCGTGCAAAAGGTACGATTCGAGGTATGCATTTTCAGCAAGCTCCCAAAGCGGAAGCGAAGATGGTGACCGCTCTGCGCGGTCGTGTCTTTGATGTGGCCGTAGATGTCCGTCCTTCTTCACCCACCTATGGGAAATGGGTCGGTCTTGAGCTGAGCGCGGACAATAAAAAGATATTTTACATTCCAGAGGGTTTTGCGCATGGATTTCAGACTTTGGAACCGGACACTGAGTTGCAATACCTGATGTCAGAGTTTTATTCTCCAGAACACGCGAGGGGGGTTCTCTATAATGATCCGCTCTTGAACATCGCATGGCCATTGCCTGATCCGTTCTTGGTCGAGAAAGACTTGCAGTGGCCGTTGATTGATTCTTCACGGTAATCTATGAAAATTCTCGTGACTGGCGGTAGCGGACAATTGGGGCAAGAGCTGATGAGACGAGCATCAGAGCTGGGTATTGACGCGATTGGAACCACACGTGGTGAGCTGGATGTGACGCAACCAGAACAGGTCGATGATGTCTTCGAACGCGTCCACCCCGATGTGTTGATCAACACGTCAGCATATCATGTCGTCCTCGATTGTGAAACGCATGCCGATGCGGCCTTTTTAACGAACACTGTTGCCGTTGCACAGATGGCATTAAAGTGTAAAGAGCGCGATGTACAGTTTATCACCTATACAACTGATTATGTCTTTGATGGAACAAAAGGTACGCCGTATGTTGAAACCGATGTCACTCATCCCTTGCAGATGTATGGATTATCCAAATTAGCTGGTGAGATAGCGGCTCGGAATATGAATAAAAGCAGTATCGTGATTCGGACATGTGGAGTCTATGGAGGGAAAACCGGTAGTTCTTCGAAGAAAGGAAATTTTGTCTTATATATCTTGGGAGAAGCCGAAACAAAATCAGCGATAGAGGTTAGTAGTGAGCAAATTGTGAATCCGACATTTGCCGGTCATTTGGCTGATGCGACGCTTGCGTTATTACACAAGCAACCTACAGGCGGCGTGTACCATTTAGCGAACAGCGGGTATTGTTCTTGGGCTGAATTTGCCCAAGAGATTGTCAAATTCGCCGGAAAAAAATTGGAGGTTATTCCCGTCGACCGTGGAGGTACGAACGGAACGATGAAGCGCCCCTTATTCTCTGCTTTAGAAAATACAAAGGCCAAAGCCCTTGGAGTGACATTACCAACATGGAAGGAGGGGGTGCAAGCGTATATAGAATATTTACAGCACAAGTGAACAGCCAATATCGTATTGACTTTCAAAGAAGATCTGTTACACTAGCTTACGCTATTCCACGTATTGACTATGCCTACAGAAACGAATCCACAATCAATGCCAGTCGTCATCTTCTGCGGTGGAAGAGGCACCCGCTTACGGGAAGAAACAGAATTTAAGCCAAAGCCGATGGTGACGATCGGTGGACGACCCATTTTGTGGCATATCATGAAGATTTATTCAGCACAGGGGTTTCATAAATTTATCCTCTGTTTAGGGTATAAGGGGAACTCTATCAAAAGTTATTTTTTGCAGCATAAACTCTGGGCGTCCGACTTTAGAATGCGCGATGGAGAAGTCGCTGAACGACTCACAGAATATAATGACAACGACTTTGATATCGTCTTTGCTGATACTGGTGAAGATACCCCCACGGGGGAACGTTTAAAAATGGTCCAAAAATATATCCCCGAGGATCGCTTTATGGTCACCTATGGTGACGGAGTTGGGAATATTGATATTCAACAGCTCATTGCATTTCATACACAGCAGAAAGTACAAGGAACCCTTACTGGTGTGCACCCGACATCAAAATATGGACTCGTGAGTATCGACGAGAATCAACATATCACCTCTTTTCAACAAAAGCCACAATTGCATGATTATGTGAATGGTGGATATATGCTGTTTGAACGCAGCTTTTTGCAAGAATTGCGTGAAGGGGAAATGATCGAAGAAACATTCCAACGTCTTGTTGATCGACAACAACTGGTACTCTATAAGCACGATGGATTCTGGCACTGCATGGATACATATAAGGATTATGAGGATTTGAACCTCATGTGGAATAAAGGACAACCCCAGTGGAGAATATGGTAAAATGATCCTCTACGAGGTCTTTATACCGTAATCTTCTGCTGTCAGCGTCAAATTCGGATTATAGTATGGGTCGTGCTGTAAGAGATGACCCCATGTATCATACATGTATTTCCGTTCGGACATCAACTGCTTATATCGCGCAGGATGAGTAAACTGCGTTTCTTCTTCATTGCCACGGCTAACCGATTCAAAATGAAAAAGTTCAGCATAGGGAGTGATAACAATACGATATCCCAATGCTCGTACCTTAAGGCAGAGATCGACATCATTAAACGACGCCGCTAATTTTTCTTCATTCAGTCCATTGACTTGTTCATAGAGAGATTTCCTCATGAGCAAGCATGCAGCGGTCACACCACTACAATTACGCACCACCTTGAGTTGCGCAAAATAACCTTCACTGTCTGAAGGAAGATATTTGAAGGCATGTCCAGCAATACCCCCCACCCCTAATACAATCCCCGCATGTTGAACGGTCTTGTTCGGATAAAGGAGTTTTGCTCCGACAATACCAACGCCCGGGCGCTGTGCATATTCCATCATGGCGGTTAACCAATCAGGATGAATTGCCTGCGTGTCATTATTCAGCAGTAAAATATATTCTCCTTTTGCATGCTTCACCGCATAATTGTTGATGGATGCAAAGTTGAACGATTTGTTATACTGCAATACACGGATGTTTTTTTTCCGTGCATACTCGGCAAGCAGATCCCGCGTTTCTTTTTCTTGGCTCTGATTATCCAATAGCATAATATCCAGATTTGGATAGGTTGTAGTATTCAGCAAACTTTCAACGCACATCTTTAAGAGTTCAGGTTTGTCACGGAACGGAATAATGACAGAGACACGAGGATAGCTCGGCACATTCCAACGGACACGGAATCGACCATTGGTGAAACCATCCTCGACCTGAGCATCGAAATGATTGCGCCCAAGGTATTCTTGTAATGCTCTCTTTGCGTGATCCTGGGCATACGCTTTCGTATGCGCTGTACTGGTAGCTGAAGTGGATCCAAGTATCTGACGCCAGTGATAGAGTATTTTTGGAATATGAACAATATGATCTTCTGGAATACGTTCAATCACACGTAATACCAAATCATAGTCTTGTGAACCTTCAAACCCAGAACGAAATCCTCCAACCGCATCAATGACCTCCTTACGATAGACACCTAAATGACCTGTATACATCATCGATAAGATCAGCTCCGGAGACCAATCGGGTTTAAAAAATGGAGTATGACGATTCTCATTCGTATCAATTTTATCTTCATCGGAGTAGATGAAGTCGGCCGCAGGATAGCCCTGTATCGTTTTTACAACTTCATAGAATGCATGACGAGCCAAGGTATCATCATGGTCGAGAAGAGCGATGTACGTTCCGCTCGCTTGCTTTGACGCCTCATTGGAAGCGCCAGCAATATGCAAATGTGTTTTTCCAAACGTAACGGAAATGCGTGAATCTTTCTTTTGCCATTTTTTCAGAGTCTCAATGGTGCCTCGTCTTGTAGAAGCATCATCATACAGACAAAGTTGCCAGTGCGGGTAGGATTGCTGAATGACAGATTCAATAGTGGCATTCAGCCACAGTGGATCGGTATTGTGTACTGGAGTAATAACAGAAATCGTTGGAGGTTTTTTCCACGATTGTATTTCTTTTGCAATTTCCCCATCATTCCAATGTTCATATTTAGCCATCCATTGATGATAGGCATCAGTCGC
This sequence comes from Candidatus Kerfeldbacteria bacterium, assembly GCA_016182525.1. Lineage (GTDB taxonomy): Bacteria > Patescibacteriota > Patescibacteriia > JACPL01 > JACPL01 > JACPGL01. The sequence goes on along the minus strand of JACPGL010000034.1, from coordinate 14,850 downwards.
AATATGTTGTGATTGTCGCTTAAAATATTCACGACCATGCAGGATGTAGTTCTTCGCATACGTTCCAAAGGTATGGAGATCATCTCTCCTCAGTACACCAATTCCCCTTTTCCCCACTTCGAAAAGAGAGGACGGTTGAATATGCCTGATCCGTACATAGAGATTGCGGAGCTTCCAGAATCTTGAGGCTTGCATTTTCTGAATCTCACTGTCCCGTTGTCGCACGAGGGTTTCGATATTTTGAATATGTCTATCTTTATCTCTCACAACTGAACGAAAGTGATCTATTCCAGCTTGCGCATGTTCTAAGCCAGCTTGCGCATGTTCTAATTCTTCTCGCGCTGCTGTCATGTCGGCGCGAAAAGTATTCATCTGACCTGTCAATGCAGCCAGATCATGTGCTAGTGTCTGAATACGCTGGTCACGATCCTTTACTCCATCATCTAATGTCGACATAGCTGTTTGTAAATGGAGAATATCGACATCTTTGCCTTTGATTATTGCCTGCGTCTCTTCACCTTGTGCTTTAATATACTTTTGGAGATCGGCAATTGTTTTCTGTAGGACACGAATATCCTTGTCTTTACCTTTGAGCAAGGAGGAGACGCGAAGGAAATGTTCATGGGAAGTGATCAACGTCTGTTGTTGCTGTGCTCCAATGCGAGTAATCAGTTCGGTAAAAAGCTTCATGAGCTCAATATAGAGCGCGGGATCTTTTCGAGGTGGTGAAAGAGGGTAATCACGCAGAGAAGCTTCTTTTTTTATGAAGAACACTTTTCTATATCCTGGTTCTTCATGATCGATCGGAAAAATATGCGTATTGTAAAACGCATTGTATTTTTTCCACAACGCATGAATCTCTGGCGTGAGCTCCTTATCAACATAATAGTTAATGCCAATAAGGAGCGTCCAGTAGATCAGTCGATTATTTGCGATACGTTGGTATGGATAGTGATGCTGTGTAATAAAGTCCAACACCTCTTCTTCACGAGGCAAACTGTTCTCTAAATGTTCAACTAACCAAGGATGATCAACACCTGCCAACCGCTTGTAGTTTTCATTCGCAATGCGCTCTGCGTCTGCGGTTTCTTGAGAATAAAAGGGGGCACACACAATGGTGCCCAGTTTTGCCACGCGTATATTTTCTTTTACAAAGTCAGAGCGTCGTTCTGGAACGATGTGTTCAAACGTGTCCGTCGAGACAACCCAATCATAGGAATCATCAGCGAGTGGCATGTCGCATCCATCGCCAGGAATGTAATTTTTATCTTTCGTTCCATCAACGAACGGATCCAAATAATAGACATCGTCCTTTGGGAAAAAATCGCGCATTCTATTTCCTCTTCCGCCAACATCGAGGATAGTAAACCGCTCTTCAGAAGAGCGATTTGCATCAATAATATTACGAACGAGTGCGAATCGACCGTATTCGTGAAATTCTAATCCCTCTTTGAGTTCTTGCTCTGTTGGTCGGGTAGATGCCATATCTTCTATTGAGTTATATGTACAGTGTGATTTTTGGGTAAAAGTGTTGACACTATACCTAGTATTACTTTTTTTTGCAAGTTTCCTATAGTGTGTACTTCACAGTGATCATCGCATTGTTCATGGGTAGCAAATTTCTGGGACTTGCCCTTCTCTTACCTCGCATGGTATACTTGAGCCATGATGTAGCAGCCCTTCACCATTGATCGAAGCTCCGAGGCACGTCGTTGCCAGAGCTGACTTGGTTTTTTACTTCTTACTCCATATCCATGACCCCACTCCACACAACCGACCCAGACATTGCCGAATTTCTTGAAAGCGAACTTGAACGCGAACGGCAAGTGCTCGAGATGATTCCGTCCGAAAATATTGTGTCGCGCGCCGTGCTCGAAGCGCTTGGGTCGGTCTTGACTAACAAATACTCCGAAGGCTATCCGACAAAGCGATACTACGGCGGGAATCAGTTTATTGATGAAGTGGAGACGCTTGCTCGCGAGCGTGCGAAGGCGTTGTTTAGCGCAGAGCATGCGAATGTGCAACCATATTCCGGGTCACCGGCAAATCTCGCGGTGTATTTTGCACTCGTGAAACCTGGCGATACGGTGATGGGGATGAGTCTGGCGCACGGAGGCCATCTAACACATGGCCACAAGGTGAGTATTACCGGCACGTATTACAACGCGGTTCAGTATCCGGTTGGTGACGACGGGTTTATTGATTATGATGTGGTTCGTGCACTGGCTCTTGAGCACAAACCGAAACTGATTTTTTGTGGAGCAACAGCGTATCCGCGCATTTTCGATTTTGAAAAGTTCCGTGCGATTGCCGATGAGGTGAATGCGTATCTTGTCGCCGACATGGCGCATGTTGCAGGGTTGATCGCCGGAGGCGTTCATCCAAAGCCGTTCCCGCACGCCGACGTGATGACAACGACCACGCATAAGACGTTACGCGGACCGCGCGGCGCGATGATTTTGTGCAAAAGGGAAGATCGTTTGCACGATATTCATCATGCTGGGTCAAAGCATGATTTGGCCACGCTCATTGACCGTGCAATCTTCCCCGGGCTTCAAGGCGGACCGCATAATCATCAAACTGCAGCGATTGCGACAACGCTCAAAGAAGCGGCTGAACCCACTTTCAAAACCTATGCCGAGAATATTGTGAAGAACGCCAAAGCGCTTGCCGAGTCGCTCTTGAATGAAGGCATGACGCTTGTCTCTGGCGGAACGGACAATCATCTCATTCTCATGAATCTTCGCCCGCAAAACGTGAATGGCGCTGTGATCGAGACTGCACTCGACGACGCGCACATCACAGTGAACAAGAACTCGATCCCAAATGATCCCGCGCCGCCCATGAAACCGTCTGGGATTCGGATCGGCTCGCCAACACTTACGACGCGCGGGTTTACCGAAGACGACATGCGCGTGGTCGGTCAATTGATTGCGCAGATTATCAAGGCGCCAAACGACGTGTCAGTTCGCGAGAGTGTGAAAGCCAAAGTCGCCGAGCTCACCTCAGCCCACCCCATCTACCCAAACCTCTCATATCTCTAAGAAAACGAGATCCGTTCTCATTGAAACTGTGGATAACGAGAACGGATCTGGTTATCCACAGTTTTGGGGAGAGTGGATCCAAATGAAAGGCGCCCCGATCGCGACTCCGACGTCCAGTGGACGTGGGTGCGACCGGGGCAGTGCCCTCGTGGACTCGAGCCGATCAGCCGACCAGCTCCTCCATGGATGCCTCCTTGCCATTGCGATCGGCCGGCGTGACGGCCCACCGCTCGAAGAGAGTGGGCAGGATCTCGAGAATCGGATGGTGGATGAGGACCATGTCGACGACCTCCTTGACGAACTCCGAGAGGGGGTAGTCCTTACGTCTGTTGTCGTACGCGCCGAACATCGTGAACGTCGGCTCGTCGCCTTCTCGGAGTTGCCATGCCGCGCAGGCATCTTCGTACGTCGCCCACGAGTCGCAGGCGAGGAAGACGTGAAGCTTCGGCCGCGTGCCCCCCTGAACTTGATCAAGCACGTCGGCGAGCTCGGCGAACACCGCACCGGACTCCCGATGCTCGAGCAGGAGGACGAGATCGGCCGAGCCAGGCTCGGTGGTGGCGAACATCTCGCGAATTTCTGCCCATGGGCGGATGAGGCAGAACTCCTCGACCGACCCCTCGAGCGTGAGCGGCGAGTCGTTGTGAAGCACGATCTCCAGCGGCCGCCCCTCCTCGCGCAGGCACACAACCTCCAAGAACGACTCTAGGAGCGCGGGCGGGACACCCCCCGTTTGGCCTCGTGGGACCCACAGATAACGAGAACTCGCAGCATGGCGACCTCCAATGTACCAACTCCTTCGAACCTCTGCACTCTAGACCCTCTAGAGATACAGCCCACCACCCTACTTGAAAAACCCAAAAAACGCAAGAGGGGTCTGTCGCCGAATGCGCTTTTGAAGCGAAACGGCAGAATTTCGAGACGGAATTGTTGAACACATTTTGAGGTTTATCTGGAAGATAAGCCGAAAAATGTTGAAACGATTCCGGCCGACATTCTGCCGTTGCAGCCAAAATGGCATTCGACGACAGACCCAAGAGGACGACTCTTGCCACAAAAAAGGCGCCCCGCCAGTCGAGTCATGTGCGAACACACGACGATCGACGGCGGGGCTTCCTGCCCTCCACGGCCTAGATGACCGCGGTTTGCTGAGTGACGTGGCATGTCACGCGGGAGATGGCAGCTCGATCGAGCTCCACGCCAGCAACGCGAACGTGCTTGAACCACCCCGGCGGCTCACCCTCCGGAAAGAACCGCCTGATCATCGCCTCCGCGTTGAGCCACTCGGTGGTGACTAAAACGAACGGGACATCGTGCTCACTCCCAGCGAGCGCACGCTGCACCCACGGGATGCACCGCGCGATGGTTTGCTCGTGGCCATAGGCGAACAGGATGATCGCCCGGATGGGAACCGCATGGAGCGACCCATCCAGCATACCGCTCACCTGCTCGACATTGTACTCGGCCGCCGGTAGGCGTGATCGAAGGAGGGTGGTTGCGAGTTGCGTGCCCCGACCCACGACGATCGTACACGCCAGATCGTTCAGCCGTGTAGCGATCTCGGACATGGCCCGCCTCATCATCTTGGGCATGGGATCGTGACCGATGTTGCCGAGCAGCAGAACATGAAACGGGTTCACGGGGATCCTCCTTCCACATTCGCGAGTGTCGCATCCCGAACGACCCGGGATTCAACAACTTGTACCGAAAATTGAGCAAATTGTCAATGTGGGAAGTGTCTGCCGGCCGGCAGGCATGAATCCCCAGATATGAAAGCCGCCTGCCTCCCCCGCGCGGACGCGAGAGAAGGCAGGCTTGTGGCCCTCCGTTACCGGGCGTCGCTCCCTGCGACAGGCCCGGAGTTCGTGTTGACATCCTCCTTCGTTACGACCGTGCGGCCGTTCTGGAGCAGGAAACGCGCGATCTTCTGGGCTCGTCCGGCTCGTCCTGGAGTCATCCACGCAACCCAGAAGGTCAGCCAGGGCGGCTTCCAAAAAATACCGCACCGAACGAGCAGGAAGAGTCGGATCAGGAGCCACCAACCAAGTCCCCCGACGCACGCGATCGGACGCGAACCGCCTTCGGTCGCGATGCACTCCATGACCCGTCGAACGAGGAACCAATACCTCATCTCTGGGTACACGAGCACCGGATAAGGCGGCGCGAGACGAAAGTCGTCGATCTCTCGCACCCGTTCCACCGACCCATGCCGACCACGGATCGCCCGGTTCACCTCTTGGTAGAACAAGCCGGTGACCCGTTCGCCGCTGCCTACACAAGCTACAGTGACATGTGGGTAGGAAATTCCCCCCATTCTTCACCTCCCGCCCGTCACAACGACGGACAATAACAAGCGCCGCGAAACGAATACCCTCATTTATACATCGCCCACGAAAAAAAATCAACCGTCACCGGCGACTGATCATCCTGCCCCTTTCTCTCGAACTACGACGACCGACCCATCATCCCTTGCACCCAACTCGCAAACTCATTCGATTCCTCACCGGTCTCGTCGCTATAGATATTCCAAAATTCTGCTGGAGTGACAATGCGCACGCCGCGCACTTCGCTCAAATCCGTTAAATCCGCATCCGAAGAAATCACATACGCCGCTTCCCCATCCACCGCCGCTTCCAAAAACTTGTTATCTTGCCGATCCACTGACTCGCGCACGCGCGTTGTTACCCACACCTCTTCCGCCGAATCATAAAAATCTTCGAGCACGTCAAAATACCCCTCGTCTGAAATAAGTTGCGACGCTTTGCCCGTGTACTCGCGCTTGATTCGAGAACTCATGAGCGGCGTGATCTTGCCCTCGATGCATTTTTCGATAATCCGATACATCGGCGACATTTCGTCGCGCACGCCGTCAATGAGCACATTTGTATCAATCACCACTCGCATATTGCAATTTTCCAATTCAGCCTCTATTATAGTAGGCATTCTGATCTTGTCAAGCTCCGAGTATGAAAATTGGCATTGTCGGGCTGCCGAATGTCGGCAAGTCCACTCTGTTTCGCGCGCTGACCCGCAAAGCGGTTCCGGCCGAGAACTATCCGTTCTGCACGATTGATCCAAACATTGGCGTTGTTCCGGTTCCGGACGCGCGGCTTCACGAGTTGGCGCGCATGGAACATTCCAAGGAGATCATCCCGACCGTGGTTGAGTTCGTGGACATTGCCGGGCTGGTCAAAAACGCGCATAAAGGCGAGGGCTTGGGCAATCAATTCTTGTCGCACATTCGGGAGGTGGACGCGATATGCCACGTTGTTCGGTTTTTTGAAAACGACGATATTATTCATGTGGAAGGAAGCGTGGATCCGGTGCGCGATGTGGAAACAATCACGACCGAGTTGGCCATGGCGGACTTGCAGCTCTTAGAAAAGGTGGTGGAGAAAGTGGCCAAGGAGGCGCGAGCCGGAATCAAAGAAGCGCTGGTGAAACATGCTGGGCTACAAAAAATTGTGGCGCTTGTGCGGGAAGGCCAGCCGGCACGCGAGGCCGCGCTTACCGACGACGAGCGCGCTGAAGTGAAGCAATATGCGTTGCTTACGATGAAACCGATGTTGGTGGTCGTGAACGTCGATGATGCGCATGCGCGTGAGCCAAATTTGCCGGACGCGCTGCGGGCGCTTTCGCCTCTTGTCTTGTCGGTCAAAACCGAAGCCGAGCTTTCGGATTTACCGCGGGAAGAAGCGCAAGAATATCTGCATGAGCTTGGAGTGGAGCAGTCCGGTTTGGATCGGCTCATCACCGCGTCGTATATGCTCTTGAACCTCCTTACCTTTTTTACCGCCGGCGAAAAAGAGACGCGCGCGTGGACCATAACGCACGGCGCATTAGCACCTCAAGCCGCCGGTGTCATCCACACCGACTTTGAAAAAGGATTTATCCGCGCTGAAGTCGTGTCGTATGAAGACATGCTCGCGGCCGGATCGTGGAACGCGGCAAAAGAAGCCGGCAGGCTACACATCGAAGGCAAAGAATATGTGATGCACGACGGCGACGTGGTTCATTTCCGCTTTGCGTAAAGTGGCAAAAGCTAAGCTTTGGACACCTATGCATTTCTTCTTCATTCTTGGCAATCATCCTGAACTCTCCAAAGCAGAGATGTCTATGGCTGCACACCAGCGCGGAGTGACTCTTTCTCCGCTCCACGTGAAAGGGCGGGTATGTATCGTCGAGAGCTCTTCGCCATTCGAACTCAAACCGTTCATGGATGCGCTCGGCGGAGTGACAAAGTGTGGAGAGATTCTTGAAGAGTTACCGGTTCACGGAGAGTCGCGCGCGGAGGTGATCAATCAGTTCCTCGAGCGCACACCTCTTGAGGGATTGCTTATGCACGCACCGGGCAAACGAACCGTGTTTGGGTTCAGCGTCTACCCCATGAACCGCGATTCCGTTCCATTTCGGCTGGCCAAAAACCTCATCCGCATCGGCGTGCGATTCAAAAAGCGCGTTGAAGAGCAGCGCGGGTCAACCCGATTTGTCACGTCCAAACACCATGATCTCTCGTCCGTCGTGATCGGCGAGAATCATGTGCTTGAACGCGGAGGAGACATCTGTTTTTTTGTGGATGAAGAACGTGTCATCGTTGGTCGCACGATTGCGGTTCAAGATTACAAAACATTTTCGGAGCGGGACTATGGCCGGCCGGCACGCGATGCGCGCTCGGGCATGCTGCCGCCGAAACTTGCTCGCATCATGGTGAATCTTGCCGGTGCGAACCCGAAAACCGCAACGCTTTTGGATCCGTTTTGCGGTTCAGGCACCATTGTGCAAGAAGCGCTCTTGGCTGGCTACACCACGGTGATTGCGAGCGATATTTCGGCGCAAGCCGTGCACGACTCCACGCATAATCTCCGCTGGCTGGCCAACACAACCCCTCCTCTCGGGAAGGCACGCGTGTTCCAAGCCAATGTGCAGGATTTGGCCACGCACATCCCGCATCATTCTGTGGATGCGATTGTCACCGAACCGTATCTTGGGCCGCCGCTCCGTGGCAATGAAAAAGAAAGCGTCATCCACAAAAATATTCAGAACCTGGAAAAAATCTACGCCGGAGCGCGCGATGTGTTCCGCCAGCTTCTCCGCCCAGGAGGCCGCCTGGTGATGGTTATGCCAGTCTTCGCGCTCCACGGTAAAACACTCCAGCCTCATCTCGCATGGGATGGATTCCGAGACGTCTCCTTCCCTTCCTGGATCGACACCCGCCAGTTTGTGTATGCCCGCGAAGACCAGTTTGTGCGCCGATCCATCCTCATCAAAGAGAAGCATTGACATCTCCCGCGCCTCGTGGTACCATCGGAAACGCTCGAATCTATCACACTATTGAACTACGCCCTTGGGGAACCGAGGTCCAGGTCCGCGGAGCACGGACGCGTATCAAGACTATGCAACATTACGAAGTTTTGGTGTTGTTCCCCGGCAAGTACGCCGAGGAAGAAACCAAAGGAGTGCGAGAAAAAATCACCACCCTCATCACAGAGCGGAAAGGTGATGTTACGTTTGAGAATTTTATGGGATTGCGCCGTTTGGCATACCCGATCAAACACGAGCGGCAAGGATATTATTTTGCCGTGGAGTTCAATGCCGAGCCGAGCGTGATGCAAGAGATTGACCGAACCTTGTCGCTTGAAACCGACGTGATCCGCCATCTCATCGTGCAGAAACACGAAATGACCGAAGAGGAGCGCGTGCGCGAGCAAGCCATGGCTGCAAAGTTCAAGGCCAAACAAGCCGAGCGACGCGAGCGCTTAGAAAAAGAATCACAGCCAGCACGAGGCGTGGCACGTCCAGCAGCGAAAACTCCGGCTCCTGTTCCCCCGACAGAACCAACGCAAGCTGAATCGAAGCTCGCGCCTGAAACAGCAGCTCCGGCTCCAGCTCCTGTTGAAAAAAAGACCAAAGAGCAAACCGAAGAAGAACAAAAGTCCCGCCTTGACGAGCTCGACAAAAAGCTCGACGAGATTTTGGACGACACGAACATTAAGCTCTAACCATACGACCTATGGATTTGAACAAAGTCATGATCATCGGGCGCCTGACCCGTGATCCAGAGGTGCGCACCACGTCCGGCGGCCAAACCGTTGCATCGTTTTCCGTGGCAACGAGCTTTCGATGGAACGATCCGCAAGGCCAAAAGCAAGAACGAACCGAGTTCCACAACGTGGTCGCGTGGCGTCGGTTGGCGGAAATTGTGCAGCAGTATTTGAAAAAAGGAAGTCAAGTGTACATTGAAGGTCGTTTGCAAACCCGAAGCTGGGATGGGCAAGATGGCGTGAAACGCTATCGCACGGAAATCGTTTGCGACAACATGATTATGCTCGGCCGACCCGGAGGCCAGACCGGCCAAACCGCGGGCGCCGCTCCAAGCGCAACCACATCTGAGGAACACGGTCAGCCGGCTCCCGCATCTCCTCTCGCATCTTCGCAACCCGCCACCCCTCCTGCGGACGAAGAAATTAACATTGAGGACATCCCCTTCTAAGTATGAAAAAACCATTAGTCGAACGAGAACGCTTCTGCTCATTCTGCGTGAATGCGGCGAACGAGATTGACTACAAGAGCATTCAGCAGCTTCAGCGTTTCATCTCCAACTATTCCAAGATCTTGCCGCGCAAACGCACAGGCGCCTGCGCCAAGCATCAGCGGAAACTGGCCAAAGCCATCAAACGCGCTCGCTTTATGGGTCTCGTAGCCTTTACAAACCGATAAGACACCGAGGAAGTTTTATGCTTACGATGAATGATTTGAAAATCGGCACCGTTGTCACGTTCAAGAATGAACCGCATGTCGTGACGTTTTCGCAACACGTACAGATGGGACGCGGCTCGGCTGTTGTGCGCACCAAACTCAAGAGCTTGATGAGCGGCAATGTGCTCGAAGAAACATTCAAAGGTGGAGACAAATTCGAAGAGGCTGATCTCTCCCGCACCAAAGCCAGTTTTATGTACCGCGATGGACCGACATTCTACTTCATGGACAGCACATCCTACGAGCAATTCGGATTTCCAAGAGAGCAAATCGGAGACATTTCGCAGTTCGTGTCTGAAGGCGCAGAAGTTGAAGTGTTGAACTACGACGGCAAACCGGTGTCGATTACCTTGCCCGCGAAAGTGACACTCAAAGTAACGTCGGCTCCTCCGGGTGTCCGCGGAGACACCGCGCAAGGCAAAGTCACCAAGGCCGTGACCACCGAAACCGGGCTCATCGTGAACACGCCCATATTTGTGAAAGAGGGCGACAAAATTCGCGTCAACACCGAAACTGGCGAGTACGTCGAGCGGGCGTAATATACCGACAAAGATAAGCTTTCGTGAGTTATAGACAAAAGCCATACTGTATGGTATTTTCTGATTATGTCCAATAAGAAAATTTTAGCCATTTTACGAGAATTCCAAAAAGCCCCGGCAAAGAGCAGATTACGCCAGGAGTATTTTCGACTATTTGCGAAAAAGATGGCTTATCGGACAACAAAAACTGAAAATCCAGAGGTGACGATGAAACTTGTCGAGAGGGTATTCAAAAAACTGAATGTCAAATATCGTGCCTAAACGTCCAGGCGAAACTAGTTACAAAGAAACAGCCTTTGGCATTATCCCGCGCTCAAAACTTATTCCTCTTGAAATCGAGGGAATAACAAAAGCGTGGGATTTCGTTTTGAAGAAAAAAGAGAAAGGAGAGTTACCGCTTACTCCCTCGTTTCTGAAAGAAGTACATAATGTGGGATTTGGTTGGATATTTCCTGATCTCGGAGGAAAATATAGAACCATTGAGGTAAAAGTTTCAAAGCACACACCGCCAGAACACTACCTCATCACACAACTTATGGAAGAATTTTTTAGGGACTTACAGACCAGAATCAGATATCTTCCGAACATAGATAGTCAGCACTCTCTAGATGAGCTCATCTCTCTGCTTGCCTGGGCACATCATAAGTTCCTGTGGATTCATCCGTTCCAGGACTATAATGGCCGAATGAGCCGTCTACTGAATAACATAATTTTGCTAAATCTAGATCTCCCTCCCATTGAACTGAAAGTTGAGACGACCGTAGGAAGAAAAATCTACATTCATGCACTTCAGGCTGCTGACCATCTCGATTACATCGAGCTTGAAAATATCATTAAGTCTGCCATTCACGAAGCTGCCCAGAAATTACACTCCACAAAATAATTAGCCCTCGAATACCGAATATTTGAAATATGTCATATTATATTTCCGTCCGTGCATTGCATAAGGAAAAAAATGATAAATTGTGGAAAGAAATTGCAGATGGAAAATTTTCCGAAACATTAGAAAAACAACTTATTGATATAGAGCAGAGGATCCAGCAACTTAGCGGAGATCTTCGAATCTACTCTGATTCAAAACTCATCGAGGAAGCAAACATGCTCGACGATAAAAAATTTCGCCTCTCGGGTCTTGTCAATGATATCAAACGTTTCCGTGAGAGTTTACATGCCAAAGATGATCAATCCATAAAAGAATATATCGAGAGCATTGACAGCCGTTTGACTGATTTTTATAACGAGGGTTTAGACTATTTTGATCCTCGTTATCCTTTCCATGATTTCTTCTCTGCATTGTTCGAGATTGTGTTGCGCGTCGATATTGAGAAAGATTGGCACGGTACGCTCTCACTTTTACCAACAGAGAAGTGGATTGAATTATACAAAAAAATTGATGGTGAAGCTGTCAACAAGGCAATCCGTTCAATGGACGAAAATCCTGAAGACAGGGAAGTCCAAGACGACTACGTTGGCCTCACGAGAGAGATTCGAGATATCCTCCGAAGGTGCATAGATACAAAAAGTCAGTTTTGTCTATTTGACGAGCTGTATGAATCTGGGCAGGAACCACAAGAAAAGCCGAGGACAAACGAAATTCTTGAAAAGTGGTTCGCCTCATGAGGAACTAAAGCTGGGCTTTCGAGGATCGGTAAAGAGAAAAAAGGAGTGTTTTTTTGGTATTTTGAGTATTCTTGGAACCATACTCCCGAAATGTCAGTATTTTCGGGATCATATATACGAAAAGTACTGACATTTCAGTATCATGATCTCGAAAATACTGTCAATATGGAATGAATTACCCTGCGGCAAGACGTTTGGGCTGCCGCATGATCCACAGTGGGACACACTGGAGATGGTGGGAAAAGAAGCACGAGAATATATGAAAAGAATCAAAAAGTAAACAAGTTGTTTCCATCCGGCGAGTACGTCGAGCGGGCGTAGATGCCGCCCCCCTATAAACAAACGAAATGCCAGACTCCACAGCTTCTGGCATTTTGACATACAATGTAGTAGAATAAAGGTGATTAAAGCATAAAATCAAACCCTATGCCTAGAGACAGCTATCCTCAAACAGAACACGTGCCCGAAGAATCATCGTCACAATCGGTGGAGGGAAAAAGAACGGTTATGTCGGTATTATCAAAAGGCCTAGACGCAGAACTCGAAGATGTACAGTATCTGTTAGATGAAATAGATGGTGGTCGCGTAGGATCATCCGATCTGCCTTTAGCCGCAAGAACATGCAGTGTTGTTCTCGAAAGGGAGAGGAGCGCGGGGAACGATCTCGCAGCTTACGAAAGCAGAGTACCACGAGAGGCATTGAAGGATTTCTGGGCCACGAGACTGCAACGTGATCTGGCTCGCATTGCATCATTATTGGATTCAAAGGATCTCGCTGAAGCGTATCGTGAGATGGTTCCTTTTTTTGATTTTCTGAACCAAGCTGAACAAGATGGCTTTGATACAACAAAGATAAAAGAAGGCTTTAAGGAAGCCGTTTCAAGGCCATTATTACGGGCGTTCACCGGCGCAGAAAAAGAACTCAACGCTGATTCTCTAGCGGATCTCATCGGTATATATAAACTCGCGGCTGACCACCAGGAGTTGTTTGACTATATCGGCTCAAACAACATTGAATACCTTCAAGCAATACAGAAAAATTTAGAGTCTAAGCAAAGATAAGAAAACAAGAGCATAGAACAATAGCCGGGTATTGCACCCAGCTTTTGCTTTTCCTTCTTCCTTGCTACATTCCTTTCTCTTTATGACGACTTTTCAATCGAGTCCTAACTCTTGAATCGCCTGCTGCCAAGGGAACAACGGTCACATGCGGATGAATCTTGCGTTTGAACGATTCGCGCGAGATGCATATTCCTTCGCTACCACTCGTATCCTGTACAATCGCTTCAGCGCCAAAAGTTCCCGATCTTTCAGGTGTTCTGATGATTTCACCTCAATAAAGAGGAGTGGCTGCAGCTACTCTTGTGCAAGCGCGCGCTTCACTCCAAAGTCAAACAGATAAAACTTCGGATGTGTTCGTTGACGCTTGCGAATTGACCGATCAAAGAGAAAAAAGGAGTGGATTCTTGGTATTTTGAGTATTCTTGGAACCATACTCCCGAAATGTCAGTATTTTCGGGATCATATATACGAAAAGTACTGACATTTCAGTATCATGATCTCGAAAATACTGTCAATATGGAATTATATCAAAAAACCGGGCTATTCGCCCGGTCTTTCCCCCCTTTTCTTCTTTAATGGCTCTTTTTACATTTCTTTTTCCTTTGCGGCTTTCAGCACGTCGGCGCGCATCTTCTCCATCAGTTTGGGGTTCTCGCGCAAGAAGGATTTAGCCTTTTCGCGACCGGCGCCCAGCCGATCTTGCCCGTAAACATACGAGATGCCGCTCTTCTCCACCACGCCGAACTGCACGGCGGTATCAAGCACATCGCCCGCGAGCGAAATCCCTTCATTGTACATGATGTCAAATTCCGTGGTGCGGAACGGCGCTGCCACTTTGTTCTTGACCACCTTCACTTTCACGCGGTTGCCGATCACGCGGTCGCCCATCTTGATTTGCGCTGAACGGCGAACTTCAATGCGAACCGAGGAGTAGAACTTCAACGCGGTTCCTCCTGTCGTCGTTTCCGGGTTTCCAAAAAACACGCCGATCTTCATGCGAATCTGATTGATAAAAATCACGACCGTGTTTGTCTTCGACACCACGCCCGTGAGTTTGCGCAGCGCTTGACTCATCAACCGCGCCTGCACGCCCATCTGCGCATCTCCCATCTCGCCTTCAATTTCGCTTTTCGGCACCAACGCAGCCACTGAATCAACCACCACCACATCCACCGCATTCGATCGTACAAGCGTTTCTAAAATTTCAAGCGCCTGCTCGCCGGTATCGGGTTGCGAGATGAGCAACTCATCCACATTCACGCCGATCTTGCGCGCATAATCCGGATCCAACGCGTGCTCGGCATCGATGAACGCAGCGGTTCCGCCTTTCTTTTGCACTTCAGAAATAACGTGCTGGGCAAGAGTCGTCTTGCCCGATGCTTCTGGCCCGAAAATCTCAATCACGCGACCGCGCGGCAACCCGCCAACGCCGAGCGCAATATCCAACGACAACGAACCGGTCGAAACAATATCGACCGCCACACTTCTCTGCTCGCTAAACTTCATGATCGACCCGTCGCCGAATCGATCCCGAATTTGAGAAATCGCCTGCTCTACCGCCTGCGATTTCTGCCCCTTGACCTCCTCCTTGGGTGATGCAGTGTTTGCCATAAACGTAGAATTAAGAATGGACGCCCCAAGGAAACGTCGCGCGTCACAAATACTCCGGAGCAAGACGAACGTGGTGAATGATAAATTCCGAGTTACTCGTGACGAGTGACTTTGTTTCCCTTCTCCACAAGAATTTGCTTGTAAATAACATTCTCTTTGCTGTGTTTTTTTGTTGCAGCGATTTTGACGACATTCAACCCGTCTTTCAAATCCACGCG
>JACPGL010000032.1 GCA_016182525.1 Candidatus Kerfeldbacteria bacterium | reverse complement strand
TGTTATGTTTGGGGATTCTTTTCGTATACTCCATCGCCGACCCCATAACCGTGTCGCGTTGTGCACAACACGAGTTGTCCGCTCTTTCAAAATATGAGACAATACAGCAAGAGACATAGAAAGAAACACACAGTATGGATGAAGAGACACGGGCCTTCCACAACGATCTTGCTCGCCGCGCCTGCACCGACGAAGCCGCATTCACTGAACTGTACACAATTTACATTGAACAGATTTTCCCATTCGTGATGAAGCGGGTCGGCCACCGAGAAACGTGCGAAGATATTGTTTCCGACGTTTTCCGTAAAGTCTTTTTGCATTTGCGTACATTTAACCCGAAAAGATCCTCGTTTCGAACGTGGATTTTTCGCATTGCCACCAATACGGTGATCGACCACTACCGCGTGAACCGTAATGAACGTAAGCCCTCTTTCGTAGATCTGAGTGAGCTCGCACTGCATCCAAGCGACGACGACTCGCCCCACGACCTGGTGTTGGCCGAGGATCAAAAAGCGTCGATCCGCTCCTGCTTGACACAGCTCCCGAAACGTGATGAAGAAGTATTAACTCTTCGCTATATCCAAGATCTTTCGAACCAAGAAATTGCAGACATTCTTGAAATTTCGCCCAATCACGTGGGTGTTCTTTTGCACCGTGCACTCAAAAAGATGAAAGGGATCCTCGAACCAACCACATCCACACTATGAACTTTTTTGCGAAAAAATCGAACGGCGAGCGTAAGGATTCGACGCCGGAATCGTATACCAGGGCGGAGAAGCTTCTTCGAGCTTCCTCTGCTTCGCCCCACGCTCCAAGCGATGCGTACAAGATGCATCTCTTGCAAGAGTTGAAAGGCAAGGCTTTCGACCATTCACCAATCCCCGCTATGAAGACGTTTACTCCTCATTCGTGGTTCAAGATGTTGCTGCCTGCCGCGGCCGCATTGGCCGTGCTCGCGGTTCTTGCGTATGGCGCATTTCAAGTGTGGCGCCCAGCCGGAACTCCGCCGCCAAGCACGCATCCGATCGTGCTCGACCAACCGCAGAACCCACAAGAGATTGATGGGCTGTTTGAGTTAGTGGCGCTGAATGAAAATGACAAAGGCATTCACCCCACCACAGCCTTTGAACTGCGCACCAAAGCCCAAACAACTATCGACAAAATCAAAGAAAATCTAACGTTCAAACCGAACGTTGCGTTTGCGATTGAACAAACATCCGATACAACCTACCGCCTCACGCCTGAAAACTCGCTCGATGCCGGCACAATCCTCTCCGCATCGATGAACGTCACCTTTACCGGCGACAACAACTCCGAATTCACGCACACCTACTCTTGGGCATACGAAGTGCAGACCGTTTTTCAGGTCGTCTCCACGCTCCCTCGCCATACGGCCACAAACGTTCCGCTCGATACCGGCATTGAATTTGAATTCACCCATGTCGGATTCACCGGCGCCGAGCAAGCGTTTTCGATCGAGCCGAATGCGAAAGGAGAATTTGAAACCCACCGCAAGACGTTTGTATTCGTCCCCGACAAGCAGTTAGCAAAAAATACGCTCTATACGATTCGACTCGCGAAAACCGTCACACTCCCACTCACGGGCGAAACACTACAAGGCGACGTTGTCGTTCAGTTTGAAACAGGCGACGGATCAGATGCTCCTGTGCAAGATTCCTTTACGGTCTCGCAAAAGACAAATGAATCTTCAACGACCGAAGCGCCAAGCTTTCTTCTGATGGGCTATTCCGCGGCGGGCGTGCCAAAAGTGACGGTCTCCATGTATGCATTCCCGGATAGCAAAAGTTTTGCAAACGCGTTTAACGAGCTGAACTCCATCCCGTACTGGGCAAGTCAATCTCGAAATGCATGGAGTATGGAGACAAAAGGCCTCGCGCTCCACTCGACCTCTGAAGTCAACACACAAACATTGGATGGCTACATGCAAACCGCAGTCACACTCCCCAACACACTTCCGGAAGGATACTACGTTGCAGAATTTGTGGTCAGTGATCAGCACGAACAAGCTCTTCTTACCGTGATGGATATCACCGCGTATGCCACGGTTTCAGAAACGCAACTCGTGGTCTGGACGCACGATGCGAAAACAAAAAAACCTCTTGAAAACGCCGAGGTCGCGTTATCCAATGGCACGAAACTCGGCACAACAAATGCCACAGGTGTGATGAGCGCTGCAACTCCCGCATCCATGCTCGACGCAATCGAAACATCGCTCGACACGCTCTCGGTCACCCAGGGTGATCGCACACTTTACATCCCGCTTACGGGAAATGCCGAAGCAACCTTTGGATCCTATTTCTATGGCTACGGCGGACAGAACAACGCCATTCAGCGCGTCAATCCGTATTGGTCATATATATATGTTGACCAACCGATTTACCGGCCGAACGATACGCTCAACTATTGGGGAGTGGCAAAACCGCGGCGCGATGGCTCGCTCGATGCGGTCGAAGTTCGATTGCAAGACCCGGATTGGACGTATCCAGAGCCTCGCATTATTTCGAAACGCACCGTGAAACCAAACGCGTATGGTACCGTTGATGGATCAATCGACCTCGGCAATCTCAATCCTGGCCCGTATATGCTCACGATTGTTGTCGATGGAGAAATCGTCACCAAGACAGATGTTGAAGTGCAAAGTTTCACCAAACCCGCATACACACTCTCGCTCGACCCAACATCCGTTGGCGTGCTGAAGGGCGATTCATTCACGCACACGCTCCGCGCAGAATTCTTGAGCGGAACACCGGTTGCGAACCTCAAAATTTCAGGTGACGGAGGACAAGTGACGACCGACGAATTCGGCGTCGCCAAGTCTACCAAGACATACTCCACATACGAAGAAGGGCGGGAAAGTTACGACTGGCTTGATTTCTCTGTCGTCACAGCTGAAGAGGGTGACATTCGTACAAATGGAGAAGTGCGCGTGTTCCCGGCCATGAAACTCTTCAAAACCGAATCTTCCTCCGAAGGAATGCATGCAACAACCGCGGCAACTCTCTACACACTCGATCTGGAAGGATTCAACAATGGCACATATGGCCGCTTTGCCAACCCATATGGTGAACCGATTGCGCGTGATGACGTGCATGCAACTGTAACACGCACATGGTACACCCAAGAACAAGTATCGACGCGCTACGATTTTCTGCAAAAAAAATCCATCCCGGTCTATAACTATATTTCACACGAAGAAACCACTGGCGAGTATGATCTGAAAACGAATGGCGATGGAAAAGGAACGCTTGAGTTCGATATGCAAGCAGAGTCATCGTACAAAGTAGCATTCAGCGCTCAAGATGACGATGGTCGAAAAGTGATCGAGTATGCATATGCGTATCCAAGCGATGGATACCCGACCTACGAATCCAACTCCTTTGAACTTGCCTTTGAAGAAACCCAAAGTTCACCCACGCGCTTTCAAGAATGGACGGGATTTTCGATCGGTGATGAGGTGAAACTTGGATTCTACCGCGATCGAAAAATTTTGCCGCAAACCGACAGCGCAAGTTTCCTCTACATTCAAGCGCAAGAAGGGATCCGCGACTCTCGCGCATCTGGCAGCCCGTTCTATGCATTTGATTTCGCTGAAGAAGACATTCCCAATGTCGTGGTGCAAGGCGTCTGGTTTGACGGTCGCTCGTACTGGACAACCGATGGCCAGCTTGGCATGTACGATCGAAGCGCTTCTGCATCGTTTGATGAAAAGGACCGCGACCTTGCGATTGACATCCGTGCTGATAAAGAGGTGTACGCGCCCGGAGATGAAGTCACGTTAGATGTCGAGGTGAAACGGCCAGATGGATCTGGCACGCAAGCAAGCGTGAATGTGAATCTTGTGGATGAAGCGATTTTTATCGCCTTCCCGCGAGATGTCACCTTTAATGCGACCTATTACCGTGATGTGGCATCCGGCGTGTACAGCTCCTACAGTTCTCACCGTTATCCGATCGGCAGCCAGGGAGCCGAAGGCGGAGGCGGTGGTGGCGTGCGCAAGAATTTCCCGGACAAAGCATTCTTCAAAACCGTTGAAACCGACAAGAACGGGCGCGCACGTGTCACATTCACTCTCCCCGACAATCTCACCACCTGGAGAATTACGAGTCACGCTCTTGATACAGAGGACTACGCCGGCAGCACAGTTGAGAAATTACGCGTCCACCAAGATTTCTTCGTCGATGCAGTGATGAGCAACGAATATCTCACAAGCGACAAACCACTCGTGAAGATTCGAACGTACGGCGAAGCGATCGATGAAAATACCGGTGTCGAGTTAACGGTCTCATCTGACACGTTACCGATGGAACCGGTTGGCATGACGATCAAAGCATTTACAAGTGTGGATGTTCCTCTCACCGCTCTTTCAACTGGCACACACAGCGTGAAGATCGAAGCGAAAGCGAGAGACAGAAAAGACGCAATTCTCCGTACCTTTACGGTTACTCCTTCGCATCTTGCCGTGCCGGTTGTTGAAACAGCCGATGTCACCGCAGGATGGACACCGAACGTGGCAAGCGAACGCGCCATTGAAGTGCTTTTCGCGGACAACTCCATGGGGCAGTTCTATCCCCGCCTCGAAACCCATGCCTATACGTTTGGCGACCGACTGGATCAGCAATCGAGCATGAGTATTGCTCGCGAACTCTTGAATGAAAAATTTGGCGAATCCTTCGACGTGCCCGTGCTCGATGCAGAAGCGTATCAAATGAAAGAAGGCGGCATCACGGTATTCCCCTATAGCGACAAAGATCTCGAACTCGGCGCATTCATCGCTGCAAGCCGAATGCAGGATTCTTTTGACGGCGAGCGATTGGCGCAATACTTTGAATCAGTGCTGAATGACGAGACGTTGACGACGCTCCACCATGCCCAGAGTTTGTATGGCCTTGGCGTGCTTGACAAGCCGGTTCTTCTCGAAATCCGCGAAGTGCTGAAATCGGACAAGATCACGGATGTGGATCGGTTGTATCTCGCGCTTGGACTTGCCGAACTTGGCGATCTCGATGGTGCTGAAACGATCTACACCAGTCTCCTCACGTCATACGGCAAAACAGTGGATTCGTTCTTGTTCCTTGAGCTTGGTGACACGCGCGATGATCAATTAAAACACACATTGCTCGCGGCAACACTTGGTGCGCTCATTCAGAATTCTTCGGCCGATCAACTGTTCAACTATGTTGAAGAAAACTTCCCTCAGGAGACGTTTCTCACTCTTGCCGAGCTCACCTTTATGGACATTCGCATGAAGACTCTCTCCACGACGCCCGTGGAGATGACGGTTGAGCATCTTGGATCACCAGAAAGCTTCGAACTTGCTCAAGGGAAAACCGCGCGCTATACGTTAACGTCTGACGCGCAAAAGCAATTCCGTGTTGAAAGTGTTGATGGATCAGCCACGGCGATTGTGAAATATCTTCGCGCTTCAACTCCTGAAGAAGTGAATCTGGATCCCACGCTTTCGATCACTCGCTCGTATGACAAAGACGTTGTGAAAGAAGGCGAGCTTGTGAAAGTGACATTGAAGTTCTCGATCCCTGCGAGCGCGCCTGATGGCGAGTATCAGATTACGGACTTTGTGCCGTCGGGGTTGCGCATCACCACACAAATCTATCGGCCGGATGTGTACTTCTACGACAGCACGCTCCGGTATCCGTATCTTGTCGACGGTCAACGCATCTCGTTCTCGGCCGGGAAGGGCGGCGACAGGGTGTATTCCTACTACGCGCGCGTGGTGAACAAAGGGACATATACCGCGGAAGCGCCGCTCATTCAATCCATGAATGCGCCGAGCGTGCGCATGGGCGGCGAGTCGGCAACGGTGACGATTGAGTAGACACGTCGGCAGATCCGTTCTCGTCTACTGATGAGAACGGATCTCGTCCGACGGTGAGCGACTCTCTCTATGAAGCGACTTCTTCCTCTTATCCTCTTCACAGTGCTCGCGGCGCTCGCGTTTGGGCAGACGAAAAACCAAGAACCGAAGTTCACAGGAGGAGTGGTGCCGCACCATGATTTGGTGATGCACGAGATTGACCGGTTCTGGCAAGAGTTTTCGCGGGAGCAGACACCGGATCTGCTCGTCCTTGTGGGTCCGGATCATCAAGATGCGGGATCATCCATCTTTACGACCGCTCAAGATCCGCAAGCCTTCTGGAGCGATGTGGCTCTTGCCGCCGAGCTCCAAGATCAAGCAGTGCGCGACGGAAAAATGACGGTGAACGACGCGATCTTTCGACCGGAACATTCAGTGAATCTCCATCTTGAGCTTGTCAAAAAGTATCTGCCAAATGCGCGCGTCTTCCCTCTCCTCATTCGCTCCGACGCATCACAAGAGAATATTCTAAACCTTGCCGCGTATCTTCGATCGCATGTTCAAGGGAATGTTGCTGTTGTCGCATCCGTTGACTTTTCTCACTATCGCACGCGCGACGAAGCAGAAACATTCGACGCCAAAAGCCTTGCAGCTATCCAACAGTTCGACTACTCCACCCTCTCCGCCTTTGGATCAGACAACATGGACTCCGACCAATCCATCATCCTCCTCTCCGAAATTGTGTGTCCAGGCCACACTTGCACATGGCAAGAGCTCT
>JACPGL010000033.1 GCA_016182525.1 Candidatus Kerfeldbacteria bacterium | reverse complement strand
GCCAGGGTTGCTTTTGCAACCTGTTCGAATGCTCGCTTGCTCGCATTCGAACCCACTCCGGCAGATTTATACTATCTCGGCAGAGCCTCGGGATGAATCGGCGCGTAGCTAGAGTACAACAAAATCACGCCTCTCGTCAATTGCGAGAATACGCACTGTCTGGTATACTATCGGGGTATTATGGGCCGCGTTATTACGATTGTGAATCAGAAAGGAGGAGTTGGCAAGACGACGACGGCAGTAAATCTCGGCGCGTATTTCGCACACCTTGGCAAATCTGTGCTGCTCGTGGATATTGATCCGCAGGGTAACGCCTCGTCGGGCTTAGGCGCGCATGTTGCCGAGATTGAGCGCGGCGTGTACGAAGCGCTCATGGGCAGCCACGCCTTTGCCGACATCCTGCATTCCACTGAGCACGACCGGTTCCACATTGCGCCCTCCAGCATGTCCCTTGCCGGAGCGAATGTTGAGCTTGTGGATATTCCACGGCGCGAGTTCCGGCTCATGGACACGATCGCCGACGTCAAGAATCAGTACGACTACGTCTTGATCGATTGCCCGCCGTCTCTCGGCTTGCTCACGCTCAATGGATTAGTGGCCGGTGACGAAATGCTTGTGCCGATTCAGTGCGAATACTACGCGCTCGAGGGGATCAGCCAGCTCATCTCCACGATCGATCTTGTGCGCGAGAACTTGCGCGGCGACATTCAGTTCTTGGGTGCTGTGCTGACGATGTTTGATAAACGGAACAGTTTGTCCGGCGCGATTATGAACGAGATGTACGAGCATTTTCCGTACCGCGTGTTCCGCACCGTGATCCCGCGTAATGTTCGGCTTGCAGAAGCGCCAAGTTACGGCAAGTCGATCTTGGCCTATGATCCGCTCTCGACCGGCGCAAAAGCGTATGAGCCGCTTGCGCGCGAGATTCTTAACATTCATGTATGGCCCTTGGCCGAGGACTCGGAAGCTTAATTCCAAACAAAAAAGCAGGAGCAGTGGTGCGCCCGCAGGAAGTGGTTCGCTCCCCCATGCAGCAGACTCACGAGGTGCCGGTTTCGGCGATTCGCGAAAATCCGATGCAGCCGCGGAAAAGTTTTCACCACGCGGAGCAAGAGGAGTTGATCGCCTCCATCAAACGACATGGAATTCTGCAGCCGCTCATTATCTCACCTTCCTCTGAACCGGGCAAATATGATCTGATTGCCGGTGAGCGTCGGTTGCGATCGGCGCGCATCCTTGGTTTGAAAGCCGTTCCCGTTGTCGTGCGCGATTCAACCGAGCAAGAAAAGCTCGAGCTTTCGATTATTGAAAACGTTCAGCGCAAGAATTTGAATCCGGTTGAAGAAGCGCACGGGTACCGTCGCTTGCTCGACGAGTTTAATTTGACGCAAGAAGATGTGGCCAAGCGCGTTTCGAAAAGCCGCGCGCACGTGACAAACATTCTGCGCATCTTGCAACTCCCTGAAGAAATTCAAAAGGCGCTGCGTGAGGAAGTGATTTCGTTTGGTCACGCCAAAACGCTCTTGTCCCTGCGCGAAGAGAAAGAACAATACAAAGCGTTTCGCTCCATTGTGGCTGGGCATTTGTCGGTGCGCGAAACAGAAGCAAATGTTCACGTTGCGAAAAAAGGCCCCAAGGGCCGAGAAGCGTTGCTCTTGCGCGATCTTGCCGATCGATTGACGCGGCATCTTGGCACGAAAGTGGGCATTTCCAAATCCGGACAAACAGGAAAAATTTCAATCTCCTTTTACTCGGTGGAAGAGCTCTCGTCGATTGTGAATATTATCATGAAGAAATAGCTGTATGGCCGGATCACTCAAAGACTACTGGGGTGTTCCAGCGGGTCGCCGCTCTCCTCGCCCCGTTGAGCGTACCATTGAAAAAAGAGAACCAGAGAAAAAGGCAGAGGATGTTCGATTGTTCAACGAGCGTATTCCTAGTGAACCTCAACTGCCACCGATTGATCGCTCGTGGATTTCGATGCTCGTCAGTACGTTTCTTGCAGTATTTCTGATTGGATGGGTGCCATTCTCTACGTCTCCAATCTTTGTTTTTGAAATGGTGTTTGTCGGTGTGTGTGTTGCGTTGCTTGCTGGAGTGGTGATGTGGAAGCGCTCGGCCTTTTCGCTCTCCTATGGGATGCTTATCGGCGTAGGCGTCGGGCTTGCTCTCATTACGGCGTCGGTTGCTTTCGCGAGCTTTCGGTTTCCGGCGTTGTTTGGAGATGGAGCGGGAGTGCCTGCGCTGTTTTTTATCGGCGTGCTCATCTTTTTGCTTTTCCTTTCAGGTGTGTCTGTGCGTGAATCCGATCTTCGACGCGCCATTCTTGTTTCCGGCGGAGTACTGTTATTTTTTGAACTATTCAGTTTGAAGGCAGGGAGCGGGTGGCTGCCGCCGGATCGATCTTCCGAAATGTTGGGCGCTCTCTTTATCACGTTGTTCCCTTTTGTGTGGCTTTCCGGGGCAGAACCTTGCCGACGGACATGGATACGGAATGGTGCGTGGTCACTTGCTCTTCTTTTTGGGCTTTTTGCAATCGGGCGGCAAGATATGGTGATGGTTGCCGCGCTCATGGCCGGCGTGATCGCTCTTGGTACTGCTCGTCGAACGCATTCCAAGCGGCAGTGGGCGCCGATCGCTGCCGGCGCCGTGTTTCTCTTGTTCGTGAGTTTTATCGTTGGCTTAAACGAAGAGCGTTTAGCCTTTTCACATCGCGCGTCGGTGGACGTTGTTCGGGCGAGCTTGGCTGTACGCCCTGTCGTTGGTTTTGGGCCCATGCACTATGAAGAAGTGTTTACGCGTTTCCGTGCGTTAGAGCATGCTGCGTCATCAGTGTGGAATGTTGTTCCGCGCGAGGCATCGTCTCTTTTCTTGACGCTCATTCCAACCTATGGATTGCTTTTCACCCTCCTTGTGTATGCCGGCGCAATCGTGATATGGATACGAGGCATGCGATCCGATGCGCCTCTTGCCGTGAAGATTGCTGTTCCGTTTCTTCTTGTGCTTTCTGTGTTGACGTCGTTTTCTCGTGAGGCGCTGGTGCTGCTCGTCGTATTTCTCGCGCATCTCGCCGCGGCGCATCAACCTGCGCGATTCGCTCGGCGCTCTGTTGTTGGTGGTGTGGCAGGAGTCGTGGGTGCGTTTGCGCTCGTAGGTTTGTTTTTCACAGTGCGCTATGCGGTGGCGGATGTTCTTTTTTCGCGCGCGAATGTTCGCATTCAGGCATCGGAGGATCCTGCAAGTGTTCGGACTGATCTTCAACGCGCCTCACGCTGGTATCCGTGGAGTGCCACCATTGAACTCACGCGCGGGCAGCATAATGCTGTCGCGATTGCGCTTGGAGCAACCAATGAGGAAGAGTTAACAGTGGAAGCAACACGTGCGCTTGATCGTGCAGTTGCGGTCAACGGAAGTTCAGCCGTCTTGCAAGATGCGATTCTCGTCTTGAGTGATTTGCAGATTGCGAGCAAGCAGGATCTTGGCGAAACTATTCAGCGATATACGGCGCAGGCATTTGCTCAGGATTCTTTGAACCCCGCGCTGCTCTTGTTAGACGCGCAACAGAAACTTCGTCTGACTCTGCCGGCGACCGACGCGGTGGCGCGCGAAAGCGGCTTTGCCGCTGCGGAGGCCGGGTTTCAAAAAGTGCAATCGCTGCAACCGAACGTTGTCGCCGGCTTTTTAGGGAGTGTGGATGTTGCGCGGGCGCGAGGGGAGTATGATCAGGCGATTGAACTCTCCCGCTCGCTTCTTACGACTTTCCCCACTGAAGTTGACGTGTATCGTGCGGTGATGACGCTTGGAGTGGAGAGTGGAAAAGATGATGTCGCCATCCAGGCAGCGAAGGATTTTGCCAGTGCATTTGAAGGATCCACGCAAGGGTTCGCGTTTCTCGCAGAAACCTATCGTGCGCGAGCAGAGCAGTTGCCAGAAGCCGAGCGACAACCGCTGCGCGACAAAGAAAAAACAGCGCTCACAGAGCTGCTGCAACGGAATCCCGAGGATTCTGCCGCAAAAGAACGCGTGAGCCAGCTATAGTCACGACGTCTGCTTGATCAGCGTATCTTTCTCGTGTTTTTTTAACCACGAGCGGATGTGCTGTTTCGCATTATTGGTTTTCACAAAGTCCAGCCAATCGCGGCTCGGGCCTTTGCGGTGTTCGTCAATAAAAATTTCAACAATATCTCCGCTTTTCAAGGTTGCATGCAACGGTGCAATTTTA
Source organism: Candidatus Kerfeldbacteria bacterium (assembly GCA_016182525.1). Taxonomy (GTDB): domain Bacteria; phylum Patescibacteriota; class Patescibacteriia; order JACPL01; family JACPL01; genus JACPGL01. The sequence continues at coordinate 551 of JACPGL010000033.1, read as the reverse complement.
TCGTTCACCTTTGCGCTTGCGCATTTATTGCCGATATCGCTGTGAATGTGATAGGCAAAATCCACCGGCGTTGAATCTTCGGGCAGATCGAGAACGTCGCCTTTCGGCGTAAACACAAAGATTCGATTTTGAAAAACATCAATTTTGAGAGACTCAAGATACTGCCGTTCGTCATGCACTTGCTCTTGTAATTTGACGAGCTGATTCAACCACGCAAGTTTTTCCTTTGACACCACGCCGCCTGTTCGCGGTTTGCCGCTCTCGACATAGTTCCAGTGTGCTGCAATCCCATACTCCGCCTCTTGGTGCATTTGGTGCGTTCGAACCTGGAATTCGACAATGTCGCGCTCGCAGAATACGGTTGTGTGGAGCGATTGGTATCCGTTTGGTTTTGGAACCGCAATGTAATCTTTGATGCGGCCACGGAGCGGTTTCCAGCGCTCGTGGATGAGTCCGAGCACGGCATAACAGTCGTGCACGTTTTCGACAACAACGCGGATCGCAACAAGATCATAGATTTTCGTGATGTCGCGCTCTTTTTCAAGGAGTTT
>JACPGL010000002.1 GCA_016182525.1 Candidatus Kerfeldbacteria bacterium | reverse complement strand
AGAAAAGAACACTTACACTTATTTGTCGGAGAACACGTCTGGCGGTTCAATTTCCGCCACCTCACTCGCAAGGAACAAGGACAACGACTCTATTCAATCCTTACGAGATTTGGTGGCAGAAAGTAGACTTTACCCTTGTTTTTACAAACATTGACGAAATGGGCTGTGTATTGTAGACTCAATCAAGTTTCGTCTCTCTTTTTACGAATGTTTGTATGCCTCTTCGAACCTATCAGCCCCGAAAGCGCCACAAAAAACGCGTTCACGGTTTCCGGTCTAAAATGAGCTCGAAAACCGGTCGACGCGTGCTTGCTCGTCGCCGAACAAAAGGGCGCAAGCGGCTCACTCCATAATACGCGTATGCTTCCGGCGAAGTTTCGTCTTCGGCGACCGTCTGAATTTGAGCATGTGTATGCATTGGCGAGGCCTGTCCACTCGTCTTTTTTTTCGCTGAGGTTAGCGAAAAACAATGTTGCCCCACTCACCACGCGCATCGGAATCGTCGTCTCTGGTAAGATCATCCGAAAAGCGCAAGAGCGGAATACGCTTAAGCGTCGCGTGCGGGCCATTCTTGCCGACGAGATGCCATCCATCGCTTCTGGGTTTGATGTGATCCTGTCAGTGAAACGAGAGGCGCGCGTGGCATCGCCGCTCGAGCTCACGCGCAATCTTCAATCTCTTCTTCAGCGAGCACGTCTCCTATGACTCCCCACCTTGTTGAACAGATGCTTGTCTCTGTCTGCACCGGCTTGCTCCGAGTGTATCAGCGCACCCTTTCGCCGGATCATGGGATGGTTTCGGCGCTCACGCCGATCCGCGCGTGTCGCTTTGAACCAACCTGTTCAGCATACATGATTGCCGCGTTGGAGCGATTCGGGCTCGTGCACGGGATCGTGCTCGGATTCTCTTCCGGCCATTTTGACGCCGTTTGGCCTGCAACGGCTTCAGAACTCGTCGGAATACTATGGTATTCCTCCTCGTTCTTCAACCGTTTCGGCACAAACGGCATTCAAAATGCCTGGTAAGCTATTTTTGAGATGAGCTCTAAATTTTTACTTCACCCTCGTGATTGGACAACTCTACTATACGATCCTGTACGAACCGATCTTCAATGCCTTGATCGGGATTTATCATATCTTGCCGTGGAAAGATTTTGGTGTGGCGATTATTCTCGTCACCCTTGGTATTAAAATTATTTTGTATTTCCCGTCGCTCTCATCCATTAAATCCCAGCGCGCGCTGCAAGAGATTCAACCGAAACTCGATGCGATTCGAGAGAAATATAAAAATGAGAAGGAGAAGATGTCACAAGAGCTCATGAAGTTCTACAAAGAGAATAAGGTGAATCCCTTTTCGTCTTGCTTGCCGCTCTTGATTCAATTCCCGATTCTCATTGCCTTGTACCGCGTGTTTATTGGTGGGTTGACACTTGATCCGGCGACCGGAATTCTTGTTCCAGATCAGTTGCAATATCTCTACGACGGGTTGCGTTCGATCTACGACCACACGCCGCTCTCGACCATGTTTCTTGGGTTTATCGACATGAGCCGTTCGAAGAACGTGGTGCTTGCGGTGCTTGCTGCCGGGTTTCAATTTTGGCAGGCGCGCATGCTCGAAAAGCGGAAACCGAAGGTGAAGACCGAAGGCGCAAAAGATGAAGCCTTAGCGGCAAATATCAACCGCCAGATGATGTATCTGTTTCCCTTAATGACCTTGTATTTTGGGTACGTCTTTCCCGCCGGCCTCACGCTCTACTGGCTTGTGTCCACGCTGTTTACCATCGCGCAACAGTATTATATTTTTAAGAAGCATCCTGTAAAGACGGATGCTCCTCTCCCAACGCCGCAGGTTCACTAATTTTTGCCATGCGCATTTCGACCGACAAACTCATTGGCCTGCCTGTTGAAACCGAGTCGGGGACAAAGCTCGGCAAGGTGCACGCCGTTGTTTTGGATATTGATTTTTCGAGCGTGGTGCACTATGTGGTTCGCCCTTTGGGGATTGTGGAGGAGCTGATTTATCGTCATGAACGATTGGTTGCGCCTGCACAAGTGAGATCCATCACCGAAAAGAAAATGGTTGTGGATGATGCGTTGATCAAAGAAAAGGAGAGCGCAAAAATGAAGTCGGTTCTTCGACCGCGGAGCGTCGTTTCGTGAGACTCTATGGCTTTTCAATCTCTTGGGAATTTATTGCCCACGCACCTTAAACGTGTAGGGTGGTGGTCAGGAGTCGAGCGGCAAAAGTCCCTTGCGCGCGCGCATGCGGTGTTGTGCCGCGTGCTATCGGAGGAGCTTGCGCAGCACATGACATGCGTCGGTCTTCAGAACGGCGTATTGATTCTTCGCGTGTCGTATCCCGCGGTCGCTGCCGAGGTGCGCATGAAAGAGCAGACGATTCTCGTGCAATGCAAACACGAGCGTTTGGCGATCACGCACATTCGGATGACATTTTGAGAAAGGAACAAAAAATACCTCGCCGATTTTCAAACCTAGGCTTCGAACCAGCGAAAATGGAGCCTGTTCGTGTTCACGAAAATAACGCGGCGCCCGTTTGCCTTTTTGCTTCGCAAAAAGTTTTCCGGCCGCTATTTTCGTTCCACACCATCACCATTTTCTGCTGGTTCTCCGCTTCGGTTTTCAAATCGCCGAGGTATTTTTTGTTTCTCTTCTTTTTATCAAAAGCAATACCCTTTTATCAAAAGCAATACCCCCGCCGGTCGTGGTGGCGGGGGTCGCATACGAGTCTCGGGCGCGCGTCCGCGCTACCGTTTGAAACGGCCGGTCTTGGGATCGAACTTTAACCCCTCGACCTTCTTGGAGCCTCCGGCGGTCTCGGCATACACCGTCTGCCGGCCTTTAGGATCTCCATCGCGGTCGCTCGTGAACAAGCGGTGGCCGCGATGATCGGTCGCGACCTTCCCATCCCCGAGAATATACTGGCGAGCCATGGCACCCTCCACGGAATGTGGCCCGTGTGATACATGCGAAACTTTCGCATATACCGTATTTTCATCCTACTCTCTCTTTCAAAAAATGCAAGAGGAAAAGCTGAATTCTCGGCTAATCTTAGAGAAGAATGAATAAGCACACCTCTCTAAGCGGCATATCCCGCAGGCAATTTCGGCTTGGTCCGAAACCGAAGGTTGAGGCGAAATTGCCGAGGGAAAAGAACGATCGGCCGCTGGAGCCGATCGATTCTGGTGCCGCGTGAGAGGGGTGCTTATTCATTTTTTCCCTCTACGGTCACTTTCACAAAGTCGCTCGTGGTCGTTCCGCCGGTGAGCGTTGTTGCTTTGACGTACAGCTTATACGATCCATTTTCTGGCGCGGCATCCCACATTGTGAGCGTCGTTTCATCGATATTCTCACTCACAGTACTGATCAGTGTATCAGTCTCCGTCTCCATGTTGCGACCGTAGAATTTCACATTGCTGATATTTTCCGGGTTCTCGACGCGCGCTTCAAGTTGCACTGGAAAATCTGACGCCGTGAACGTTGAATTTGGTTCTGGTTCCGTGAGCGTCACCGATGCGGTCACCTCTTCAGATCGCTTATAGACAAACGGAACAGTATCGCTCCCGAAATTTCCAAGGTCATCAAAAACTTTCATAGTCACCGTGTGATTTCCATTTGTGAGATTGGTAGGAGTGCGATCAAGACGGAACGGACTCTGGACTTGCGTATCAATTAAGACTTCATCGATAAAGTACTCGACCTTTTTCACTTTGCGGTCTTTGGCAAGTGAATACTCGCCGCGGATATCAAACGTGACTTCGTCCATCGTCTGCCCATCTTCGGGGTAGGTGATCGTCACGGTCGGGTCGGCCTCTTTGCTGTGGAAGGTACAGTCTTCGTATGTTGTGGGGATCGGTTCATACCCTTGCCCACGCGCCCACGCCTGCACGCGGCTCTCCCACTCGTTGTATTGCGGATCGTTTTCCGGATGCTCAGGAATCGCGCCTCGAGGTTTTAATTTTTCCACCCAATGCAAGATCGTGTGCGTCTCCTTGTACGTTTTTTGCATGACATATTTTGCAGGATACGTCTCTAAACATTCATCAGGGATGCGCTTACCGGTGACTGAATCGACGGCAACGGTGGTCATCACATCAATTTCTCCGCGCAAGATGGGCTTATCCGGTTTGTCGGGTTCAGGGGCACGGAACGTTTCAGCAGGCAGTCCTTTATGGATCTCTTTCATGTACGCGTTGTAGATCGGTCCGGCAACAACAGAACCGTCTGCACCGTTTTTCATTTCTTTTGGCTCCTTGTTTCGCCCAACCCACACGCCTGTTGCATACGATGGCGTGTACCCCATGGCCCACGCATCCACAAATTTATTTGTTGTTCCGGTCTTGGACGCGAGCTGACGATCAGGGAGCCCAAGAACGCTCTGGCCAAACGTGCGCACGCGTGCATCAGCGAGAACCGAGTTCAGTTTGCGCATCGGGTCTTCTTCAAACACGCGTTCGCCTTCGGGGCTTTCCTCTTCTTTAAGCAACTCTTTGCCCGCTGCATCTTCAACGCGTACAACCGCGCGGGCAGGATGGTACACGCCTTCGCGCGCGAACGTCGCATAGGCATTGGTATGTTCAAGGAGCGTCACTTCGGTGCAGCCGAGCGCGCTTGCAAGCCCGCAGTTATCAATCGATGCTTCAGGGATGGAGTAGTGGAATGCGCGTGTCGTGTCTTTGAGGTTTTCGAGTCCGATGAGATAGGTTACCTTCACCGCTGGGATATTGAGCGAGCTGGCGAGCGCTTGGCGAAACGAAAGTGGCCCGCGTTGCCCTCCGTCATAGTCCTTGGGGGTGTAGGTTGCGCTAAACTTTGTTTCCAGGTCAAAGATCATGGTCTCCGGTGTGTAGCCGAGTTTGAATGCGGTTGAATAGACAAGAGGCTTAAACGATGAACCGGGTTGCCGAGGTTGGAGCGCGACATTCACTTGTCCATCAATGTCGTCATTGAAGTAATCGAACGATCCGACCATCGCCAAGATATCGCCGGTTTTCGTATCCATCGACACAAGTGCGGCATTTGTTCCGCCATACTTCTCAACTTTTTCACGGCCTGCTTGCACGGCACGTTCGGCCGCATCTTGCTTGGCCGAGTCGAGGGTCGTGATCACTTTTAAGCCGCCTTGGTCAACTTGTTTTTCACCAAATCGTTCCACGAGCAAGCTTCGGACATAAAACACAAAATGTGGCGCGCGGATATCCTCTCGTTGAGACTGAAATTTCAACTCTTGCGCTTTTGCCGCCTCGGCTTCGTCTCGAGTGATATATCCTTGCTCCACCATTTGATCGAGAATATATTTTTGGCGGCCGATCAACAGATCGCGATTGTTGCCGTATGGTGAGTAGCGGGTTGGAGCTTGAGGAAGCGCAGCCAGCACGGCGCTTTCAGCGAGCGAAAGGTCGCGTGCGGGTTTGGCAAAATAGTAGTGAGCGGCTGATTCCACGCCGTACGCTGTGGAGCCGTAGGGGATTTCATTCAAATACAGCTGAAGAATTTGATCTTTGGAAAGTTTGCGCTCAATTTCAAATGCAAGAACGATTTCTTTGATTTTGCGCGTGTATGTTTTTTCGCTTGTGAGAATCGCGTTCTTGATAAACTGCTGGGTGATCGTGGATCCGCCTGTTTTTGAATCCGTGAACGTGTTCACAAAGATGGCACGAAGGACGCCGCGGATGTCGATTCCCGGGTGCGTGTAAAAGTGCTTATCTTCAATCGCAACTGTCGCATCGCGCATGTATTTTGGAATGTCTTCGAGTGGGACGACCGTGCGGCGCTCGTCCCCGTGAATTTCGTAGAGAAGCGTGGTGCCATCGCGCGCGTAGATTCGGGTGCTTTGCGCAACGTCGCGTTCCAAAATTTTGTTCGGGTCAGGGAGTTCGCGCGAAAACCATGCAAATGCCGCAACCACACAAAGCGCTCCTCCAGCCCCAGCTAGAAGAATGCTGCGAAACATGAGCCGTTTCCAGTTCTTTTTCCAGCCCCGCTGGCGCTTTTCAGGATGGGGATTGTGAGCGTGGTGATGATGGGTTCGGATTCGTTCATGCCGAACTGGTCGGAGGTGATGGATAGGCATATCTCTAGCGTTGTCGTCAAGGTGGTACAGTCTTCCAAGTATATCAATAATCTGATAAGATTGGAATTGGAGGAGGAAACCCCTGATGGGTTTCCTCCTCCAACAACCTCTTCCTTCCATGGAGCCTCGGGTCACAGGCAAAGCCTGATGACCCTCGGTGTTATGAAAAAATATGAAAAATTTTCAGAAATCTAACCTCATGAACGAGTTGCTAACGCGGGGCGTGGACACCATCGTTTCCGAGTCGGAATTGCGTACAATGCTCGCTGGTACGAAGCGGCTGCGCGTGTATCTTGGCGTGGATCCGACAAGCCCGGTGATTCATATTGGGCACGCTGTTGTGCTTCGTAAACTTCGTCTGTTTCAAGACTTGGGTCACGAGGTGATTTTACTCATTGGCGACTTTACCGCGCAGATTGGCGATCCGACCGGCCGCGATATCGCTCGACCACCACTCACACATAAAGAGGTTTTGGCGAACGCCAAAAGCTACAAGAAGCAGGCGTCCACCATTTTGGATTTTTCGTCTCGGAGAAATCCCCCACGCATGTTGTTTAATTCCAAGTGGCTGGCCAAGCTCACGTTCAAGGAGATTATTGAACTCGCTTCGGAGTTTACGGTTCAGCAAATGCTTGAGCGCGATATGTTTGAAAAACGGTTTCAGGACGGCAAGCCGATTTATCTCCATGAATTTTTGTATCCGCTCATGGTTGGGTATGATTCGGTGGCGATGGATGTGGATGTGGAGCTTGGCGGATCGGATCAGCTCTTTAACATCTTGGCTGGACGCGCGTTGCAGAAAGCGTGCAACAAAAAAACGAAAGTCGTGATGACGACGAAGCTTCTGCGCGGAATTGATGGCCGCAAAATGAGCAAGAGTTTTGGAAATGACGTGAGTGTTGCTGCGGCGCCGAACGACATGTACGGAAAACTCATGTCCATGAGCGATGAACTCATTCCAGAGTATTTTGAACTCGCGACTCACTTGCCGATGGACGAAATTCAGCTGATAATGCGAGAGCGCGCGAATCCCCGCGACCAAAAAATGGCGCTTGCTCGTGCGGTCGTGGCACGGTTTCATGGAGAGGGAGAAGCGCGCGCAGCCGAAGCGGAATTTGTGCGCGTGTTTCAATTGAAGACCGTGCCAAGTGATATAGAAAAGTACGTCGTGAAAAATGGAGAAACGCTTTTGGATATCGTGGTGAACAGCGGACTTGTTTCCTCACGTGGCGAAGGCCGCCGCAAAATCGCTGAAGGCGCCGTGAAGATGAACAATGGAAAACACACCGATCCATTTGAAAAGGTTCAGGTTTCCGGAGACACTATTCTCAAACTCGGCCGCCACTTCCGCCGGCTCAAATAGTAGCCCCATTCTTTGAGGAAAGAAGAAAGTCGTGAACATTTTTTGAATGGATCAACTTGATCGTCGTGTCGGGGTATGATTCGCGGAAGGCCTTGGGGACGTGGAGTGGAGTATTACTCCACTTCATTTCATATCCAGAAAGCACGCCTCCCTTTTCCTCTAGAAGATCAATTTCTTGTTGTGTGTGCGTCCGCCAGAAATACATATTGATGAACTGCTGATGCGATGCGTGATACTTCATTCGCTCGCTCATGGCAAAGTTTTCCCATAATGCACCAACATCCTGTCGGAGTTCGAGCGGATTAAGATTACGAATAACAGCATTCCGGATGCCAGTGTCATAAAAGTAAATCTTTCGAAGCCTTCGGATCTCAGTTCGAAGGTTTTTACGGAATGGGCGAATTCGGAAAATAATAAATGATTGTTCAAGAAGGTGAACATACTGCTCGACGGTGATTTTTGAGATACCAAGCAGCTTTGCGAGCTCAGAGTACGATACCTCATTTCCAATTTGAAGCGCAAGAGCTTGAAGCAGTTTTTCGAGCATTTCCGGTTTTCGAATGTGGTGGTATTCGAGAACGTCTTTATAGAGATAACTTCCTGAAATTTCAGAAATGAGCTGTTCAGCATTTGTCTGGAGTTGTGTGACCTCCGGATACATTCCATAGATGAGCCGCCGAGGAAGAAGGCGCTGAACATCTTGAAGAGTGCTTGCGTGTACGAGTTCCTCAAACGTAAAAGGATGAAGATGAAATTCAATTTTTCGTCCGGTGAGTGGTTCAACAAGGCGATTTGAAAGTTCAAACGAAGACGAACCAGTGGCAAGGATCTGGCATTCCGGGATTGTATCAACCGCGAGTTTGAGGGTAATACCAATATTGCGGACACGTTGAGCTTCATCAATGACGATGAGACGATTGGAGCCGAAGAGTGAACGGAGCTCGGTGGAGGTAACATCGGTCAAGGACGCTCGAACATCAGGCTCATCGCAATTGAAAAAGAGAGATGGACCTGGCCAAGATTTTTGGATCTCTCGAGCAAGTGTGGTTTTTCCTACTTGTCGTGCTCCGTAGAGGATGATGATTTTCCCCTTAAACAATGTTTTTTCTATGGATTTTTGAATTGTTCGTTCGATGACCATTTTTATACTCAAGAAGGATATTATACTATCCTAATTATATATTCATTAGGTCACTTTGTCAATAATTGAAATTCAGTTTTTGAATGTTGCGCTGTATTAGCCAATTTTTGGTATGTATGCCTTGACAATTACCCCCCCCATGCTAACGTGCAAAGTCAGAGCCAAAGAGGCTGTGACACGAAAACCACGGGCCGAAATGAGCCCACCTCACGGAGGAAAATCATGGTAAAGCGGATCAGTCTGCTCATCAGACCCCGGCTGCGCAAGATGATCGAGACGGGAGACGAGGGCTTCCGTGCACGAGGCACCCTTCTGCAGGCCTACAACCTCGTGCATGAGATCCTCGACGCCGACTTTGCCGGCGGTCTGGAGAAGCCTCACCCCGACCTCGACAAGATACTCGCCTCGGGCTACGCCGAGTTCAACGAGCTGCACTCGGCTCTCACACGAGCATCAAGGATGCAGTGTGTCCTCGAGCTCGGCTCATGGAACGACGTGGACTTCACTCTCGCCCTGTTCGAGAAGGGCGGGAAGAAGCCCGTATACTCGATGCATCTGAGCATCGGGCTCGTGGATGGGAAGGTCTGTAACATCTACATGGCGATGTAGGCCTCCTGTCCCACCTCACCCTACGCCGGCCGTGTTCTTCGGAACATGCCGGCGTAGGGATCCGAATCTTTCGTCAGGATGAAAGATTCGAAAGATCAATTTCGGCGTACGAATCCACGATCTGATCCGCGGCGGTGAGATGGTCGCGTGAAAGAGTTGTTGTAAAGGCAATGCATTTCATCCCAGCGCGACGAGCGCCTTCGACGCCGTGCGGGGAGTCTTCGAGCACAAGGCATTCTTCGGGAGGAACTCCGAGCTGCTTTGCCGAATACAGAAAAATCGCCGGATCAGGTTTGGAGCGGCGCCCAACTTCATCGATCGAAAAAATGTTGCCGCAAAACAGTTTGGTGAGCTTGAGCCGCTCGTCGGCTCGCGCGAACAAACGCCGATTCAGCGCCGTTGCAATGCATGTTTTGTACGAGACGCGAACCTTTTTGTAAAAATCCAAAAAGCCCGACACAAACTCGAGTCGATCACGAAATAGATCTTGGACAATCTTAATGCGTCTCTCGACAATTGCATCTACATCAGCGGACGAGCCATAGTGCTTGAGCATGATCGCCGTTCCTTCTCGAAGCGACTTGCCGATGATCTGCGGTTTGAGCGTCTCGCGATCATAGACATATCCGAGATCGGTCAAAAGCTGTGTCTGACCCTCATCCCACAGACGTTCGCTGTCAATCACGACGCCATCGGCATCAAAAAGAAGTGCGCGAATCATCGTTATCCTTGAGAGACTTTCGCAAACTCTTGGCGGTAGAACTCGGCGGCGTCTTCGGGCGAAACCGGATTAATAATGAGGCCTGACCCAATCTCGACTCCTGCCCATACGCTCCCACGAGGCGTAATTTTCATGTACAGATGTTGATCCTCATCGTTTTTCACTTGGTGGAAGTAAAAGTTGTACGGCAAGTTTAGCTCGCCGATCGAGCGCAGCACGCGACGCAGGATTTTTGCAAATTCGAGTCGTTCTTTGGTTTGCAGTTCCGTGACATTATCAATGTGACGCTTGGGCATGATCCATATTTCGTAGTTGTGCATCGAGGCATACGGCGTGAACGCAATCACGTGTTTGTTTTCCCATACCAAGCGCGGGCCTTTGCGTTCTTTGGCAATCACATCGCAGTACACGCATGTGCCATGTTGGAGTTTGTACTCTTGCACCTTCTGTGATTTATCTTTGAGGTGCGGGGGCAGGAATTCGGTTGCAAAAATTTGTGAATGGGCGTGGCGAAGAGATGCGCCTGCGCGGCCGCCATTGTTTTTGAAGATCAAAATGTATTCGATCTTCGGATCTTTCGAAATCGCTTTGGTGCGCTTCGCGTACACTTCGAGGAGTTTGACAATATGCGCGATCGGCAACTCCTCAAGTTGTTTGGTCGCCGCCGCTGTTTCTACCACAACCTCTTGTCGTCCATATGCATTCGGATTGTCGGTGCTGACCGCGGGGAAGATGTTTTTCAGAACAGCAATATTCCACTTGTCGCGCGGTCCGTCGGTCGTTAGGATTCGTCGGCCGTCAACATTTCCGCGGCAGAAGACGCACACTTTGTCGGTGTTTGGCTCAACAATTTCTTTCTGAAAATCATCAGGCCGGCCTTTGCGTCGCGGTGCGATGATCACGTATTTGTCTTGGATGTAGTCTTTGCGGATTTCGGAGGTCATACCTCTATTTTACACGATCTTGTGATAGAGCGCTACATACTCTTTGGCCGCGTGGATCCACGAAGAGTCGTAGGCCATCGCGTTCTGGATGAGGTGCTGCCAGGTGGGCTTATCTTGGTATACCTCAAGAGCCTCGAGAGCGGCCGCTTTGAGTGCTTCGGTAGAAAATTCTTGGAATGCAAAACCCCATCCTTGATCGTCTGTTTTTCCCCCAGCGTAGGGCGTGACGGTGTCGACAAGCCCGCCTGTTTTGCGCACGATCGGGATCGTGCCATAGCGCATGGCGATCATTTGCCCAAGTCCACACGGCTCAAATTTGGAGGGCATGAGGAACAGATCAGCGCCGGCGTAGATTTGATTGGCAAGTTTTGCGTCAAAGCGAAGCGCAGTGACGATGTTTTGTGGATGGCGTTTGGCCGCATCCGTTAATTTTTGCTCAAGGTGTTCCTCTCCAACACCAAGAAAGACGCATTGTGCACCGGCGCGGACAAGATCGGGCAAAATTTCGGCAACGAGCTCGATCCCTTTTTGAGAGGTGAAGCGCGAGACCAAACCAAAGAGCGGCGCATCGGATTCCGGCAGGCCAAGCGTGCGCTGAAGGTCGCGTTTGTTCTCCGATTTAGCATCGTTCACCGTCTCTTGCGTGTATGTTTGTTTAATGAAGTCATCGGTTTCAGGATTGAAAAACTCTTGGTCCACGCCATTCACAATTCCATACACATGATCGCCCTCGCTTTTGAGCAACCGCGCGAGTCCTTCGCCAAATTCAGGCGTCTGAATTTCTTTGGCATACGTTTTACTCACCGTGTTAATTGCTGTGGCGTTGCGGAGTCCGCGTTCCATGAGGTTCAGATCTCCATCATCGCGTGCTGGCAAATCCAGGCACAGAAAATTCGTCACATCGCGCGCATTCCATCTCCCTTGATTCGCAAGATTGTGAACCGTATACAGTGTTTTGATGGAGCGGTATCGTTCGTCGCGTTTCGCTTTCTCGGCGAGAAGCGTTGGGATCATGCCCGTGTGCCAATCTTGGCAGTGGATGATGTCCGGCCACCAGTCAAGCGCTGCGAAACACTCAAGAGTTGCAAGCGAGAAGAAAAGAAACCGTTCGATTTCCTTGAACGATCCGACAAATGCGGTTTTTTCAAAGTAGATTCCTCCGCTTCCAATGTAGTCGGGGTTATCGATGAGGTAGACAGGCACCTCGATGTTTCGTTCGCGGGTCCGTAAGCCGGGCACCCTGTCACACCTCGCTCCATGCTCGGCTAACGCCTCGCGACTACGCTCGGTGTGACCGCTTTCCCGCTGCCACCCGCCGTGGCCAAGATTTTGAGGAGTGACCGTTTTCCATACCGCGATATTCTCTGTAATACCACAACGGGAGAGAGGAATCTGCTTGACTACGAGTTTGGCAGGGTATTTTGCTATATCGATGACCTCATACTTTGGTAACGCGACTCGAACATCGACGCCGAGTTCGCGAAGCGCGCGTGGCAATGCGCCGGCAACGTCGCCCAAGCCGCCCACTTTCGCAAGCGGGTTCAGTTCAGATGTCACAAAAAGAACGCGAAGTGGTGTGGTCATAGTTTTGCTCCCCAAATCATATGATGTGTTTGAAAAATCATGGTGTAATACTCACGATAGACTGCCAGTCGCGCACGGGTCTCGCGCGTCCGGGGCCGCGAGATCCGTTCGTGCGCACGTTGGAATGTCGCAAGAATAACACGCCGCCGTTTTGCCGGTACATCTTTGCTTTGGAGAATGAGCGAGATGTATGTTTCAAAGCGAGCAATGTCCATGAGTCCATCGCCGCGGGAAACGTACTCAAAGTCAATGGCGGTGATGGTGTTTTGTGAGATGATAATGTTCGCAGGATTGAAATCTCCGTGCACGATATCCGTGCCACGGCGCGCCCACGCCTCCATTTTTGAGCGTTCTCGCTGGAATCGTTTCTCCACGTCGGCGACGAACGGGTGATTTCGTTTTTGAAGAATCGCGATATTGTTCTTAAGCTGTTTGAAACTCATCGGCCGAATGATCCGGGCAGGAACACGCGTCCGTTGAAACGCCATGAGCCAGTGGATGACGCGTTCGGCATCTCCTCGCGTAAGCGTTTTTTTGCTCTTCAGTCTTGAAAGGAGCGTCTGGCCGGGCGCATATTCGGTTAGGGCAAGGTGGAATGCCGGGAGGTAGGCGTACGCTTTCGGGAAGGTGAGTGATGGCGTGGTGGGGAAGCGAGCCGAGACAGCGCGGATGATGTCATAGGCATACTTTTTTCGTCCGCCGGGGTGCGACAGGGCAAGGAGATCAACTATTCTCTCCTTGTTCTTTGAGCGAACCGTGACTGTATACTTTGCCGCAAGATTATAGCTTCGATCATCGTGATAGGATTGGAGCACGCGAACATCAGCAGCGCAAATCGTGCCCATTTCCGCAAGAAGAGGAAGTCGGGCAGCCCGAAGAATTCGTCGAACCGACTGTGGGTTCGCGAGCTCTTCAAAGTGTTTATGAAGACGTTGGTGGTTTCCCGCGGGGTGTGATGAGCTCATGTTTTTTTTCATTGAGTTCGGTAATGCGATCGCGGAGTTGTGCGGCGCGTTCATACTCTTGCGTTCGTGCCGATTCCTCCATTTGATGTGTAAGATTTGCCACAAGTGCGGTAAATTCTTCTTCAGGTACATACGGCATTTCGGCGGTGATGCGCTCCACGACATCTTCGTCTGCAGCCTTTGCGCGTTCATCAACTACGCCGGATCGTTGCCACTCGAACGCTGTCTGCAGAATGTTCGTGTACAGTTCGCGAGCGCGAGTCTTGATTGTGTGCGACACGTTCAGGACATGGATGACGTCCATGAGTTCTTTTGCGCCGGCTTCGATCATTTCAATGCTCCACCACGGTTCAGCTGACGCCCACCAGTATTGATCGCTGTGGAGCGCGCGGTCGAGCATTGGGCGAACACGGGGATCAAGCGTCTTCTTATCTTCACATCGTTCGACTTCACGGATTGCCAAGTTCGTCAGCTCCCATTGGTCGCGGTGGATGGTGTTTGTCGGGCTGCTCCAGCGTGAGAATGGCGTGTGGTTTTGGATGTCGCGTTTGAGGATAGCCCACGTAGAATCACGTGGAGTCGCAGGCGTGCGGGAAGGGAAGCGCGTCAGAAGCTCGCTCATGGTCGCAGAGGAGACGTTCGGGTCATGATACAATGCAAAGAGGAGGTTTTCTAGACCTGGCCGATGGTGGCCAAAGGTTTCTCCATCCATAGCGGTGACAAGATATTCGTTCTGCAATCGATCTTTGAGTAAGAAGGTGACTTCGCCGGCAAAATTCACCTCTGCCGAAAGAATGCGGAAACTGATTCCTCGATCGCGAAAAAACACGGCACACGACGGATGCTCGGCAAGCGTGTAGATCGTGTTGGGATTGAGATGCCCCACGTCGTCGGTAAACGCAAGTTCATCAAGGATGATCCACTGAAACCCGAGACGCGCAACAATTTCGCCAACATGCGCGGAGTAGGCCATCTCGGGCGGGAAAAATCCGCGTGGCACGTACGCATCGCCGAGATATTTTTGACAGGTCTCGGTGTTGAGGTGAATTTGGCGTACAATTTCGCGTTCGGGCATGAGCGGCAAAAACGGATGAAATTTTGCCGAAGCCGTGAATTCGATTTGCCCCCGCGTTCCCAAGGTTTTCAAATCCTGAATAATGTCGTGACAGCCGTTCGTATCAAAGTGTTCGAGAAGAACACCGTTGACGTTGATTGTTGCTTTAGCGTTGGGGTTTTCTAAAAACTCTTTGGTCAGTTTGCGGTAACTTTCGCGAGCAATCTTTTGAACCCACTGCGGTTTTTGTGTGGGAGGTTGATACAAGTGGAGAAAATTGGCCCAGATCATAGGAGTGATTAATGGATAGCATGCCCACTCATGAATCGCGGTGTGGAGTCGGTTGAAAGATACCGGCTTCGAATGCTGGCAGCTTTGCCGTTTGTGTCCCACGTGCCTACGAGCGTGTAAATCTCGCTCTCAAGGGTGTGAGCAGTGCGCGAGATCACGGGCGCTGCGGTTGAAAGGTTTTCGATAACCGCGACAAGACGCCTCGTGAGCGTTTTGACCACATCCGCAGACCACCACGGTTTGGCTGATGCCCACCAGAATTGATCGCTCATCATGCATTCATCGAGTGCGGTTCGCGATTTTTCATACTGTGGATCATCGTGGAGCGTTTCAACAGTCGTCTCGACAAAGTGCAGGAGCTTCCATTGCCGAACATGGATCGGGTTTTCCGGATCATCCCACAGAATATACGGAACGCCCCGATCCACGTGCTCTGGCCGCGATGCCCAGCTCCCTGCTCGCACATCAATCTCTTCAACGCGTTGAAATGCGCGGATACATTCAGAGCCAGTGACAAACGTGGCGTTGCTCGTTTCGAGAATCTCGCGGAAGATCGCGACCAGTTCTGGCCGGTGATGGCCAATGTTTTCTCCATCCATGGCCGTGACCAACGGGTAACGTGCGGCATCGTGGTTGGCGGCAAGAATGTCGGAGAAGTCTTTTGCGCCTTTCATGGCTGGAGAGAAAAACGCATCCGATGCTGCGCGGTTTCGGAACAGCACGTCGAGCCCGACGCCTGTGATCATCGCGCGCGTTGGGGTCGATGGGAGCGGTGCAGTGAGGCATATGGGATCGAGCACAATCCAATGAAACCCAAAGTCACGAATGATTGTGGCCACGCGTGTGCTGTAGCAAAGCTCCGGAATCCAAAACCCGCGAGGGTCATAGGCTTTGCCAAATACGCGTCGATTCATGTGCACATTCAGTTCGATTTGCCGGACGATTTCATGATCCGGCAGTTTGGCAAGGATCGGATGATACATCGCGGTGCCTAAGAATTCGATCTGGCCAAGAGACGCAAGCGTGCGAAGATCGTGGAGAATGTCCACCATCCCCAAGTGAAACAGTTGTTCGGTAAGCGACCCAGTGACGTTCACCGAACATTTTACCGTGGGGTGATCTTTGAGAAGCTGAAGAAGCGGGCGATAGCTTTCGCGCGCGATTTTTTCGATCATCACCGCATCCCAATGTGGCGGTTGGTACAAGTGAAAAAAAGGAGCCCATGTCAGCTTAGGCATGGAGGTTTTGGCGTTTATGCGCAAGCGCGCGTTGAAATAATTGGACGTATTTTTTTGCCGGAATTCTCCACGAGAACGATTGCTGCATTCCGTCTTTCATGAGTTGAATCCATGCGTCGCGATCTTTGTGCGCTTCCACGGCTCGCGCGATTGCGACAAGCAAATCCCGCGAATCATACGACTTGAACACAAAGCCATTGCCTTTGCGTGTGTGAAGATTGTAATCTGTGATTGTGGATGCGAGCCCGCCCACAGATCGGACGATGGGGATTGATCCATACCGCAAACTGATGAGTTGGCCGAGTCCGCACGGTTCAAACCGAGAGGGCATGAGAAACATATCTGACCCTGCGTAGACTTTGGTGGCGTCATTCGCGTTGAATTCAAGATACGCAGCCACTTTTTTGGGATATTTGCGCACGAGTTTG
>JACPGL010000030.1 GCA_016182525.1 Candidatus Kerfeldbacteria bacterium | reverse complement strand
TTTGGGTGTATGCAAAACCCTATACCTACAGCGGCACAGCAGAGATGTACAGGTTGTCGTTCTGATTTGTACCCCCGCGAGGAATCGAACCTCGATTTAGAGCTTAGAAGGCTCCCGTTCTATCCATTGAACTACAGGGGCTCGTCCTGAACACTATATCATTTTTGATGTCTCGTCAAAAGGAGAGATTCTTCGGCCTGCGGCCTCAGAATGACAAAGAGCCGCTTGCCATTTTGGTCTTGACAGCGTAGAATAAAAATGGTTTTGCACACGCCCAGTATGGAATTCAAAATTCTCATCTCCTCATTTCACTTTTCGTTTTTCACCGCCGTCATCTGTTTAGACATCGGTTTGATTTTGTGGCGCAGTTATCGCATGACCGGACATATGTCGGCGAAATATCTCATGATCGCAAGCTGGCTGCTTGCCCTTGCGTTTTTGGTGTTCGCACTGCCGCGTCTTGCATTTACAATCGAGAACCCGATTCTGTTGTGGGCGTTTCCGTTGAGCCATGTCTTTTATTTTTCCGCGCTTGTGTTCTTCGTTCTCGTCCCCGTGTCGTTTCGATTCCCGGGAAAAGAGCGGTTTTTTCTGTTTCCGCTTCTTGCGTTTGTGCTTCTCGTCAACATCTGGCTCGTGTCTGTTTTCTCCTATGACAAAGTGCTGGCGGTGTCGCATCTTGCCTACTGGTACATGGAACCGCGTGTCGCATGGGTGATTACGAGTGTCTTTTTCATCTTCTTGGGATTCAGTGCAGCGATCTTTTTTGGCGCGCTGTTCAATCCCAAGTTTCGTATTGAAGTGAAGATCCGCTCGCTCTTGTTCGGGTTAGGATTGCTCATTGTTGGATTCGGCGCGGGCATTACGTATTTGTGGACGAGTTCGGAAAAGTATCCGCTCCATCAGTTTATCGATATCATTGGATTTATTTTTATTTTGCTGGCGGCATTGTACCGCCCGAAGCCGCGACCACGGCGAACCTATGACCTCCCGGAGAGAAAAGAATCTCAAAAGCCAGCTTCCGTCCGAGATCACGAGCCTCCTGAGTTCACTGAATGGCAGTAGACACGAGGCGTATATCGTCGGCGGATGTGTGCGTGATGTTTTGTTGAACCGCAAGCCGGCGGACTGGGACATTACGACCGACGCGACTCCGGAGCAGATTCAGGAGCTGTTTTCGGATACGTATTATAATAATGTGTACGGCACGGTGGTGGTGCATGCGGGCGAGATAGATGTGGAAGTGACGCCGTATCGAACCGAGGTGGGGTATTCGGATCAGCGCCACCCGGACGAAGTGCATTTTGGCAAGAGTTTGCGGGAGGATTTGCTGCGCCGCGATTTTACCATGAATGCGATTGCCTATGGACGTAAGCGCGCGACCGCGGCGTTTGAGTTGGTGGATCCGTTTAACGGGCAAAATGATATTCGCGATCGGCTGATTCGTACGGTTGGGAATCCGGATGAGCGGTTTCGTGAAGATGCGTTGCGCTTGTTGCGAGCGTTGCGGTTTACCTCAACCCTTGGGTTTCATATTGAGCGCGCAACATGGGATTCGATCATCCGCCATGTGCCGGATATTGAACGAGTGTCTCGGGAGCGCATTCGTGACGAGCTGCTCAACATTCTCGTTTCGGATTACCCGATCACCGCATTTTGGCTGATGCTGGAATCCGGGATGATGAAAATCGTGTTACCCGAGCTCGAGCATGGCGCGCATGTGGGGCAAAATTTGCATCATATTTACTCGGTGCTCTTTCACAATTTGCTTTCCATGCAGTATTGCCCGTCGGATGATCCGCTTGTTCGCTTGGCTGCGTTGTTGCACGATGTCGGCAAGCCGGATGTGAAACAAGGCGATGGAAAATATTCTACGTTTCACGGTCATGATATTGTCGGCGCGCGAATTGCGCGGCGCCTTATGCGGCGGTTGAAGTTTTCGAACGAGGATATTGAAAAGGTGACGCATCTCGTGCGCCATCACATGTTCTATTACAGCATCGGGGAAGTGAGCGACGCGGGCGTGCGGCGGTTGTTGAAGCGGATTGGGCCTGACCAGATCGATGATTTCTTGGCGGTTCGGATTGCCGATCGCATGGGGTCAGGCACGCAAGTCGAGATGCCCAAAAAATTGCATGTGTTACTGCAACACATGCACGACGTGCAGCGGGATCCGATCTCGGTGACGAATCTCGCGGTGAATGGATATGATCTTATTAAGGAATTTCATCTGGAGCCAAGTCCGATCATTGGCGCATTGCAAGAGGCGCTGCTCGAAAAAGTATTAGACGATCCGTCGCTCAATACGCGCGAGAAGTTGTTTGAACTCGCACGCGGGCTTGACCGCGAGCAGATCTTAGCCGAGTATCGCGAGCGGCGCAAAAAAAACCAAGAAGAAAGCCGCCGACTCTTTGAAGAAGGCGTCGACGCACAGGCGCTCGAAAAGCAAATATCTTAAGATAAAACAGGAAATATCTTCGAGAACCACTTCCCGTAGTGAGGGTGTGAAAATTGAGGAGTGAACGAGAGGGAGACGAAAGAAGCGAGCTGGTACTCCAGCGAGCGTATTTCGAGGGTTCCCCGAAGTGAACGACGACAATTTTCCCCGAACGAAGGGCGTGGTTCGAGAAGAATTTCGTGTTTTATCTTGGTTATAATGACTTTCTCTTTCGGTCGTGGTACTTTTGGTACGTCTCGCGCAGTCGTTGGTTTGTGATGTGCGTATAAATCTGTGTCGTGGTGATCGAGGCGTGGCCGAGCATGGATTGCACGCTTCGAATGTCGGCGCCGTTCAGTAACAAATCGGTCGCGAAGGAGTGACGCATCGTGTGCGGCGTCACGTGTTTGGTGATCCCTGCAGCGCGTGCATACTTGTTGATCAACCGCTGAATCGAACGTGCGGCGAGCGGCAACTCCTCATCCCGCCCTTTTTTTGCACGATCGTGACTCACAAACAAAAACGGTGATGTATCTTTTCGGGCTTCACAATACGTCCGTAGCCAGTGCTTCGCTTGTTCTGATAAAAAGACCACGCGTAATTTACTCCCTTTCCCGCGCACGGTGAACTCATCCCGCTTCAAATTCACGTCATCAATTTTCAGATTCGCGCATTCCGACACGCGAAGCCCAGTTGAAAACAGCAACTCAAGAATCGCTTTATCGCGCATTTGGAGAAGCGATGGATCTCGCATCTTTTCGTGTAAGGATTCGAGAGGCGCAGCCAACAGTCGCTCAAGATCATCTCCGTCTAAAAATTCCACTTGTCGTTCAGGAGTTTTTGCAAGCTCCACTTTTTCGGCTACAAGCGTTTTTACATCTCGCTTTGCCAAGTATTTCAAAAACGACCGCAAGGCAATGACATGGTAATTCTGCGTGTTTTTTTTCAAGTCCCCGCCGCGAGGATTCTCGACGCGATTGAGCTGAATCCGAAATTTTCGAACGGCATCTTCGGTAATATCGCTTGGCTTAGCCGCGCGCGTCCACGCTAAAAATCGCCGCAAATAAAAATCGTAATTCTGAATCGTTTTTTGACTCCGATTTTTTTCAATTTCTAAATATTCCAAAAATTCGGTGACGTAACGCGCAAGAGGGGAGGGCATAGGTGTATCTATTGTACGACACTTCGCGATAAACGACAACTCTCTGTTTGAGCAAAAGTCACGCGAGTGATATACTCATGGCATGGCTTTAATCGAAAATTTTTCGGCTCCGTGCATGGAGTGCGGTAACTGCGCGCTTTCCGATTTTCTTATTCTCGCGCGCAATGTTTCCCTCCTCCTTTTAGAATTAACAGCGGCAAGTCTTGTATTGATGACCATGCTTTCTGGTCTTGCCATGATTCTTTCGCGTGGCGATCAAACCTGGGTTGATCGGGCAAAAAGTATTCTTCGCGGGGCAGTGATCGGCGTGGTTGTGTCGCTCACGGCGTGGCTGCTCGTGAGTACCGAGATTCTATTCCTCGCAGGGCCGAATGAAGAAATCACCAAGAGTTGGTTTAAAATTACTCCGCCAAATCCGAATGCCTGTTATGTCCCACCTCCTCCAGCGGATACCATACCGGGCACCACCTCGCCTGTCACGCCAGGAGACTGGATTCTGCGAGGGATTCGATCAGAGCAAAAACAGGATGCTTCTCCTGAGCTCACAAGTCTCATCAACTGCATCTATGAAGAGATTCCAAATCTTGGAATTAACTCAATCTCGGATGATGATATTTATACCGGGAAGTGTAAACTGTCTGATTGTAGTGGAGCGAGTTTTCCATCGTGCCCTATAAGCGCATGCGAAAACGATCGAAAATGCGTTCACCGTTGCGGATCGTGTCACTATGGAAACGGCACCCAGGGCGGAACTGGGTTTTCGTACGCTGTTGATGTGGCGACAAATGTGGACCTAGCGAAGCTGAAGGATGTTGTGAATCGGTGTAACCCAAACTATAGCGCTGCGTTCCACGATAGTCCGCCGCACTACCACATTGAAAATCACACC
>JACPGL010000027.1 GCA_016182525.1 Candidatus Kerfeldbacteria bacterium | reverse complement strand
GTTGCTTTCGCTCCGATTACTGTCGGAATGGCACGAGCAATTTTATCCGCCGTTGCCTTGTCTCGCTCCTGAAAGCGGACAACAATATTCTGTGGAGAATACTTTTTCACTTTGAATCGCTCCGGAAACCGATCAAGCGATTCAACCTGCGGATCAACATCGGCAGTAGTATAAATCCCCAAAAGAACAGATGGCGTTAAAAACCAGCTCATGACTGTTTGTGAAAAAAGATCGGACGCCTGAATCGCAAAATAGCTATCATCATAATACTGCGTTTGTTGTTTGTTGATACGATTGACGCGCAGAGAAACGGATGTATCCCACGTTGTGGGTCGCAAAACACTCCCAAGATATGCCGCAAGAGCGACGGCAATGGTCGCAAACACAATAAACCAACGATGTCGCGAAAGCGTTTTCCAAGATGAAAGTGTGGTCATAGGTTACACTGAAGAATGATGAGACTGTAAAAAAACGGTTTTTGTCATCCTGAATCCCGACGTGTCGGGATGAAGGATCTCGAATGGTGAAAATCGTTCCACTGTTCCTCAATAAATTGTTTCATCTTTTTCTTAAAAACCGCAACATCAAACTGCTCGGCATGATTGCGGATACGCGCAGGGTCAAACGTCATAGACTGGAATCGTCGGATGGCGTCAGTAAGAGAGTCCGCAGACTGCTCGTCGAAAAAGATACCGGTCTCCCCTTCCACCATGGATTCGAGCGCTCCGCCCTTTCGATACGCAATCACTGGCCGACCTGACGCCATGGATTCCAGCGGCGTGATCCCAAGATCTTCTTCTTGAGGGTTCAGAAACGCCTGCGCGTGCGCATAGAGCTCCGCAAGTTCAGCATCGGCCACGCGACCGACGAACGTAACATTTGGCTCCGCTTGCCGCTCAAGCGCGCGAAGCATCGGCCCATCCCCAAAAATTTTCAACGGAAGTCCCAGTCTGTTAAAGGTCTGGACCACCAAATCATACCGTTTATATGGCACGAGTCGCCCGCCGGCGAGAAAATACTCGCCAACGTCAGAAGCAGGAGTAAACTGTAAAGTTGCAAGAGGAGGATAGATCACGACGGCCTCACGCTTATAATACGTTTTTATTCGATCTTTGACAACTGTTGAGTTTGCAAGAAAGACATTGACCCGATCGGCGGCCTTTCGATCCCATCGCCGCAAATGCCGCAAATATGCAGGTAAAATGAATTTGATCCACCGAGGAATTTGAAGTTCAGCGACGTAACTTTCCATTTCGGTCCACAAAAATCGCGTCGGAGTATGACAGTAACAGATATGGAGTTGGTCGGCTCGTGTCTTCACGCCTTTGGCAAGAGATGAAGATGAAGAAATGATGACGTCGTATTCCGAAAGATCGAACGACTCGACTGCGCGAGGCATGAGCGGCAAAAACCACTGATAGCGCTTTACGCCAAACGGGAGATGCTGAATAAACGACGTGCGAATATCTTTGCCGAGAAAAAAAGGATTTGCGCGCTTCGTGTCATAGACGACAACATACAACGGGCTTTCGGGAAACACTTCCGCAAGAGCGCGTACCACTTTCTCGGCTCCACCGTCTTGAGCCAGATGATCATGAACAAGAGCGACCTTCATACGCTTGCGCGACCGCGAATCACAACCATAAGAGTGCGAACAAAAATCAAAAGATCCAATCTCGGCGACCAATTTTCAATATAAAACGTATCAAGCTGCACTTCTTCGGCAAACGAAAGATCAGCTCGGCCAGACACTTGCGCCATTCCGGTGATCCCCGGGCGGATGCTGAGCAACTTCCGCTCATGCCGTTCATATCGTTTCACTTCTTCCGGCTCGTGCGGGCGCGGGCCAACCAGACTCATCTGCCCCGTGAGCACATTCATCAAATTCGGCAGTTCATCAATGCTTGTGCGGCGCAACATTCGGCCGATGCGCGTTACGCGCGGGTCATTTTTCATCTTGAACAGCGGCCCATCTTTGCGCTCGTTATACTCCAAAAGTTCAGACTTCATCGCATGCGCTCCGGCAATCATCGAACGAAACTTCACAATATGGAAGAGCCGCCCGCTTTCTCCAACACGCGGCAAACGCACAAAGACGGGCCCGCGCGAATCCAACCGAATCACCAACGCAATCAAGAGAAAAAACGGTGAAAGCACAATCATCCCAATAAAAGCCAGAACAATATCTCCGGTCCGTTTTGCAATCCGACCCCATCCATCGAGCGGAGTCTTTTTGAGCTCAATAATCGGCACGCCGGCGATCGTACTCACTTCGATGTTCGTCACTTTCGTGTTGTACAAGTCAGCCGCATAGCGAAATCCAACGTGGT
>JACPGL010000029.1 GCA_016182525.1 Candidatus Kerfeldbacteria bacterium | reverse complement strand
TCGGATGTGTTCATAAACGGTCGCTTTGGACGAAAGACCAAAGTAATCTGCGACCTCTTGATACGAAGGGGCATAGCGGTTCGTTTTGATCCACTCGGTGACATAATCCAAAATCTGACGTTGTTTTTTGGTAAGTGCCATATTCATAGAAGGAAAGTGAAGGGTAAGTTATCCACAGGTGGGGAGTGCCTGCCTGCCGGCAGGCAGGAATCCCCACTGGTGAAGGTATTATATACCGAACAAAAACCGTACGTCAAGATGTGGATAACTTAGTATATGCTCTTTTGTGAAAAGACAAAGTGACATGATCCACCTTCTTTGATACAATCACACTAGAGCTCATCGTAACTACAGAGTTATGAAAAAAGTTTTCTTTCTCTTTTCTACTCTTGTCCTCGTCTTTTCTGCACCACTCCAGGTGCTTTCTTTTTTTCCGAACGAATCTCGCCCTCTTCCTCAATACGATGATCAAAAGAATGCCGTCAATATTCTCGTGGATCAGCGCTTTGGCACTCCTTTACTCGTCACTCCAAAAGAAGGAAACTCTCTTCCCCTCACCACAACAGCAAAAACTCTATCAGAAAAAGCCTTTGCTTTCTTAACAGATTATGCCTCGCTTTTCGACATTGAGAATCCATCTCGTGAGTACCAAATATATAAAACCTTCGAGAGTCAGGACGGAACGAACATGAAACATATTAAGCTTCAGCAGATGAAAAATAATGTGGAGGTTCTTGGAGCTGAATTGATCATCCACTTTAGTCAGGAAGAAAAAATTGTTTCAGTGAATGGGACACGGGTTTCGGATGTTTTTGATTCACCTCTCCCAACGATCAGCGAAGACGACGCT
Source organism: Candidatus Kerfeldbacteria bacterium (assembly GCA_016182525.1). Taxonomy (GTDB): domain Bacteria; phylum Patescibacteriota; class Patescibacteriia; order JACPL01; family JACPL01; genus JACPGL01. Next base: position 97,598 of record JACPGL010000029.1, on the reverse strand, counting down.
CGCCGCGTTGTTCACGAGCAAAAGGAGACTGATGCTCTTCCACTCACCGATTACACGTTTTCGGAAGACGTACGTCTGGTGTATTTGCCTGGAGGATTCCTCGCTGACAATAACGGTGAAACACATCTCGTGTGGGAAGTGAAAACAGAGCATTCGATTTCTTTCGTTGATGCGCATAGCGCAAAGATTATTCATGAGGCCGCTCGATTGAAAGCGAGTCGTGATCGGCGCGTGTATACATCGAATGAAACGACTCGTCTGCCCGGAAAGCAACTCATGAACGAATCGGGTTATCTCTACTCTCCTCAACAAATCCCCGAGCCAGCGCGGACAGATTCGAAAGAGGCGTATGATTATTCCGGACAAACCTATGATTATTATTTGCGAACATTTTCCCGTGACAGTTATGATGGGCGCGGATCCGCGTTACTCTCCTCTGTGAATTATTATTACCGCAACCTATGCCCAAATGCATTCTGGGATTCTGATCGAAAGCAAATGATCTATTGTGATCAGATGACCGAAGCGAATGATGTCGTTGCCCACGAACTGACGCACGGCGTAAGTCATGCAAGTGTTGGCAATGAGGAGGGGTTTTTAGGATGGGGTCAGTATGGTGCTCTTGACGAGAGTTATAGCGATGTCTTTGGTGCAATGCTCGATCGCACCGATTGGCTCATCGGAGAAGACATCCTCGACATCCAGCCGTATTTCCGGAATATGGCCAATCCAACGCAATCCTATCCATGGCAGCCGGATCATGCGAAGTATGCCCTTGAAATAAAACCTCCGTGCAATGACGGAAACGACGATTGTTGGATTCATATCAATAGTGGAATTCCAAACAAAGCCGCGTATCTGCTCGGCGAGTCAGGAACACGCACGCATTATGGAATCACGGTGAAGGGTATTGGGCGGACAAAGACCGAACAGATCTATTACAAAACGTTGAATGAAAAATTAAGTCCCGGGAGTGATTTTTTTGCCTCGTATCGGTATTCGGTCGTCAGTTGCAATGAATTGATCGGTCAATTCGGGATCACCGCATCAGATTGCACGCAGGTTGACAATGCGTTTCGCGCCGTGGGGATGAATCCTCTTGTTCAAGAACTTGTTGGGCCAAACACTTTTGATTACTTTGGGAATATCGAGGCAATGGGAGACTTTAATCATGATGGATATGATGATATTGTGGCGGGATTACCAAACAACAGCGATGGCGCGCCATATGCTGGAAAGGTTTTTGTGTATTATGGGAGTAGTCGGATGGATGCTCTTCCTGATAAACAAATTGTGAGTTTTGTAGAGAATGAGGGGTTTGGATCGAACGTCGATTCTATTGGAGATGTGAACGGGGATGGGATTGATGATTTTGCGGTCGCAAATGGAAAGCCATGGAATGGAGAGCGTGGCCGAGTGTATATCTATTTTGGAGGTCAGCCATTGGATCTTCAAGCCGATGTTCTTCTTGATGCTCCGAGTGGTGATGAACTCTATGGTATATTTTCCAGTTTTCGTGCGGGAGATGTGAATGGCGATGGCTACGATGATGTTCTCATCAGCGGGTATGTGGGGTATAACACGTCTGAACCCGCAAAGGCGTATTTGTATTTTGGTGGAACGTCAATGAATACCCAAATTGATGGTACCTTTACAAGCGGAGTATCCTATGATTTTTTTGCCGAAAGTCTAGATGGTGCCGGAGATCTCAATCGGGACGGATACGATGATCTGATTATTGGAGCTCGAGCGGATAATTCACGGTATTTCAGTGGTGGAAAAGTGTATGTGTATCTCGGTGGACCTGTTGTGAACACTCAACCTGATCTTCAAATTTATGGAGATGGGGATGGCCATGGCTTGGGTCGTCAGGTCACAGGCGCCGGAGATATGAATGGAGATGGGTATGCAGATATGGCCGTGAGTGATTATTTCGAACATGTTCATCTCTATTTTGGCAGTGCGGTCTTGAATGATGATCCCGATGGTTTATTTCAAGCTCCATCCGAAGATGTGTTTCAAGATTTTGGTCGTAGTGTGAATGACGTTGGCGACGTGAATCACGATGGTTATAGCGACATCATTGTCGGAAATCCAGACAATAATGGTCTTGAAAGCTATTTCCCGAAAGCGTATGTGTATTACGGAGGGAATGGTATTGACGACATCGCTGATCAGATCTTTATTGGAGAGCGCAAGGATGAAGAATTTGGATACATCGCTGGAGGAGGAGGGGATGTCAATCGAGATGGATTTACAGATATTTTTATCGGTGGGAATTTTAGCGTGAATGAGGGGAAAGGCGGCATTTATATCTATTCAATTTTTTAACCTGAATACTGTGGATGATTTTATGACCCGACGATATTTTCTTTTCTTCATTCTTTTTGTTCTCTTCGTTCTTGCTTTGGTTGGCCATGCGTCGGCCGAAACGCTGAATCGCCAGGTGCGGTTTAGTGAGGAGGCGGCGGCGCGCGGGTACACCGTGGAGTCGCGCGAGAAAGATTTTGCATTGGGCGTGCGCGGTGGGATCTATCGCGGAACAGGATCGGTCAAGATCAAAGAGCCGGCGAGTGACGAGCTTCCGGCAGCACCGGCGGGAAAGAAATTTGTGAGCCCAGCGTATCACTACGGCGTGTATCTTGAAAATGTCGGCATTACCGAAAAACCGCTGTGGATTTCTCTTGAGTTTGCGTCGGATACGTCTCTCCCGAAGCGTGTCGCATTCTATAATAAAATTGCACAGCGATGGGACGAGGTTCCGACAACGATTGACTGGACGAACAATCGCGCCCGCGCAGCATTGCATTTCTCCTTTGCGATGGTTGCCGTGCTTGAACCTGATGGGTCGGGTCGAGAGCCGGTGTTGCGAGCGAGCGCTGCCGCAGCCCCCGAGGTCGATGCAACAGCAGCGATTGTTGTGGATTCGCGCACCGGAAAAATTTTGTACGAAAAAAATGCCGACAAAGAATGGTGGCTTGCGTCGCTCACCAAACTCATGACCGCCGATGTGTTTTTAGAACAGCACCCGTCGCTTTCCGACCGCATCACCTACGAAACCCAAGACAAAACCATCGGCGCGCGACTCCGCAATATCTCGGTTGGCGAATCCTTCACGCTTAAAGATGCCTTCTATACAACGCTTGTTGGATCGGCAAATGATACGGCGCACATGTTAGGGCGAGGAGCGGGCATCACCACCGATGCGTTTTTAGAGCACATGAATGCGCAAGCGCAAGAATTAGGTCTTGTCAAAACCCGCTTCGGGGATTTCTCCGGCCTTTCACTCGACAATCGTTCCACGGTGCGGGAGTATTGGAAAGTCGTCCGTGAAGCAGCGCGCTCGCTCGACATAACGAAATCTTCGACAGCAGAATCCTACGCATTTACCACGAGCGCAGGCATTGCGCACACAATCAAAAACACGAACGAACTCCTCACCACGTCCTCGCTCGATTTTGTGCTTGGCAAAACCGGCTATCTTGATGAAGCAAAAAATAATTTCGCAGGAGTCGTCACCGATGCGAGCGGAAATGAAATTGTTGTGGTTATCTTTGGGTCTCCAACCTCAGCAAAACGATTCAAAGCGGCAAACGATTTGGCGCTCTGGGCTCAAACCAATTGGACATGGTGATGTGGGGAGTGCCTGCCTGCCGGCAGGCAGGAATCCCCCACAGTTAGAATACCTGGTACACCCAAATCTCGTCGTCTTCAAAGACGGCGTTTTCCCATCCAAAATACTCAATGAATACCTCGTTTGCAAAAGGGCACGGCGTGGCGATGTCTTTATAAATCACGACATATTTAACATTGAGCCGCTGAAGCTCAGCGCGTGTTTGCTCGCGGGAAAGCGGAAAGTTATCTTTGCACAAAAATTGTTGAAGAACCGGCTCGTTTTCAATAAATGATTTCTGCGCACGAGTCACCTGAATGTCCGCTACGCCACCGCCAATTATTTTTTTCTGGTGAAAGATTTGAGCAAAGTTATATTCAGCGTGATTAAAGATTGGAAGCGGAAGGAGAAGAAAATCCTCCTCTTCCAGTCCAAGCCGGACAAAAAATTCTGACGGTTGCGCAGGCATGAGTGGCAACGGGAAGATAACGCGTTCTGCAATCAGGATGCCTCCCGCTAGAACCAATCCCCCACTAATTGCCCAAGCGCGAGCCCGTTGGCGATACTTTTTTATAAGAAACGTGAGAGCTTCCGTGTTGAGGATTGCAAGCATGAGCATCATGATTAAAACGAACCGATTTGGCGCTCGCATGAATGAAACGCCCGGGAGATACTGCAACGCATAGTTTGGCAGGATGACAAGAGGTGAAGGTTGCCCGGCAATCCGTAACAATGGTCCAAGCGCAAAGATGCCAAACACAATGAATGTAAAAAAGAAAAAAGTGTTTCGTGGATTTTTGGGGACTCGAATGATCCAAAAAATCAGCAGCCCGAGCTCAAGAAATCCCAAAAAACTGGCTGACTCAGATGAATTGCGCGAGATGTTGATTGAAGGTTCTAACGTTTCAGAAAGTGCAGTTTTACGAAAAAGCGTATTGTTAGACGTTGGAATAAAAAACGCAACGAGATCGGTAGAAAGATAATAGCGCACCGTAAGCGAATGAGTGTTCTTTTGACTTTCCCCGCTTTCCCAAAAAGAAAGAATGGGAAGCATGAAAGGCAGAAGAATGACAAAAGATATGATAACAACTATTGCAAGTCGAATCCGAGCGGCGCGAGTGAAAAAGTGTTTACGTTGAAAAAAGAAAAGATAGAGTATATGGGCGGCAACGAAGAGACATGCAAATAATAAGTAGTACCACGAACTCAAGGCATTGACCACAAAAAAGAGAATGGCGAAAAATATATTTCGTCGCCCACCTATCTCAATGGCTTTGAAGTAGAAAAGAAAAAAGAGAGGCAGCCATTCTGCGGTCATAAAGATTCAGATGCCCTTGCGTCCGCGCAAGAAGATAGGGGCTCATTCCATAGATGATTCCACCGAGGAAAGCGGCAGATCGAGAGGTTTGTGTCCCAAGCAGAAAACGAAGAAAAAGATATGCTGCGCTCGCGCTTGCGGCAATGGAGAAGAGAATAAGAACGTTGTATCCTGTTACTGGATTGAGAAAGAATGAAAGAAGAACTCCAAGAATGCTATTCGTGAGATTTTCAATTCCGTGCATGAGGTTTACGCCGTCGGGGTAATACAAGTAATCTGTTGTGGTTGGCCACACTCCAAGTTCAAAAATTGCTTTTTTCAGCCACCATGGCCACCACAAAAAGCTTCCTGCATCTCCGCGACCAAAATTTACCGCGCCATGAATGATATGCGTCTGGAGATGACGGATCAGGGGGTACGTGAAGAAGATCGCCAGCGCGACATATCCACACCCTACAATACTGTATTCACGAATGCGTGTCATGGCGTTTATGAGTTGGATCGTGTAAACTCCTCTATTCGTACATTTGGAACACTTGAATGTCGTCGTCTTGGAAGACGACTCTTTCTTTTCCGAAAAGATCTTCAATGATTTGCGGTTCATAGAAGCACCCGGCGGCTTCACCGTTCGGAATTTGCGCCTGTACGTGAGAAATAACATACTTCACATGTTGTTCTCGAAAGAACGCGACGTGGTCTTCGCCGGGAAGTCGTTGGAAGATGGCACACTGTAAATCAATAATCGCGGCGTGATTCGCAATGAAAGAGAATATTTCGTTCTTATTTTGTACATCATAGAAACCTCCGAGAAGCAGTTTCTTATGGTGAACGGTCTGAAGATAATTGTATTCAGTGCTTGGAACCAGAGGCAGATCAAGGATGCGATAGCTCTCAATGGGATCATTGGCAATGGTGTAATAAAAATCTGAAACTTTGGTTTCTATCGTACGGATGGGATACGTCATCCGTTCAAAGAAGAGCGCGATAAAAAGAAGAGAAAACATCGCAAGCGCTTTTCTTTTTTTCCACATTCCTCCATGTTTTTTAAGGAAATATGCGATAGCATCAGCATTGAGGATGGCGAGCATGAGAATCATAACAATGACAAAACGGTTCGGTGTTCGCATGAATGACATGAATGGAAGATAAAAAAACATGTAGTACGGAAGAACAATGACTGGCGACTCGGATCCTATTAATTTCAAAAAGGGTCCAAGAGAAAGAACACCGAAGACGACAAAGGTAAAGAAAAAAAATACACTACTTCGTTTTTTTGGTACTCTGAGGAGCCAATAGGCGAGGAGTGCGAGCTCTACAAATCCAAGAAAATTCGTAAACTCCACATAATTTATATTTTTGTGCATGATCTCATTTATTTTCCAATTCCAAGGAACATAGCGAAAGAATGTATTGCTTGCCGGAGGAACAAAGAACCCGATAAGCGGCACAGAAAAAGCGTGACTCGCTTCGACGAGATGGGTTTTTATTTCTCCGTTTATTTTTGCTTTCACGATAGGATACACAAACGGCGTAAGGAGAAGGGTAGAAACGGCAGCGAACAAAATGAAACTTTTCAAAAATGGCGCGTTGAGGATCATTGCTCGATCGACTATGAGCCAATAGAGAAGAAGGCACGCAATGAGTACGGAGGCAATGATCGCAAGGTGCCAGCTTCCAAACGCGTTTAACACAAAGAAGAGAGCGGCTAGGAGCGCGTCTTTCCTCTTTCTCTCGTGAACGAAGCGCAATAGAAACATGAGCATGAGCGGTAGCCATTCGATGGAGAGAATATTAAGATGACCTGTAGCGCGTATAAGGAGAAACGGGCTGAATCCGAATGTGAAACCAGCCAAAAATGCGAGGCGGCGGTCGCGAGTGAGATCAAACACAAGGAGGTACGCTGTGAAGGCGCAGGTTGCAAGCGTGGCAAGGACAAAAATGTTATATGTGGTCACAATATCGAACACAGCCGTCAGTGGCACGGAAAGGATGACTGTCAGGACATTGTCGTAGACATTGCCAAGATTTATTACTGTGGGGTACGTGAGAAAATCGGTAGTGAGCAGCGCCTCTCCACGATCAAGCACTGCCCATCGAATCCACCAAAATGTCCATATGAATCCGCCTCCGTCACCTCGGCCGGTGTATGTCGGGTCAGTCAGAATTCGAGAATTCATATTGAAGATGAGCGGGAACGTGAGAATAAACGACAAAATTTCGTAGGCGGCAAAGATGAAAGAGTGTTTTAATGCTTTAGGGAATGAAGCGATGTTCATACTGTTTTGCATCGTTTTTTGTAAGTTCGATATCGAGGGAGTTCTCGAAAGAGGCTCTGGAGCACAATAAAAGCATGGCGCATTTTCATTTTTGAATCTCCCCGCGGGTTCAGATACGACACGGGGATCTCACATATTCGATCGGTGAAAAGTTGCGCATACAGAACGAGCTGTGTTTGGAAAAAGGGGCCATGTTCACGAAAAGAATCAAGATAGTTTTCGACAACACTTTTCCGAAATATCCCGCCCCCGTTCATATCGGAGATTGATGTGCGGAACAGAAGGCAAACGAGAGAATTGTACAGCCGCGTAAACATTCGGCGACGCGCTGGAAGGTTCATCACTGAATCAGGGTGATTCTTTGATCGTAGAACAATATCGTATCCGTTGATGATTGTGCGGATCGGGGTCTCGATGCCCTCGAGTCCAAAGGGAAGATCAATCGCTTCCAAGAAAAAGAAAGGGTGTCTCGCGTGTTGAATTCCTTCATGGATGGCTGCGCCGAGCGCTTGCTGAGGTAAGGAAAAAACGCTCAAGTTCGGCAGGCGCGCTTCGATTCGCCGCGCTATGGGGAGGGTCGCGTCCGTGCTTCCATTTTCGCACAAAAGAATTTCAAACCCTCGCACACACGGGTGATGGGTGAGAAAATCGTGAAGAACAATCGTGTTTTGTTCAAGAATCTTCTCCTCATTATAGACCGGAATCACAAAGGAGAGGGCAACCGATTGATCGGGCGAGTATTGAACCATGTCAGCGGGTAATAAACAACACACCAATGCCGATAAGAATGACTCCAATGATTTTCGATGTGGTAAACGGCTCCTTGAGCACAAGTGCAGAAGCGATCATGATCGCAACATACACAAGTCCGATGGCAATGGGGAGAATTTTTGAAAGATTGTTTTGGGAAAGAAGAAAAAGCCACGTGAGAAAGCTTGCTCCATACGCTGTGGCTCCAAATAAGAAATCTCGATTCTGTAAAAGAAGAGTGAGTGTCTGTGTATTGAGCGCTAGATGAGTCCCCATTCCCCGCTTAAGAAGAGTGAGTCCGATCGTGGTGAGCACAATATAAATAAGAAGAGGAACAATCATGAAATGTGAGTTATACGGGCGCTGACCCCTTTTTATGTAGTAATAGTATACTGAATGGAGGGTGCATTTAGCAAGTTGCTATTTCATTTTGACGCTCTTGACCTTCGTTTGCATTATAGTGCTTTACATACTGCAAATATCTCTGCCGCAATATCAGGGTACTCTGCCCCTAATGTGTAGTACGCATCAATCAAGGCTTCGCTCCAAGAATCCTCAATCTGTTTGTTCGACAATGGTTTTATAAAAAAACCTCCGGTTTCAAGAACACATAGACCCGACTTTTCTATATCTTTCTGCAGTGTCTCAAGCGTATATACACGACGATGTCCTATAGAAAGATCTGCTTTATTGAGGTCAGTACACTTTTTTAGGAGTCCCATATGTACCCCGGCTTGACGATGAAGTGAACGTGCATTCGGGACATCAACAAGAATAACTCCATCTCTGTTAAGCCACTTCTGTGAACGCCTCAATATCTCGATAGGGTGTTCAACATGTTCAAGAATGTGTTCCATGACGATTGTGTCATACTTCACATCGGTTTCAAACGCCTCAAAGAGTGACGTAACAGCAGAAAGTTTTGGGTTCTTATAACGCTCTTGTAATGCTTTGATGCTAGACGCAGATCCATCAACTGCAGTCACATGATCAAAATACGAAAGCAGATGCTTGGTGCCCTGACCATCTGCGCATCCAAGTTCGAGGCAGATTTTTCCACGAAAATATGGCTTAAGGGAGCGATATCGAGAAGTGATAAGCTTGCCATTCAGACCGGTATATGAACTAAATGTAATATTGTTTAAACGTTCTTGTTCAGACATAAACTACAGGTTTAAGATCACAAGAATTTCCATTTTTTCAGTATCGTGGCCTTGAGATCACCAAGAGTTTTAGCCACAACGATATTCCGTTTTGATTGTAGAGTTGACGAGTAGATGTACCCCTGCATATGTGCAGAACGAGCCAGCTTTGCATCCGTTACACTATTCCCAATAACAATAGCATGAGAGCGATGAATATGAAGCCCCTGGAGAGTGTGGAGAACAGCAATTGGATTCGGTTTAAGAAGCCTAAATCCTTGAAAGGTATTGGTACGTCCAATAATGCCAGCGAAGTATTCTTTGAGCCCATGTTTCTTCAAAATTTTTTCAATTGCGCCAGCGTCATTTGTCGATACTGCATAGAGCAAGATATTTTTTCTACTGAGAAAATAAAGGAGTGATTCTGCGCCGGGGGTACCCTTGCTCCTCTCGATGCCCTTATATTCGTGATTACGAAGATTTTCTAAGGCGCGGAGGAGAAGATCCGGCCGAGACTCGGCGAGCTTACACAACATGACATGAAGTCCGCGCGGAGATCGAATATCTGCTTCCTTAAGAAAGTAACGTGTTTCCAGCCGAACACGATCCCAGTCAATATCAAACTGTACCAGCGTCTCGTCAACATCGATGAATGCTATTTCGAGAGGTCCTCGGAGGTCCATTCCCCAGGTTTAATGAGTTTATAGCCCATGTCGATCATACGAACCCAATACCAATCTGCAGGGATGTTATCGAACGGTTGTGTTGGAATAACAACATTCTCTCCAAGTCCGATCTTTGTATAATAGTACGGCATATTACATCCCGCAGAAGAGAAAAAGAAACTTGTGGTAAAAAATCTTCCTGCATTGATTTCTATCAATACAATTCTTCCTTCTTTATTCGTTTTGAGGTCGGCACAGAAAATTCCCGTTGCGTGGGGATCAATCGTTTTCACCACACTCGATACGGTAGCATTGATTTCATCATTCTGAACAGTCACGGCGACAGAAGGGCTGGACGATTGACCACTGACGGTTAAGTTTCCAAAAATATATTCAACACGCTCCCGCGCCTGGGACATGAGAAGTTCACCATCACGCCAGACGCTTTGGAAAGCATACTCCTTCCCTGGCAAGAATTCACTTACCATAAAATCCCCGTACGATAAATCTTTCATCGTATGCCAATAATCAATCCACATTCTTGCATGTTCGAGCTTTTTGACCGGAATAGCACCGCGTGATCCTGCTCCATGAATCGCTCGAAGCCACACTTTTTCGTTTGTTCGAAGAAGTGCTTCCATGGCCTTCTCAAGGTCGTTCTCGCTTGTAATATGATAGGCTTCAGGGACGGGAAGATTATTTTTTCGAAGAATCGTATTAAATCTCATTTTGTCTTGGCAGATTTCAACCGTTTCGGGACGAGGAAGGAGGGTACGTGTATGAATGCGATCTTTTTCTCGTGAGAGAACTTCGACTTCAATATCCGGCTGGCAATGCAAAAAATCTATCTTTTCTCTTTCGATGATCGTATTGACGACATCAAAATATCGTGGTTCGGTCACTCGCGGGACAATATACCGCTTATCAACATTGGATAACTCAATGTGATACCGGCTCACGTCTGTACCAACGATGTAAAATTTTTCTCCACTGTTATTATCCCGGAGCGATTCAATAAAATTGTAACATGCGGAACCCCCTGCGCCGGTAACAAGAATACGTTTCATAATGCCCTCATGAGTATTTTAGGAATGAAGAGCAGTCTTTAGTGCCTCGATGGCAAAGCGTGAATCAATAGGTTGACGCCGCTCGACCATACCCAAGAAATAGAGAATTTCTTCTCGGAGCGGCTCCCTTTTTGCCACAGAAATTGTAATACGATCTGGTTCAGAAAAACGGAGAACGTAGTCTGAAAAATCTCCATTTGTTTCTCTAAATTTTTTGTAGTTACTTTTTTGGAATTCAATTTGTTGCGTAATATAGTCCATTTCTAAATACCCTTCCGTTCCCGTAATATTGAGTTTGCGTATTTTAACCGGGGTGATCCAGTTCGCCTGAATATATGCCGAGGCCTTTTTGTATTTAAGGAAGAATTCAACCGAATCTTCGCGCTGTTCAATGTGGTTCTTTTGTTTGTTTACAGAGATGGTAACAGGAAGATCATCGAGAAGGTAATTGACGATATCGATATCGTGAATTGCGAGATCAATCGCGATATTCGCATCTTTAATCTGTGGAGGGAATCCGCCGACGCGTCGTGCGATGATGGCGGTGATATTCCCAAGATCTCCTTTATCGATCAGCTCTTTCACTTTGATAATAGATGGGTTGAAACGCTCAATATGACCAATGAGAAAAACGCACTTATGCGACTTCGCAATGCTCAGGAGCCCTTTGCCCTCCTTCATAGTCTCTGCAATTGGTTTTTCAAGCAGGACGTGAATCTTTTTCTCAAGGCAATACTTTGCAATTTGGTAGTGGAGTGCCGTAGGAACACAAATAGAAACAGCATTAGGCTTCACCTCCGAAATCATCTCTGTGTAGTCAGAATACGCGGTTACTCTGGAACCCCGAACATTTTCCTGTGCAAGCGCAGTGTTTGTGTCGGCAACAGCGACGAGCTGAATCTCCTCGAGCTCAAGGTATGTTCGCACATGATTTTTTCCCATGTTGCCGACTCCGATAACGGCACAACGAAGTTTATTGCGCATATTCGCGTGTTGTATTTAGAACAACCTCGATGTCTTGATCTGTGAGGCTCGGGTGGACAGGAAGAGACAAGACTTCCGTCGCAAGTTTTTCGGCCACAGGAAAGTCGCCTTTTTCGTACCCTTGTCTCGCAAAGTGAGGATGAAGGTGGAGAGGTTTCGGATAATATATCCCAACCCCGATATTGTGAGCACGAAGATGATTCACAAGTTCGTCGCGTGTTCGCTTACACTCTTCGGTCACGCGAATAGTGTACTGATGAAAGACGTGCGTAGAGTTCTGATGAATGGTGGGCAGAATAATCCCCGGGATATCACGAAGCCCTTCAGTTAAATGTTTTGCATTTTCGATGCGCGCCGTAGTAAAACGTTCAATTTTTTTGAGTTGTTCGAGTGCGATTGCCGCACAGATGTCGGTTGTGCGATAATTGTACCCGAGCTCCCAGTATTCATACCTCGTATGCTCAGATTGTCCATGGTGACGGAAGCGGCGGCAACGTTCAGCAATATCCGCATCATTCGTGGTGATCATTCCACCCTCCCCACTAATAACATTTTTTGTTGCATAGAACGAAAAACATCCGACGTCACCAACAGAGCCCGCTTTGATTCCATTGCGCTCGGCTCCAACCGATTGGCAGGCATCTTCAATAGTACGAAGAGTGTGTCCACGAGCAATGTTCCGGATGCATTCAGTATCCACGAGCTGACCGAAAAGATCGACAGGTAATATGGCTTTGGTTTTGTTCGTGATCTTTGCTTCAATTTTTTGAGGATCAATACAAAAATCGTCTTCACGAATATCGGCGAAGACGACATTCGCGCCTTCCATCAGGATTGCATTTGCCGACGCAGCAAAGCTGAATGGGGAAGTAATGACCTCATCGCCATGGCTGATTCCAAGCGCGTGAACGCTCGCATGCAATGCAGCCGTTCCACTACTAACAGCAACGGCATATTTCGTTTCACAGAAATCTGCGAATAAACGCTCAAGCTCCTGTGTCTTCCGACCGGCGGCAAGCATTCCTGATCGAAGAACACGGGTTACAGCTTGAATTTCTTCCTCCTCGATAATGGGTGCTGAAATGGAGATTGCCATAGTCTACCGTCCGGGTGAATTTCTTCTCGGCCTGCTTCGTAGTATACTGAATACATGGGCTCTTTGGCAAGTTGCCAGATGATGCGAGGAGTGATATAGTTTGGAGGTTAAAGAATGAGGTATGCCGCAGTCAGAAATCCAAGAGAAAACAATGACATGGGTGAATGTTGATCATCTCACCTCAAAAGACGCTGATGATCTTCAGAAGCGTTTTGGGTTGCATACGCTCGATCTGCAGGATTGCTTGTCGATTACCCAAACGCCCAAGATCGACCTGTACGACGACTACATCTTTTTGATCATTCACTTGCCGACGTATGATACCGAAACGCGGCGAGTGCGCACGGCAGAGATCAACATTTTTGTCGGCGAAGAGTTTCTCGTGACCGTGCACAAAAAGACACTCCCCGCTCTCCAAGCTATTTTTTTTAACTGCAAGGACAATCCCGATATTCGTCGGGATTTTTTTGGGCGTCAACCGGGCTTCTTACTCTATCGCCTGTTATACATGTTCTCGAAAGATTTGTATCCACTGCTCGATGTGATTAAAGATGATCTTGATGAAGTGGAAGAAAGTATGTACGAAGGGGAAACGAACGTCATTCGCGAGTTGGCGATTGTGCAACGCGCTGTGCTCAAGTCGAGAAGAATCTTGAATCCGGTGCGGAGTATCATTGGAACGCTGGTTCATTTGAATCGACCTTTTTTGGGCGAAGAATCCGATGTGTATTTTGATGATGTGCATGATCATTTTGAACGCGCATGGAGTATTTTAGAGAATGATCGAGAGATTGTGGATGCGCTGCAAAAGACGAACGAAGCCTTGATTTCGCAACGCACGAACGAGATCATTAAGATTTTGACCATTATTTCGGTTTCGTTCTTGCCGCTTACGCTTGTCTCGAGCGTCTATGGGATGAATATCATTGGTTTGCCGTTTGCCGAACATGCTTGGGCTTTTCCGGCAATCGTTGGTGGTACTATTCTCTTTATTCTTATGATTCTTCTCGTCTTTCGAAAGAGAGATTGGATTTAAGAACGAAAAAAGAATACACTTTCTCAAGTCGCGAAGACTCTCGCTCCGCTGGAGCGCCTTGAGAAAGTGTATTCTTTTTTCGTTACTTATCCACAATCGCATGAAAGGGGATTTTGTGTTATAATAAATGGTGCTTTGAGTTTATTTATTTTTCTAACCTTGGCCAAACGGAGGAAAAGAAAAACAACCATACCGCATCATCATAAGGAGGATCTGAAGCTTACCCGTGCGCAAGCGAAACCGTTTCGCCTGAGAATAGCGCACCTTGGATCATTTTTCCGCGAGCACCGAGCGATCGCTCTTCCGATTCTTGCTGTTTTGATTTTGGCGGGAATGGTTTCGTATCAGCGCATTACTGCGGCAACCCTTACCTTGACAGTTCCAACAGATGTGGATTGGGATAATGCTGCTGCCACAAAGTCAAATACCGTAAAAACCGGCACAGATTTGGTGCTCTCAACCACAAATAACCAATTTGTTGATACGAATTGGGGGAGTAACAACTACACGTCGGCTGATTACGCCATTAACCCCACCACCGAAACAAAACTCAAAGCCGAAGTGGCGCAGAATTTTACGAACGGGTCAGGATTGAATACGGGCTCGAATGTCATCAATGACGTTTTTGACAATGGCACGTATTTGTTTATTGCAACAGCCGGTGGGCTGGACGTGATCACCAAATCCACAAACACGTCCAAAGGATACGTTTCGCTCGCAAACGGATTTACCGCTGTCTATGCCGATGCCACCAATGTGTATGCCGGCGACGGCGATGGCGGGGTGTTCAAGTATGTGATTAACAACATTAGTGGAAACACCTCGGTGGGTTCAGCCACCTATCTCTCGTCCACATCCCCTGCCATTGTGAACAATAACGTCAACGACCTGTGGGGCGCGGTCATTTCCGGAAGCACCTATCTTGCCGTGGCAACAGCGGGTGGCGTGACGGTCGTCAATGAAACCGCCGCAACAAGCAAAAATTCTTCGGAAACAAGTTCGTATTCCCTTGTTCGAGTCACAACCGACAATGAACTCTATTATTACGGTTCAACAACCGCGAAGCTGCAGCGAAAGGATAATGTTTCAGGTTTAGGCGCGGGATTTACGGAAACCGTGAACTATACCACGGCAACCACTCCGGCGATTCTTTCCAATACCATCAATTCGCTTGAAGCCACGGTCAATACTTCAACGGCGCAAGCAACGTCCAATACGATTTTTGTCGGAACCAATTCAGGACTTTCCATTCTTCAGGAACATTCCACCCAAGCTTCGGGAACGGTGCGACATTATGTCAACGAAGCCACGGCCGGCAACTCCGGTTACGCTTCAACCGGGTTTAAAAGCGCATTGAAATTCGACGGCACCGATGACTATGTCAAAGTGAGCGACGACGATGACATGGATTTGACCGCGAGCTTTACGGTTGACATGTATGTGAAGTTCCCAAGTGCTTTTTCTGCCGATTCCCAAGCCAAAGATGCGCCGCTTCTTTCGAAAGGCGAGCAATTCCAAGCGTATTTTGACCATCAGACCGGAAAACTGAATTTTGAGTTCGGCGATCAAGGTCCGCTTGGCGCCGGCGCTTCAACAGCGAGCACTGTGGGTTTGTGGGGATCCCTGACAGGCACCACTGATCACGTCAATGGCGTTGTGGAATTTAACGATGTCCTCTATATTGGAGTCGGGACGAGCCAAGGGGATGGCTCGGTGTTAGCGTTTGACGGCGATAATTGGACAACTGTGCTGACAACCGGCACGCAATATATTGATGAGCTGATCGTTTTTAACAGTCGCTTGTATATTGGAACAGGAGGCAATGTGACGGATGGGTATGTCTATGTCTGCGACCCTGCAGATTCAGGAGGCGCGACGTTTTGCGACTCTGGCGACTGGACCATCTCACTGAATACGTTGGAAAATCGTGTCACCGACCTTGCGCAGGATGGAACGTATCTGTATGCGTCAGTCGAGGATTTGGCGGACTTGTGGTATTGCTATCCCCAAGCAAGCGGGGATACGAATGTTTGTGAAAGCGCCGACTGGCGCACCTATTTCCGTTACGACGCAACGAACGGGATCGAGAATATTGAAGTTTTCAATAGTCGCGTGTATGCGGGCGTCGGCGCGGCCGCGGGGGAAGCCGATATCTTTGATCTCGGCAACATCCATATTTCCTACGACGATACAGGCGCGAACTATGAGCGATTCGAGGGCTTAACCGTCTTTAACGGCTATCTGTACGCCGGCGGTGGAACCGGTGATGGCGACGGTGATCTTTTTATCTGCGATCCGGCGACGATCGGGGGAGCAACGAGATGCGATAACTTTGGTGATTGGACAAAAGTGCGTGATACGGGTTTTGATGCATTTATGGCCGAAGGCGCGGCGGCGACGTTCAATTCAAAATTGTATGTCGGGACGCAGGGCATCGCGGGGGACGGGCAAATTTGGGTGTGCGATCCAGCAGCGGGTGGCGCCTCGACCGCAAAGTGTGACTCACCCCTGGATTGGTCGTTATCGTATGCCCCAGGTTCGGCGTATGAGTTTGTTTCATCGCTGTATGTTTTTAACAGTTATCTGTATGCTGGGACCGGGAACTCCTCGGGCGATGGGGATGTGTATTATTGCAACCCCGCGACAACAGGCGGGGCAACAACATGCGATTCCGGGGATTGGGCGATTGCCTATGATACGAGCGTCGCCGCGACAAATTTTAACTACGTCACGGATTTTACGACGCTGAACAGCACCATGTACGTTTCGTTTGGTGGAGAAGCGGGAGAAGCCGAACTGTTCTATTGTACGCAATCATCAAATGGAAATGCGGACATTTGTGATGCGAATGGAGATTTTACGGCTGCCTATGATGCGGGCGCATCGTATGAATCCGCTCGTAATATCGAAGTGTTTAATAGTCGCATGTATATCGGGATGGGATCGAGCGCGGGCGATGCGGATGTTACGATCTGTAATCCAGCGACAGCAGGAAACGCAAGTCTTTGCGACAATGCATTGGACTTTACCAGCGCGTATGCGAATACAAGCAATCAAGGAAGCGTCACAAGTTTTGCGGCCTATAATAGTGAGCTTTACATGACCACAGAAGGAACCGCCGGCAGTGCTGATTTGTTAAAGTGTACACCCGGCGGGGATAACGAATGTACCAGCACTGATTGGGTCGTGTACCTGGATTTTGATAACTATCTCTCAACGCGTGGTCTGACAACCTTCACCTCCGGCGCGGATACCTTTGTGTACTTTACGACGCAAGGAACGGCGACAAGTAGCGATGCTGATATCTGGTTTGTGAACAGTTCGGATATTCGCGCGTGGGATGGAGCGAATACCACGCCGGTCAATACGTCGTCGTATGAAAGTATTCGCGTGCTCTTTGCAACGAGCACAGCTCTGTATGCTGGCTTTGGTGATACGAGTGCGGGGGACGGAGATCTTATCGCGTGTAACCCGGCAACTTCTGGTGGGTCAACAGTGTGCGAAGATGCGGACTGGGCTTCGTCATACGATAATTCCGCTGATGATTATGTCCGTGATATGGAAACGATTAACGGAAAAGTGTATGCATCAGGCGGAGGTTCAGGAGGCGAAGGTGATGTGTATGAGTGTACACCAGGTGCCGATACCATCTGTCTTACTGGGGAGTGGACAACGGTGGTCAATACCGACACCAGTACATGGGGAGACATGGGAACCTACCAAGGAAATTTGATTGTCACGTCTGGAACAGGTACCAACGGAGGAGCGAATGTGATGAAAATGAGCAACCCCACCGCCTATGATGGGTCAAATGATCAGACATGGGAATCGGTCAACTTTAACGACCGGTTGTATACCGGCGTGGAGGTAAACACGGGAACCGGAGAAATCATTATGTGTAATCCGAGCGGCAACGGCGACGCGGATACCTGTGAAACGGCTGACTTCTCCAGCATTTATACATTGTCAACCGTCTACAATGGGGTGTATTCGGCAAAAGAGTTTAAGGGAAATCTGTATGGCGGGATGGGAGATGGAAGTGCAGAAGGGGATATTGCCGGATGTGATGTGGATCTAACCGGTGGAGCAACAACGTGTGAGTCTGGAGATTTCTCTCTTGTGTATAATTCGTCGCTTGCAGAAAATGCGATTGTCTTTGAGGAGATGAATGGCTATCTCTATGCCGGTTTATCAGGAAGTTCAGCAGGTGATGGCGATGTTATAGTGTGTGATCCAACGACAACCGGTGCGACAGATTTTTGCGACTCCGGCGACTGGTCGACATCTTACAATGGCTCACAGGAACTTTTTAATTCCCTCGAGGTCTTCAATAGTCGGTTATACGCAGGCATGGGGAGTGGAGCTGGAGATGGCGATGTATTGATGTGCAATCCGTCTGCAACCGGTAGTGCGACACTGTGCGACTCCGGCGACTGGTCCACGGTGTGGGATGGGGTGGAATATGAAACGGTCAACGCCTTAGCGACGTTCCGCGGTCGCCTGTACGCTGGTTTCGGAAGTACTGCTGGTGGGGATAATGATGTGTACATGTGCGACCCGAGCGTAGGCGGCACAACCACGGCATGTGATAATGCGAACGAATGGACGCTCGTCTATCCCGGAACGAAGAACACCGTGAATGACTTATTCGTTTTTCAGGATAAGCTGTATATGAATGATGAGGATCGTGAGCAGCTCTTTGCCTGCTATGCCGAGCGTGCTGGCAACACCGAGTACTGTGATGATCAGAGCGAATGGGAAGAAGCAACGGCAAGTCTGTCCACGTATGCGGAATTTAATCGCCTAGGGTCGTTCCAAGGGGAGCTGTATGTTGGCCAGGGGCTAACGAGCGTTGGAGACGTTCGGTCCGTCGGGAATGCGGTGACATTGCAATCGACAACAACATCCTGGACTGCGGATCAGTGGTATTTGGTGTCACTGGTCTTTAATGGATCGACCGCCAGCTTGTATATTGATGGCACGCGTCAGGCCACACGCACGATTTCGGCATTGCCGGATCCATCGGAACAAGCACTGTATATTGGCCGCGCAGACCACAATGGAGAAGAAGCCTTCTTCAACGGCACGATTGATGAGCTCTTGATTTCCGACACGGCGGAACATTCTGGCGCGTCTTTTACCGTGCCAGGCGCAGAGTTTAGTTTCCCGGGCAGTGCGACAAAAGGATTGTTGTTGCACTTCAATGATGGGTCGGGCACAACGGCGACAGATTCCGGAACAAAATCAAATAACGGAACACTGACAAATGGACCCCTGTTCCGCTATCACACCTTGGAAGGAACAATTGATAATGTGTCGGCAGTTTTTCCCACAAGTGATGGAACGCGAGCATGGGTGGCAACCAATGCCGGCGGCGCTGATGATGGTTCGCTTACCCAATTGAATAGCGTGAATAGCGCGAACGCGGTTCAGGGCGATAGTTGGCGCGAGTCAAGTTCGACACCGAATATGGTGGATAACGATATGACCGCGATCCAAGGGGCTATTGCGTCCGGAAATGTTGCGGATCTTGTGCTGGGCACATCTGAAGGTGTCACACGGTTCTATCCGGGTGTTGCGCCGTCTGGTTCGTTGGTTTCAACCATCAAAGATTTTGGCACAACCAATTCCACGTGGGGGAATATTACGTTTAATTCAACCGCGAATTCCCAAACCATTACCGTGAAAGTGCGGTCGTCCAACAATTCGGACATGAGCGGAGCAACCGATTGGGCGTCGTGCAGCGGCATTTCCAGCGGCACGGACATGACAACAAACAGTTGTATGACCGACGGGCATCGGTATATGCAGTACCGTATTGATCTTTCCACCACGAGCGCATCCCAAAATCCGCAAGTGGAAGATGTCACCGTTGCCGCGAGCTTGCTCAATGGCACATGGACATACGATTTTGATGCCGGCATCACAGTTGGATGGAGCACGCTTAATTTTACAACGACTGAACCCTCTGGCACTGATGTGAAATTTCGGTTTGCCACCTCATCGGATGGAGTCACCTATTCTAGTTACTCCTCATACTACACAAGTTCTGGTGCAAGTCTCTCTGGTTTGACAAGTTCGCGGTATCTCCGCATTCAAGCCTATCTTGACTCGTCATCAGATGACACCTCTCCAACGCTCGATACGTTTAACATTACATACGAGCGCAATCTCGCTCCGGTCATCGCAAATCTTGCCGTGGTTGCGCAAACGGATGGAACGGCAAAAGTCACCTACGAGGCAAGTGATCAAGATGACACTTCAGTCACCGTGACGCTACAGTATTCGGTTGACGGCGGAACCACATGGAACACGCCGACAACCAAAACTGGTAATGTGGGTTCAGGTGTTGCCGTGACAGGAACAGCAGCAACCAAAACGATTCATTGGACGCTCTCAAGCAATTTCACGAATTCATTCCTTGATGACGTGGTCAAAGTGAAGGTGACGCTTGATGATGGGCATACCCTCAACAACACCGCTTCGGCGACAAGCAGCAGCTTTGATGTTGATACGAAAACGCCGCTTGCAGGAGCGACTTCGATCACGATTAACTCCTCCGCGTCAACAACCAACTCTGTCGCGGTCACCCTTACCTTGAGTTCAAGTGATGATACGGCCATACAGATGACATTCAGTAACGACGGCACGACATTTGGAACAGTCGTCGATACAAATGGTTTGGTGACGAATTCCGGAACGTGGGAGACCTACACGACAGCAAAAGCGTGGCGGTTGACCGCAGGATCTGATGGCATACGCACTGCGTATGTGAAGTACCGTGATACATACGGCAATACTGCCACGACAGCGAGCGATACGATTACGCTTGATACGTCTGCAAACGACATTGTGACTGCGGTTTCGGTTGCCGATGCCTCTGATGCTGGGCTGGATCGCTACAGTTTAGCGGCAACATGGACGCCAGTCACATCTGCTCGCAACCCCGACTTTGGAGGATATGTCGTTCAGCGCTCAACCGATAGTTCAACGTACTCAAATCGCGCAACCTTAAATACGATTACGGATAGTGGCTTCCTCGATACGGGTCTTGCGGCAAACTCAACCTATTATTATCGTATTGTCACGCAGGACAGCGCAGGCAACAATTCCAGCCCTTCATCCGTTGCTTTTGGCCAACCAGGCGGAGCAGATGCGCAAGGGCCCGATCTTTCTGGTGAGGCTCCCGTTGCCGTGACAACACAAAATTCGGTAACCATTGCATGGACAACCGATGAATCATCCACATCGTGCATTGAATTTGGAACAAGCTCTGATTATGGCACGATTGTCTGCGATTTAGAATATGTCCTTGCGCATCAAGTCGAAATCGAAAATTTGCAGCCCCAAACAACCTATTCGTATCGCGTTCGTTCCACAGACGCCAACGGTAATGAATCGATCGGCGATGAGTATACGTTTGAAACGATCGAGTCGGATGATGATGTGACTGCACCGAGTGTTACCGGAGATGGAGCCATTGTCACTCCGACAGATTCAACCGCGACCGTCACATGGGTGACAAACGAGCCGGCAGATTCGTTTGTTGAATTCGGAGATTCCGAAGAGTTTGGAACGATTCAAGGCGATCCAACACTCATCACAAATCATAGCGTTACCATTATTGGTCTGACTCCGCTCAAGGTGCACTATTTCCGCGTCCGCTCAACTGATGAAGCGGGCAATCTCTCGCTTGGGGAAACTGGCACCTTTTTGACCACTGCACCTATTGGATCCGATGTCCCACCAACGATCTCGGATATTGGCACGCAATCGGCCGGCGTTTCCTCAAACACGGTGATCATTTCGTGGGTCACCGATGCTGCGTCCACCTCAAGCGTGGTCTATGGCACAACGCCCGCGAATCTTGATCAAGAAACCGAGGATGACCAGCTCTTGAATGTTTCGCATTTTGTGACACTTTCAAATCTCTCGGCCGCAACAACATATTATTACAAAGTCCAATCTGTTGATGTGTATAACAACGAAACGATTTCGGATGTCTTGAATTTCACCACGTCAAGAGCGGCGATCGGGAATCCGTCTGTGCTTGGGCTGCAGGTGAGTAGCATCACACTCGATTCGGCGATTGTTTCGTGGACAACAAACCGTATTGCAAACTCAAGACTGCAGTATGGTGAAGACACCGAATATGGAACAGTCATCAATGATGAGAGCACGGATTTTACGACACAACACACGGTGCTTCTTGATGAGCTTAACAATGGGGTGACATATCATGTACAAGTGATCGGAGCAGAAGAGAATGGTAGCGTGATTGCATCCGATGATTATGTCTTTTCGACACGAACCCTTCCGACAGTTTCAGGAGTGACGCTCGATAGCGTGGGCTACGACACCGCGAAAATCACCTGGTCAACGAATGTCGCAACCGATTCGATTGTTGAATTTGGCGAGGCGGGATTATTCGATCAGTCGCAGGGCAAACCTGATCGTGTAACGGCGCATGAGATTGTGCTTACAAGTCTGAGACCAAAAACGACCTATTCGTTCCGCATCACGGGCACCGATGAGTTTGGGAATCGCGCCGCCTCCGGTTCAAATACCTTGACGACAAATGCCGATACCGCACCGCCGGTCCTGACTGGCATGAAGACGGAAGTCTCTTCTTTGGGCGCAGGCGGCAAAGTGCAAGCGATCGTCTTTTGGGTTGCCGATGAATTCTCCACAGCGCAGGTTGAGTACTCTCCGGGCGTTGTCACCGGAGGCCAGTATCAATTACGCTCGCCAAAAGATGATACGCTGAATCGTTCGCACACCGTGATCTTGCCGGGTCTCTTGCCGAGTACCACGTATCATTTCCGCGCTCTCTCCATTGATGAATCGGGGAACATTGCACAGTCCAGCGATTTCACATTGCTCACCCCCCAAGCGGCGGAATCGGTGCTTGAAGAAGTCGTCTCTTCACTCGAGCGAACATTCTCGTGGGTTGGAGAGATCAAGCATATTTTCTTTCGAAAAGAATGACACGGAACTCCACTCCAGTGATTGAACTGAAAAACGTCACCAAAGAATTTTTTTTAGGGAAGAATGTGTTGCACGCGCTGAAAAATATCGATTTTTCGGTGCATCCTGGGGAGTATGTGATTTTGTTCGGTCCGTCAGGATGCGGCAAGTCCACGCTTTTGAACGTCATCGCAGGATTAGAACCGCCCACAAAAGGCGTTGTGCGGATCCGCGGAGAGGATTTAACGCATCTTTCGATGAGTCAGCTTGCGCGGCACCGGCGCGAGAAAATCGGGATTGTGTTTCAGCAGTTCAACTTGCTCAAAACCATGAATATCGTGAATAATGTTGCGCTGCCCGAGCTCTTCCGAGGCGTACGGCGGTCAACGCGCCAACACCGAGCCAAAGAGCTGCTTCGCGAGGTGGGACTTGGCGAATATTATTCCCATCGGCCAGCCGAACTGTCTGGAGGGCAGCAGCAGCGGGTGGCGATTGCGCGCGCTCTCGTGAACAACCCGTGGATTCTTCTGGCCGATGAGCCAACCGGGAACGTGGATTCGGCAACGGCCGAAGAAATTATGGCGATTTTTCATGATCTCAATCGCAAATCCAAGCGTACGATTTTGCTCGTCACGCATAATCCTGATTACTTGCATTACGGCGATCGCGTATTGTATATGCGCGATGGAGAAATCATTAAATCGATAGAGCAGCAGCGATCAGAAAAAGAAATTCAAGATGTTCGTCTGACCCGCGAAGCACGAAAACTGGCTCGGGAGTCTCGCCGATCTGAACTCGATGCACAGGCGCGAGCCCTTCACATCAATCCGAAAGAATTTCATCAAGAAGTTGATCTTGCGCGTGAAATTTTGATGAGAAAACGCACGAAGAAATGAAGCCCATTGACGTATTTTACATTGCCAAAGATACGTTCCGTTCGAATAAACTGCGAACATTCTTAACCGTCGGCGCTGTCGTGATTGGGATCGGCGCCATTGTGTTTTTGGTTTCTTTGGGGCGCGGGCTTGAAGAAATTACGGTGAAACAGATTACCTCATCAGAAGCACTTCGCCTCTTGAACGTATCAAAGGGCAAATCCGACATTTTGAAGCTTGACGCAGAGACGGTAAAGAAATTCAAGGACATCGAATCGATCGAATCGGTGAGCCCGCGCGCAAGTTTTTCAGTGCAGGCAA
This sequence comes from Candidatus Kerfeldbacteria bacterium, assembly GCA_016182525.1. GTDB lineage: Bacteria > Patescibacteriota > Patescibacteriia > JACPL01 > JACPL01 > JACPGL01. The sequence goes on along the minus strand of JACPGL010000029.1, from coordinate 73,488 downwards.
CGCTTGGCGAGACCACAACGGAGAGTGTTCTCCATAGCGTTGAATCAAAATTTGCCAAACTTGAGGTGAATACGCTTGCGAGTGGGGACTATTTTACCGATGCCACGGGCGGGGTTGTTGTTTCCTCAACGCTTTCAAAGCTTCTTGGATACGAGAACACAAGTGAGATTCTCGGCAAAGAAATTGGGCTCGCGATTTTTATTCCGGTCAAAGGAACAACGGACGTTGTTCGGAAAGAAAAAACATACACCGTCCATGGGGTTGTTGAAACGGAAGATGAGAATTATCTTTTCGCTCCGCTTTCATCTCTTGCCGATGTTGAGTTCGGTGAATACAGTAGTGTGAAAGCTCTTGCGAAAGCTCCTGAGTTGCTTGCATCAACTCGCACAACGATTCAGGATATGGGATATTTTGTGGAGTCGCCGGCCGACACGCTCACCGAAGTGACGGTGGTTTTTAATGTTGTGAAAGTGATCCTGGCGATCTTTGGTGTGATTGCGCTCGTCGTTGCGTCAATCGGCATGTTCAATACCCTCACGATTTCTCTGCTTGAACGCACGCGCGACATTGGGATTATGAAATCGGTCGGTGCGACGAATCGCGACGTGATGGCTATTTTTTTATCAGAAGCGCTTGTGGTGGGTTTGATTGGCGGGGTGATCGGAATTGGCGCAGGATGGTTGGTAGGATTTCTTGCAAATAGTGGTATTAATATCCTCGCCGAGCGATATGGAGGTGAAACGGTTCAACTCTTTATTGTGAATCTCGATCTTGCCGTTGCGATGCTTATCTTATCGGTTTTACTTGGGTTTATCACCGGTTTGTATCCGTCGTGGCGCGCCTCGCGGTTGAATCCCCTATGGGCGCTTCGATATGAATAGACGTTGGAAGGGAAAACCCTTATGACTCGTTGGTTGTTCGGAATTCTCTTTATGTGCGCATTCCTCGTCGGTATTTTTGTATTTTTTCTCCCGTCTCAACTTCCAGAAGCCCGGATCACACAGCAGTCATCAACGTATCCTCCTTTTGATAAGATGATCCCGCTGATTCGCACCGAGAACAAGAAATCAGATCTCTATCTTGTCTTGCCGGATGTAGGGACTGAAGTTCAGCGCGAAACGCCCGATCGAGATGAACAGCGTGTGGTTCGTTCGCCGTCAGGGAAGTTCATCGCTTTTTCAACGTTTGACGATCCGTTCTGGAGTGTGTGGATTGCGGAGAGTAATGGCGCAGAGTCGAGGGTCAGTGAGGGGAAACTCGAAGTGGTTGATTTTGCGCTTTCTCCGGACGACAAAGCGCTTTTTTTGCTCGAGCGAGGTTCAGAGGGAATACTCAGCGGATCAGTCATCCGCATTGCCTCAAAAGAACGGCAGAGAATTGCGAGCGACATTCAGGAAGCGCGATGGCTTCGTGATGGGCGCGGGATCGCCACTCTTTCGAAAAACGAAAAGGGGCAGAGTGAGCTGGCTATTCGCTTGCGGAATCTTGACGGCACATTTGGAGAGCCGACAGCGCTTTCAAGCGCTGTGTGGAGCTTTGTCGGAGAAACCGGAGGGAGCGCATTTCTTGTTTTCGCCGAGTTTGATGGCGTGCTTGATCTTGCGACGCTTGATTCAACTGGGACGCTGGCGCGCGTGGGGAATATCTCTCTACCAAAAACGACCGGCGTTACTGGCGAATTGTCCGCTGACTCTACGTCGCTCGTGTATGCGCTCGACGATCAACAGAGTGGGCAAAAACTGCTTGTCTATTCGCTCGCTTCAAAAACGTCACAAACCATCTCGGAAAATGGCTTTGATGTCCGGATCATTGATGAATCCGTCCTCTATAAAGAGGTTCAGGGAAGTACTACGACCGTTATGGTCTATGATCTCCGCTCGGATAGCGCGAAGCGTGTTTCCGAAAAAGATGGGCTGACCTATTAATATGCGAGTTTCAAAAACACAAGAGCAACCATTGGTCATGTCTGTTTCACCGCCCAAATCGCGGATTGGATTTCATCCCTTTCGATGGATGCATCAGGCGTTCCGCGCCTTGATATTTCTTGTCTTTTTCGGTATACTCAGTGTCGCTTTGTGGTTTGTTGCGGCTTCGGGTCTGTTCACCATTCCGATTCTTTCGGATCTTGTCTACAAAGCGCCTGTTCCCACGCGCCGAGTGGTCGCGAGTGAGAATGATTCATCGACGATCGCCGAAAGGTTCACGATTGGATTCAACGGTGTCGATCTGAAGTTTACCGAAGCTGAACTCACTCGCCGTCTTCAATCCGAAGACGATACCGTCAGTCAAGTCGTCCTTGTACCGGAAGGGATGGAATACCTTCGAGTGTTTGGGCCAGATGACCGGTTCGTCCTCTTATTCGAAGCGACGATCAATGCGGCTGATGGAATTCAGTTCGATGTGACTTCAATGAAACTCGGCGCCGTCTCTATCCCTCGGTTTCTTCAGAAAAGCATTGCAACATCCGTACTTGCCCAAACATTTGGAACCGAAATTCTGCTTGCGAGTACGGTCAAAGATGTTGAACTCCGCGACGGCGAAATTCAATTCATTATCAAATGAGCGCATGATTCTCTTTCTTCGTCTTCTTGTGTATGTGAGTCCGGTTCTTTTGACAGGATCAGGGGTTCTGTTGTATTTTTTCCCTGCATTTTGGCATGTGATTCTTCTTGCCTCAGGATTTGGGATCCTCCTTGTGCTCATCGCTATTCATCAAGGTTTTTCGATCGCCTCCATTATTGAATTTTATCTTACGCCGCCGCTCGTTATATTCGGGTTATTTGGATTTTTGCTTTTTGTTGAGCAGCCCGTGATCTTTTTTGCAAGTCTCCTTGTCACGGCCGGCCTTCTCGGCGTTTTTCTGGATAGCTATTATTCGTTTCATTACGATCAGGAACGCTTTCAGCCGCGATCACTTGCCAACACCACCAGTTCGCTCAACATTCTCGCGATGTTTTTTATGGGGAGCGCGCTATTCGGCTTGCTTCGCTTTTTAAATCAACCGGTGTGGGCGCTGCTTCTCGTGTGGCTCCTTGGGGTCACGCTTTCAACGCTTTCCGCAATGGCCGTGAGCATGATTCCCTTTGGTCAGTCAAAAGTGTCCATCCTCATCATCAGTATTGTTCTTGTCGAAAGCTTTTGGGTGTTAGCGCTTTCACCGCTTGGCATGTCTGTTGCGGGACTTGTGCTCACCTCCCTGTATTACATGATCGTCAATGTATCGCGCTATTATTATGTGCACGCGCTCGATCGATCAGTGCTCAAACGGTATCTGATTATCGGGTGCGCAACGATTGCGATCGCACTCCTTAGTGCACCGTGGGCGTAAAAATATGAAAGTTCAACCTTCTCCAACATCACCAAAAGTTCGCGTTGATGAGGACAAAAGCTCACCGTCTCGCTGGCGCCGCATTCTTGTTGTCAGTATCCTTTCGGGCATGATTGGAGGAGTTCTTGCGCTTGCCCTGCTTCGCGTTGCTCTGACGTACTATTCTTCTTCGCCTTTCTTGAAATTTTTTCGTCTTCCTCAGGAAACTGAAGTTCGCATTATCCAAGAGACGAAGACAGTTGCAGAGGAGCAGTCCGAGCTTCGTGATTTGCGAGAGCGCGTGCTTCCTCAAACACTTGCACTTTTTACACGAAAAAACACCGGCCAGATTCAGGATGTGTTCACGGCGGAGAATTTTCTGGGGTATGCCGTTATTGTGACATCAGATGGGTTGGCGTTGACTCACAGTGGTGTCATCCAGGATCCTGTCGCACCTTTGGTTGCCGTGACGCACGACCATCGGCAATTCGACGTGAAAGATGTGTCCCGCGATCCTGCGAGTCGGTTCATCTTTTTCTCCATTGATGCTTCTGATCTCTCTGTTGCCCAATTTGGAAATCCTGAAGATGAAACGCTTGGATCAACAGTCTTTTTGGTGAGTCATAGCGGTTTGGCAAAAAATGGAGCAATACTCCCAACAGCGCTTCAAGGCCAGTACGTCACCATTCCCAGCTCGTTTCAAGATGCGCTTTTAACCGCCGAAGACCTTCGCGGGGAATTCATGATCTCGACTCCCTTCACCTCCTCACTTAATGGTGCGCCGATCTCGACGGCAGACGGAAAGATTCTCGGGCTTTCAACATCCGGAGAAAGTGCTCTCGCGCGCGGTATTCCTGTGTCCCACGTATTGCCGATCTTCGATAACGTCATCCAAGGAAAATCGATTGAGCGTCCCCGATTAGGCGTGCAGTACATTGATCTTGCACAAGCGTTGAATATCCCCGATACCCTGCGTGACGGGCGCACATCTGGCGCTCTTTTGGTTCGCACTGCAGAACATCCCGCTGTGATCACGGGCGGACCTGCCGATCGAGCCGGATTGCAAGAAGGGGATATTCTTCTTGCCGTGGATGGCGTTTCTTTGAGCGGGCGAGTCAGACTGCAGGATGAGATCCAAAAGCATCGGGCAGGGGATACTCTCCAGATTTCGTACGTCCGCGATGGACTTTCGAAAGAAGGAACCGTGACTCTTGATATGCGAGAGCCCTTATGATCCATCGGATACGAAAGCGAGTTGTCTCACTTCCTATTTTACGATCGCATCTTATTGCGCGGCAGTTCGTGAAGTTCACGATTATCGGTGTGGTCAATACAGCCATTGATTTTTTTTCCTATCTTTTTTTAACTCGAGCGTTTGACTTCTTTCGTGAACACTTCCTCGTCGCAAATCTTTTCGCTTTCTTACTTGCTGTTTCCGTTGCGTTCGTGTTGAATCGCCGTTGGACATTTCGTGATACTTCCACTGAGGTTTCGAAGAAATTTGTAAAGTTTTTTTTGGTTTATTCTGTTGGATTTGGGATTAACCAGACCGCTCTTTCTGTTTCCGTGCTCATCTTTGGATTTCATGACCTTTTTGGAAAGCTCATAGCGCTTTGTGCAAATCTCGGATGGAATTTTCTCATGACTCGCCATTGGACATTCCGACATGTCCCAAAGACCTTGCAAAATGAGTGATATTTTGGTATAGTATGAGCGGTATGTTGAAAATTTCAATTGTCGTTCCTGCGTGGAATGAAGAACATCGAATTGGCTCAACGCTTAGGGATATCCTTCAGTTTTTGATGCAGAAAGGATATGCAGGGCAAGAGAGCGAGATCCTTGTCGTCGATGATGGAAGCACCGACAGAACACGGGCGGTTGTCGATGCACTACATGATCCTCGTATTCAGATCCTGGGAGATGGAAAGAACCACGGCAAAGGCTGGGCTGTCCGAACTGGAATTGCAGAAGCGAAAGGCGAATGGATTCTGGTGATGGATGCCGATTCCTCTACGCGCATTTCAGAGGTTCTGAAACTCCTGAAACACCAACGTGAGGCCGATGCGATCATTGGGTCTCGCGCTCTCGCAGAGTCGCGCATTCTTGAATCGCAATCGCAATGGAAGGTGATGCTTGGTCGGTTCGGCAACCGTCTTATTCAACTCCTTCTTCTCCCTGGAATCAAAGATACGCAGTGCGGGTTTAAGCTCTATTCAAGTGCAATTCGACCAATCCTCACAAAACTGACTATTGATGGATGGGGAAGTGATTTCGAACTCCTCTTTGTCGCAAAAAAACATGGACTGAGGATTCGAGAAGTCCCGGTTCAGTGGAAGAACGATACACGTTCCAAAGTTCGTCCGTCAGGGTATCTCAAAACATTTCGCGACCTTCTCCGCGTTCGTCTGAATGATGCTCGCGGAATCTATTCAGAACACCATGGGAAAAAAGAATCCAGTTTTTGAACGCCCGAACGTCATCATTACCGGAGGCGCTGGGTTTATTGGGTCTCACCTCACCGAACGGCTTCTTGAAAATCGGAATGTGATTTGCATTGATAACTTTGTTTCGGGCATAGAGGATAACATTGATGAGTTTCTCCGGCACTATAATTTCGAGTTTATTCGACATGATATTACCGAGCCGTTTGATTTGGCTGATATTCAAAAGTATCCGATTTTAGAAAAATTCAAAGTGCGTTTTCAGGGCATTCAAGAAATCTATCATCTCGCGTGCCCAACCTCTCCTGCCTATTATGAAAAATTTCCGCTTCCGACCATTTTGACGAGCGCACTGGGAACCAAAAACGTGCTTGATGTTGCGAAAAAGTATTCAGCAAAAGTCGTTTTTACGTCGTCTTCGGCCGTGTATGGTTCGCCGCTCCTTGATGCGCCGACGAAGGAGGATTATTGGGGCTATGTGGATCCGATGGGGCCTCGAAGTTGCTATAACGAAGGAAAGCGATTTGCCGAGAGTTTGTGCATGAACTATCGGATGGCGGAAAAACTTGACACAAAAGTCGTTCGCGTCTTTAATACCTATGGTCCAAAGATGAAACTGGGGGATGGGCGGCTCATCCCGGATTTTGTTGAATCTGCTCTTTCGAACACGCCGCTCACGATCTATGGAACAGGCTCGGAAACTGGCACATTTTGCTATGTTTCGGACTGTATTGAAGGGCTCATGAAAGTGATGGCATCTCGAGAGGCGGGTCCGGTGAATATCGGAAACCCTGAACCACTGACGATCCGAGCGCTTGCCGATCACGTGATTCACCTTGCTCAATCGACGTCCAGCGTTCAATTTGCTGACCCATTGCCCTACCATCAACGCCAAGGAGTGCCAGATGTAGACAAGGCTCGCGACGCGCTCGGGTGGTTCCCTGTGGTCTCGCTTGAGGATGGGTTACAACGGACCATCGAAGCGATGCGCGGGCGCAGCCATATTCAACGGCTTGATACCTCCACCCCTCAACCTTCTTCACAAAAATCCTAATTGTATTCTTCGCATTTGATTCCTATTTTTTTATCTCTCTATGGCTCATGCATCTTCCATCTTTACTTCAGAATCGGTGACCGAGGGGCACCCGGATAAGATTTGCGATCAGATTTCAGACGCCGTTCTCGACGCGCTCTTGGAAAAGGATCCAAACTCCCGAGTCGCGGTTGAGTGTTTTACCACGACGGGTCTTGTTGTTGTCGGAGGTGAAGTCACGACAAATGCGTATGTCGATATTCAGGGGCTTGTGCGCCGAACGCTCAAAGACATTGGATACACCAATCCAGAATTCGGCCTTGACTGTTATGACTGCGGAGTGTTGACGAGCATTCATGAACAGAGCCAGAACATCGCGGTTGGTGTGAATGAAAGCTCTGATCACGAGCAGGGAGCAGGAGATCAAGGCTTGATGTTTGGATTTGCCTGCAATGAAACGCCGGAGCTTATGCCCTTGCCGATTTCGCTTGCGCATGGATTAACCATGCGATTGTCCGAAGTTCGAAAAAAAGGAATCTTGCCATGGGTTCGCCCGGACGGTAAATCGCAGGTCACGGTTGAATATGTGGATGGCAAACCGACGCGCGTGCGTGCAGTCGTGATTGCCGTTCACCACAATCCCGAAGTGTCTCGTGAGCAGATCATCTCTGATATCAAGAAAGAAGTGATTCAACCGGTGTGTGGAAAATGGATGGATGATGAAACAAAAGTCTTTATCAACGAAACCGGTGTCTTTATTGTTGGAGGGCCAGAAGCGGACACAGGGCTGACCGGTCGCAAGATTATCGTAGACACATACGGCGGGTATGCACGCCATGGAGGAGGATGTTTTTCAGGAAAGGATCCGTCAAAAGTCGATCGTTCGGCGGCGTACATGGCCCGCTATATTGCCAAAAATGTGGTTGCGGCCGGACTTGCCGAAAAGTGTGAAATCCAACTCTCGTATTCTATCGGCGTTGCCAAACCGGTGTCGGTGTTTGTGACCACATTCGGGACAGGCAAACTGCCCGAAGAGAACATTGCTGAAATTGTCGAGAAGCACTTCCCGTTGACGCCGCGCGGAATTATCAAACACCTTAAACTCAAGAGGCCGATCTATCAAAAGACCGCTGCCTATGGCCATTTCGGACGCAATGACGCAGATTTCACATGGGAAAAAACCGATCAAGTCGATGTTCTAAAAGCATACCTCGGGTAGATTATGAACGTGCTTGTCACCGGAGGAGCAGGATTTATCGGTTCTCATGTGGTGGATGCGCTTGTTCAGCGTGGAGACACGGTTGCGGTTGTTGACAATCTCTCTTCAGGCAAGAAAGAGTATGTCAACGCGCAGGCGGAATTTTTCAAGGTGGATATTGTTGATAAAGCTTTTCTTGTCGATGTGTTCAACCGCTTTCGCCCCGATGTTGTGTTCCATCTTGCAGCGCAAAAAAGCGTGCGGGATTCTGTCACCGACCCGGTGAATGATCTTCGCATCAATATCGAAGGAACGGTCAATCTGTTGGAGTGCGCAAAATCAGCGGGTGTGCAAAAAATGATTTACTCATCCACTGGCGGCGCGGTGTATGGAGATGTGTCTGTGTTGCCGACTCCCGAAGATACACCTTGTGCACCTGTCTCTACTTACGGTACGTCAAAGCTTGCCGGCGAATATTATGCGCGCTGTTACGCTGCTCTTGGCGGGCCGCTTCCGGTGATTCTTCGCTACGCAAATGTGTATGGCCCTCGCCAAGATCCGTACGGCGAAGCTGGTGTTGTCGCGATCTTTGTCAAAAAAATGCTTGAGAATGAACAGCCAGTAATCAATGGAGATGGCAATAACACGAGAGATTTCGTGTATGTGTCTGATGTGGTGAGTGCGAATCTTTGCGCTATGGATTCGGAAAAAGAAGGAATGTACAATGTTGGCACAGAGATTGAAACATCGGTGAACGACATCTTTAGGGAAGTAAAAAAGGCGACCCGATCCGATGTGCAAGAGGAGTATGGGCCAGAAAAACCTGGCGAACAGCGCAGAAGCGCAGTTCTCGTTGCATGTGCGAGAAAAGAGCTCGGTTGGGAACCACAGGTTGCATTAGACGAGGGAATTCGTAAAACGGTTGAGTGGTTTCAAAAGAATACGATATCCGAAAAACCTTCTCTATGAAAATACTTGTCACCGGCGGCGCCGGATTTATTGGATCGCATCTCTCGGAACGTCTCTTACATGACGGTCATGAGGTTATTTGCGTCGACAATTATTTTACAGGATCAAAAAAAAACATCCTCCATCTTCTCGATAATCCGCGGTTTGAACTGATTCGCCACGACACCACCATGCCGTTGTACCTCGAAGTCGACCAAATCTATAACCTCGCGTGTCCGGCATCGCCTGTGCATTATCAAGAGAACCCCGTGCGAACAATCAAAATGGGGACAGTGGCCATGGTGAATATGCTCGGCCTTGCCAAACGATGCGGCGCGCGCATCCTGCAAGCATCAACATCAGAAGTCTATGGCGACCCCGAAGAGCATCCGCAAAAGGAGTCCTATTGGGGTCATGTGAACCCCATCGGGCCTCGTAGTTGCTACGATGAAGGAAAGCGCGTTGCGGAAAGTCTCATGATCGCGTACCATACCCAGAGTCAAGTGGATATTCGGATTGCGCGGATTTTTAACACGTATGGTTCACGCATGGCGTTGAATGACGGTCGCGTCCTCACAAATTTTGTTCCAAACGCGCTTCAAGGGAAACCGCTTGTGATTTATGGAAATGGGAATCAGACACGAAGTTTTTGCTACATTGATGATATGGTTCGCGGCCTTATCCGTCTCATGAACACCGAAAGAGTAACGACGCCGGTGAATCTTGGGAACCCCGAGGAAATTTCCATCAACGATCTTGCAAACACGGTGAAGCGTCTCACTCATTCGCGTTCCAGAATCGAGCATAAACCGGCTCTTGGTGATGATCCGAAACAGCGACGCCCGGATATTGCTCTTGCCACAAAAAAACTTGGTTGGAAACCAACAACGACACTTGAGGAGGGACTCCCAAAGATGATTGAGTATTTTCAAAACGCACTATGAAACTTGCTGTCATTGGAACTGGGTACGTGGGGCTTGTCACCGGAACAATTTTTGCGGAACTTGGAAATGATGTGATCACCGTTGACATTGACAAAGAAAAGATCCGCAAACTCAAAGAGGAAGGGGTTATCCCCATTTATGAGCCGGGTTTGGAGGAGCTTGTTCATCGGAATGCGAAAGATGGGCGATTGACCTTTACGACAAACACTGGCGAGGCTGTACGGGCGTCGGACATTATTTTCATTGCGGTGGGTACGCCATCTGACAAAGATGGCCAAGCCGATCTCCAGTATGTTCGTGCCGTTGCCGAAGAGATTGGAAAACACATGAACGGCTCTAAAGTGATTGTGAATAAGAGTACGGTTCCGGTTGGAACAGGGGACATTGTCCACGACATTATTCGAAAGTACTACGACGGAGAATTTGAGGTTGTTTCAAATCCCGAATTTTTACGCGAAGGATCGGCAGTGCAAGATTGCCTCCATCCTGATCGTGTGGTGATCGGAAGTACGAACAATGGACGTGCGAAGTCCATTATTCAGGAACTGTATAAACCTCTTGACTGCCCCATTATTTTCACGGATGTCAAAAGTGCGGAGATGATTAAGTATGCTTCCAATTCCTTTTTGGCGGCGTCCATTTCGTTCATGAACAGCGTTGCAAATATTTGTGAGCGCGTGGGCGCAGATGTTGAAATGGTTTCTGAAGGCATGCGATACGACAAGCGTATTGGGAAACATGCTTTTGTAAGCGCGGGCGCCGGATATGGCGGGAGCTGTTTCCCGAAAGATGTGAAAGCGTTGATTCGCATCGCGACGCTCGCTAAGTATGATTTCTCGATTCTCAAGGCTGTTGAAGAGGTCAATGAATCCCAGAAGCAATCAGTTGTTGACAAATTACGATCACTGGTCGGAGATATACGAGGGAAACGAATTGGAGTATGGGGCTTAGCTTTTAAGCCGAAAACGGATGATATGCGTGATGCCGTTTCGCTCGTTGTCCTTGAAGAACTGACGCAAGAAGGTGCGGAGATTGTCGCGTTCGATCCAGTTGCTGAAACCGAATGTGCCAAACATTTTCCCAATGTAGAATATGTGAAGAGCGCTTACGACGCAGTCGAAAATGTTGATGTCGTGCTTCTTCTCACCGAATGGGATGAGTTTTGCCAGATTGATCTTGCCAAAGTGAAGTCGCTTATGAAATCGCCGAAAATGGTTGATGGCCGAAATGTTTTTTCTCCAGAGAAAATGCGCTCGCTCGGATTTGAATATGTAAGCATCGGACGATGAAACTCATTGTCACCATTCCCGCCTTGAATGAGGAAGAGAATATTGCCGACGTCATTCGGGAAATTCCGCGCGTGATCACGGGCGTTGATCAGGTGGAGGTTTTGGTCGTGGACGACGGATCGACAGATAGAACAGTCGAGATTGCAAAAGCCGCGGGCGCCGATTCACTCATCCGGCACAAAACAAACCTTGGGCTGGCAAAAACTTTTCGTGACGGGCTGGACGAAGCGTTGAAGCGCGGAGCTGATATTATCGTGAACACCGACGGCGACAACCATTACGATCAATCCAAGATTCCCGATCTTGTGCAGCCGATCTTGGAACAGCGGGCTGATATTGTTCTCGGCTCTCGAAAAGTCAAAGAACTCGCCGAGATGCCAGCGATCAACAAGTATGGAAATCTTTTTGGCAGTTGGGTAAATCGCAAACTGTTTGGATTCCCGCCCGTGGATCTTTCGACCGGCTACCGCGCGTATTCGCGAGAGGCGGCGCTTCGAGTGAATGTGTTTTCGAACCATACCTACGTGCACACGACGCTTCTTTCCGCAATCGATCAAAAGCTGACCATTGTCGATATTCCGATCCGCGCGCGAAAAGTCACTCGAAAATCGAGGCTCATCAAAAGTATTCCCAAACACATCCTCCATGCTCAGGCGTATATCGTTATTAACATCGTTCTCTTTCGCCCGATTCGTTTTTTTGGAATGCTTGCGGCGCTTTTCATAACCGTTGGTTTTCTTGTTGTGCTCCGTTTTCTCTATCTGTATTTTACCGAAGGCGGTCAAGGGCACGTTCAGTCGCTTCTTCTTGCAGGCGTGCTGATCATTATTGGTTTTCAGTCCATTGTGCTTGGCCTCATTGCATCTGCAATCGGGTGGAGCCGAAAACTGCAGGAGGAACAGCTCTATCGTTTACGAAAAAGAGAATTTGATCCATTGTCCAAAGCTTAGCTTTTGCCACGTTGTCATCTATGAATAAACGCGCACTCATTACAGGAATCACGGGTCAAGATGGATCCTACCTTGCCGAGTTTCTTTTAGAAAAAGGATACGAGGTCTTTGGGCTCGTCCGCCGTTTGAGCAATCCGCGATTTGAGAATATTGAGCATATCTTGGATACAGTCACTCTGCTGCCCGGTGATCTCATCGACACACCATCTCTTATTGCAGCAATCGCGAAAAGCGAACCAGATGAAGTGTATCATCTTGCCGCTCAATCGTTTGTCAAAGCATCATGGGAGCAACCCGTCGCGACCGGAGAAATGACCGCCCTCGGAGTCACGCGAATGCTAGAAGCGATTCGGATTGTGAATCCGAAGATTCGTTTCTATCAAGCGTCATCGTCGGAGATGTATGGCAAAGTTCGTTCAGTCCCGCAAAATGAGGAAACGCCATTCCACCCGCGCAGTCCGTATGCAGTCTCAAAGGTGTATGGACACCACGCCACGGTGAATTATCGAGAGAGCTATGGGATGTTTGCGGTGTCTGGCATCTTATTCAATCATGAGTCGCCGCGACGAGGCATTGAATTTGTCACTCGGAAAATTACTGATGGTGTTGCGCGGATTAAACGAGGGCGCGCGCATGAACTTCGGCTGGGCAACATCGATGCGAAGCGCGATTGGGGATTTGCAGGCGATTATGTGAAAGCCATGTGGATGATGCTTCAACAGGATCACGCGGAAGATTATGTCATTGCAACAGGAGAGAATCATTCTGTTCGAGAATTTGCCGAGATTGCATTCAAGCATGTTGGGTTGCGGGCAGAGGAGTATGTTGTTGTGGACAAAGCGTTCTTGCGACCAGCAGAGGTTGACGAGCTTATAGGAGATGCCACAAAAGCGCATGCTCAGTTGGGCTGGAAGCCTGAAGTGAAATTCAACGATCTTGTGACGATGATGGTCGATGCGGATCTTCAGCGCCTTGCATAATATGAAGACGGTTCTCATTACCGGAGTCGCGGGATTTGTCGGGCCCTATGCTGCCGCTGAATTTGCAAAAACAGGAGCGCGTGTGGTTGGGTTTGATCGTAACGAGAGTGCGGTGTGCCATACATACTGTGGCGATATTCGAGATACTCTCGTTGTCGAGCGAGCGTTTCAGGATGCCCAACCAGACGTTGTGCTCCATCTCGCTGGTTTCAGTTCGGTTGCAGAAAGTTGGAAGCGTCCCGAGGAGACGTTTGCGATCAATGTTGAGGGAACACGGAATATCCTTGAGGCCGCGCGGAGCTTGTCGAAGCCTTCACGAATTCTTGTTGTGAGTTCGGGAGAGCTTTATTTGGAGACTTTTGATCGCGGAGCCGTAGAGACTGATCCCATCGGAGGTGATTCACCATACGCCAAGTCGCGCGTTGAGCAAGAGCGTCTTGTGCAGGAAGCAACGGATCTTGAAATAGTTGTCGCGCGCGCTTTTAATCATACAGGGCCGACACAGCCTCCTCCCTTCGTGATTCCCTATTTTGCTTCGGAAATTGTGAAGATCGAGCGTGGAGAACACGAGCCGATTTTACGCGTTGGAAATCTTGCCCCCGAGCGAGATTTTTCTGATGTTCGCGATGTCGTTCGTGCCTATCGGCTTCTTCTCGAGAACGGGAAGTCCCATGAGATGTATAACGTCTGCAGTAGTATTCCTCGAAAGATCAGCGATGTGTTAGAGATGATGCTCGGGTTGTCAACCACCACAATCACTGTAGAATCGGATCCTGCGCTCTTTCGACCCGTTGACTGCCCGATTCGGTTCGGTGATCCATCAAAAATTCAAAATGAGACAGGATGGCGGCCGGTGATTCCATTTGAGCAGACGGTCGCCGATGTGTTGGCGTATTGGAGGAATACAAAATGACTCGTCCACTGCGCGTTCTTTTTATCACCCGAAAGTATCCCCCCCGAATCGGCGGGATGGAGCAGTTAAGTTACCACCTTACCCAAAAGATCCCATGTGAAAAGACGATTATTGCATGGCGCCATTCTCAAATATGGCTGCCGTTTTTTACGATCGCCGTGATGCTCTATGCGTTGTTTTCAGCCCGCCGGTATGATATGATCCATATTGGCGATCCTGTTCTTTCGATTATTGCGTGGGTCATGAAGCGCGTCTATCCGCGGAAGAAAATTGCGACGACCGTTCATGGGCTTGAGCTGACCTACCCGAATCCCCTGTATCAGCGCTATATACGCTGGTGCATTCGATCCTTTGATCTGTATATCTGCATCAGCTCTTCAACAGAACGGCTTGCGAAAAAGTGGGGCTTGGAGCCGCGCGTCGTCATCCCTGTCGGAGTTGATATCGAGGACTGGAGCAGAACATATGAACGGCGCGAGCTTTCCGATTTTCTCGGGATGCCAACGAGCGAGCGATTTGTGTGCATCACCACGGGCCGACTGGTTCAGCGAAAAGGAGTGCTGTGGTTTGTGAAAACCGTGATGCCGAAGTTGCCGGAATCCGTCATCTACCTTGTGCTCGGGAAAGGCCCGATGGCGCCTTCGATCCAACGCGAGATACACAAAAGGAACCTCGGCGATCGAGTGAAGCTGCTTGGCGGAGTGAGTCGCGAGCGGCTTCGAATGATCTACCGCACTGCTGATCTTTTTGTGATGCCGAACATTCTTGTGCCGGGTGATGCCGAGGGGTTTGGTATTGTTGCAATCGAAGCTGGAGCCAGCGGGCTGCCGGTTCTGGCATCCAATATCGAAGGGATACGCGATGCCGTGAAAGAAGGGAAGAGCGGTTGGCTTGTGGAAGCGGGGGATGCCGGCGCCTTTCGCCAGCGAATCGCGGACTTTGCAGCAAATCCTTCTTCTCTTGTAGTTATCAGAACTGAAGCTGAAATATTTGTACGTGAACACTATAATTGGTCAATCATTGTTGAACGATATCTCGATGCCTTCAACCGCCTCATCCCATCCACGACATCTCATTGAAGATCTCGCCCTCGTGGCAGGATCTGCTGTTGCCTTGTTTGTTGGCATTGGTGTGCTTTTTGCCGTTCTCGGAGTCTTTGAAAAGACGGCTGTTGCCGCCGCTTTTTTCGCTATAGGCGTGGGCGCCGTTGCTCTTTTCGTTTGGATGAGGCGCGGTTTGTCGTGGAGACTTTCGCGCACAGACATTGCGAGCGGATTCATTATCTTGACATTTGCGCTTTTGACATCTGTTTTTCACCACGATCTTCCACTGGGTCGCGATGACATGGGCTATCTAACTGCCGCAGTCAAGGTTGTGGAAAGCAGGAGTCTGGCATTTGAGGATGTCATCTCTCGGCCGTATCATCCTTTTCGGGTGGTAGAGGGTGACGTTTTCACATCGCAGTTTCTTCCCGGGTATGTGGTGTATCTTGCGTCATGGATTCTTTTTGGCGGTCTTGAAGGCGCGCTTGTTGCGAATGGCCTCCTTGCGGGTGTTTTTCTGCTCGTGATGTTCGCTCTTAGCCGGCGTCTTCATTCAGATCGTGCGGGATTATTTACGGTGCTTTTTCTCTCCACAACCTATCTCATGCAGTGGTTTCCGCGGCGAACGGTTTCTGAGAATCTTTTTGCGTTGTGCTTGTGGCTCGGGGTATTGTTCATCGTCCGTGGGGTTCAAGAAAAAGACCTTCGCTTTGCGAGCTTTGGCCTTTTCCCTATCGCCATGAGTACCCTTATTCGCGGTGAGGGGGTTGCGTATCTGGCCATGGCGGCGCTTCTCGTCCTTGGCCTGTGGATCATGCGCTTTAAGAGTGGCGATCGGCGGCAGAGTCTCCAAAGCGCGATAATTGGCATTGCCGCTTTTGCGCCGTACATCCTTTCTCGCGAGTATACCGAGCGTTTCTCGAGTCATTTAACTGAGTATACCTCTCGCGCGGCAACTGGTGCTATCGGTACACTTTTTGGAGCCCATATCATTGGCGTCTCGGCAGTCCTCGTGGCGCTCTGTGGCCTTTCGTTTCCCCTTCGCCGCATCTTTGAAAAACGATTTTCGAAAAACTGGTCGCGCGTTGATATCGGGATTGTCCTTGTTCTCGTTGCAGCAGCTCTCTTTGAACTCTGGTTTGTGCCGTATCTCCGGCGCATTGAAACGATCGACTGGACCTATCTCAAAACCCAGTTTGTGTTTGAGAATCTATTCTATTATCTTGTCTTGCCGTGGAGCGTTATTGGAGTTCTCGCTCTGTTCGCTCGTCGAGTATTAAAGACCTGGTGGGTTCCGCTTATCCTCCTTCTCCCGGCTTTTGTCTTTGTTCTCGATCCCCACATTGCGGTTGACCAGCCCTGGTTCATGCGGCGTTTTATTGCGACGATTGTTCCGCTTTCTTTTCTTTTTGCCTCGCTCGGCGTGAGCGCGTGGGTGAAAAATATTCGACAAGCCGTTCTCGTTGGTGTCATCGGTGTTCTTGTGAACCTTTCCATTTCCTCTCCGCTCCTTTTGTATGTGGATCATAAAGGTGTTCAACCCCAGATTCAAAGTTTGGCTCGTGAATTCAAGCCAAACGATCTCTTGATTATGGAGCCGGGCTGGAGGTGGCAGCAATGGGGGTATGCGCTGCACTATCTGTATGACGTGCGCGCGCTTCCAAATTGGGACGGATTGAGCGAGCAGGAACTCTTCACTCTCATTGCGGAATCTGACGATGCGTATATTTTGAGCTCACGTCGAAGTCTTGTTCATCCTCTCTACAATGATAGCGATCTTGAGTTTGTTCGAGAGTGGAATCTGACCTATCCGAATCTCATCCCCACAACGTGGATTACAAGCTATGTCGATGACGAGAAACGCAATTTATCAGTGTTTAAAATTCGAACGCATCAAAAAGATACTCCGCCGCGAAAGATTGAGGAGCGGGAAGAAACGTATTTTCTGTTTCGTGTTCAATCTTCCGCGATCCCTCATTCAGCGCCAATCACCGTTGACGATGGGGAGACAGCTTTATGAAACCGATCCGCGTCGCGTTTGTGAATGAGTTGTATGGGACACGGCGTCAAGGAGGGGAGCAAGAGGCGATGTTTGCCTTGGCGTCACGGCTAAATCTCGAGCCAGATGTGCAAACCGAGACCTTCACGTATTCAGGAAAGGATTCGAATCGTCTTGCGTTTCGGGCACCGGAAATGCTTCGGCTTTTCCCGTACGTTCGCGACATCACGGTGGTTCCTCGACTCGGGCGATTCATCGCGAAAACGATTACGCCGAATTTCGATCTTATTCACACCTGCGCGACAACGATGTTTGCTGAACGTGTACCTCCTGTTCCGGTGGTCACATCGCTTCACGCAATCCGGCTCCACATGGCCGAAAATGTTGCGCGTATTCCAAAATATTGGCCGGTGGTGAATCCGCTCATCCGCGCGCGCATCCGCACGCTCGAAAAGCGCAGTCTTTTACGCGCGCAAAAGCTTGTCGTGTTAAAACAAAGCATGGCGGATTTTTTGCGCGATCGGTATGGCATTCCTGCAAGTCAGATCTCGATTGTTCCGAATCCGGTCGATACTGCGCTTTTTTCTCCAAAGCCGTCCAAAGAACCAATTGTGCTTTTTGTTGGGCGCGCGAGCGTGATGAAGGGAATTGATATCCTCCTGAAAGCCGCGCCGATGATCCACGGAAAAGTTATCGTTGCAACGCGCGTCGTTGAGCTTGGTCTTCAGAAACGCTTTCACGAAGCAAAGATTGAGCTTCACAAAAATGTGGAACACGCCAAGATGGCCGATCTGTATCAAAGCGCCCAAGTGTTCGTGCTCCCTTCGCGTGACGAATGTCAACCACTGTCGGTGTTGGAGGCAATGGCTTCGGGAATTCCGAGCGTTGTCACTCCTGCTGCTGCGTCAAACTTGATCGAAGATCAGAGGCATGGGATCATTGTATCGAATGATCCAGATCGTCTTGCGCACGCGGTGAATACACTTCTTGCCAATGAAAAACTTCGCACGGAGTATGGTGCTCGTGCTCGTGAGAAACTGGAAAAGCAGCATGCGTGGCCGCTTATTATCCACGCGTACAAAAAGATTTACGAAGAAGCACTTACGTTCGCACGAGTGAGTTCGTGATACAGATTCAGATATTCGGAAGACACAGAGGAAAAGGAAAAGTGTTTTTGAACATGCTCGCGAGCGCGCTCGCCCATGGTTTTTGTTTGTTCAGGATTTTGAAGGAGAAAAAGAAGCGCGCGTGCAAGGGATTCAGGGGAATCAAGATCCGCAAGAATGCCGCTCACGCCGTCTTGAATAACCGATGCATTTCCGGGATTGTTTGGCACCGCAATCCCTAACTCCGTTGTGGCAGCTTGGAGCAGGGCATTGCTGATGCCTTCTGATCGCGAGCCGAGCGTGAACAGATCGGCGGCTTTTGCATAGTCTTCGGGGTTTGGCACAACGCCGCGGAAATCCACGCAAGCTTCAAGCCCGTGTTTGTGGACAAACATCGTGAGATGAGGCGGCAGCGATTCCCGTGATCCGCCGCGGCCGATCACCACAAGAAGGGCATTGGGTTCAGCATCATGGACGATCTTCCATGCCGCGAGCGCATGTTCTGGGCGTTTTGAAGGAGAAAGACGCGAGTCCATGAGCACGATCGGCCGGTCAAGCGGAAGACCAAGGCGTGTACGGATTTCATTTTTGTGTTCACGAGAGGCCGGAGGGGCGAATCGCTCGGTATCAACGCCGTTGGGGATGAGCGCAATCTTCTCTTGTGCGATGCCGAAATGTGTCAGGTCCTCGACAAAGGCAGGCGTCATGGCAATGAAACGAGTGATCGAACGAAAAATGAATTTTTTAATCCTCTGGAATGGACGAGTTTCGACATCTTCCACATCGCCGAGCTTGCCCGAGCGCGCAAGTTTGACAAGAGAAGGGATGCCAAACAAGCGCGTCCCGGCTCCAACAACGACTCCGGAAGAAAATAATTGGTGCCCATGGAGAATATCGAATGATCGGCGATGAAAGGCGAGATACGCCATTCCCCAGAGAAGAAATTCAAGAGGAAAATTTTTCATGATCGGAATGTAGACGCCGGGAATCGTGACAACAGGGAACCCTTCGATGTCCCCGTGCACTCGCGCGGGTTTTGAACCAAAAAATTCCCACAGCCGTGCAGTCGTGAGGAACGTGACCCCAACTCCGCGCCGAGAAAGCGCCTGAGCAAGCTGAAGCGATTGCCGTTCCATGCCGCCAATATGCCGCACAAACGGAATGACCATGAGAACCCGATAGGGACGATGTGTTGTGCTCATGAGCGGTCGATAATCTTTTTAAGAAGGGGATAGACTACAGGAAGAGAATAGTGACTCCGAAAGAATTCGCGCGCTTGATCACCCATTTCTTTTTGAAGAGTCGTAGATTTTTTGAGGGTTTCGAGAGCATGCAGCCATTGATCTAGCGTTTGAGGGAGAAATCCTGTTTTCCCGTCTTGAATAATTCTCGTGTTCACCCCAACAGGGCTGGCGACCGGAACGATGCCAAGCGCCATGTACTGAAGAGCCTTAAATCCGCACTTGCCGCGCGCCCACTCGGAGTCGAGAAGAGGCATAAGACCTACGGAAAATTCTTGCATTTCTCTCATCTCTGTTTCGCTGTTCCACTTTACAGTTTTGATTTCTATTCCGCTTGTCGAAACGAACGGTTGGTCACTAATGATTTTCAAATAAACCTCTTCCCCATACTTCTGAAAAAGAATTTCAAAAACATTTTCAAGATTTTGGAGATACGGAAAGTTTGCGGAAGATCCAATCCAGCCAACACAAAAGCGCTTGGGAAGAGGTTTTTGTTCTTGGGGGTAGTGACTGTCGTCGATGCATGTGGGAACAAGATGAACCCGAGGCTGGTATTTTTGAACAAAGAGTTTGAGATCATTATTCCCTACAATGACCTCATGAACGTTCTTGACGACGGCGATAAATTTTTTTTCTCTTTTTTGTACAATCTCCCGAGAAAACCCTGCTACGTTTGGCCCAGGAAGCCACATTGCATCATCAACGCCATACACGATTCGTTTTGAAATCAACCGCAGAATCTTAAGGAACCACGACGGGAGCAGAATTTTTTGGATAAACACAACATCAGCTCGGAGCGATAAGACGAATGCTCGAACAAGATACCAACCCTTCGCGAGATTATTGAGTGAGCGATGATGCCCCAGATACAATACTGTCCGGCAATGTATTCCATCTAGCTCAAGATATGGAAGAAATTGGAGAACGCGATATCGCGTGCTCGCTGTTTCAAATGGCCCGAACGTGAGAAAAGTAACCGTCATGGAAGAAGACAAATTTTTTCAGGACCGTTTGTACTCATTGACATACCATTGAATAAAATGTTCTATGCCTTTTTCAATTTTCGTATGAGGCTGCCATCCAAGGAGACGCTGCGCCTTTGTAATATCCGCATGGGTCTTTGGCACATCGCCTGGCTGCATCTCACAGAACTCTTTGTTTGCTGTTTTTCCAAGTCCGCGTTCGATGAGTTCGATAAAGGTGGTCAGTTTGACGGTATGCGAGTTGCCCAGGTTGATAATTTCATAGCGAAGCTCGTCAGCATCAATCGACCGCAGAACACCGTCGACAATGTCATCAATATAGGTAAAATCACGTTCCATGTTCCCATGGTTAAACACCTGAATAGCTGTTCCATTCATAATTCCATCAGCAAAAAGAAACGCGGCCATGTCAGGCCGGCCTTTTGGCCCATAGACCGTAAAGAACCGCAATCCAATGCAGCGAATTCCAAAGAGGTGGGAATAGGTGTGAGCAATAAGCTCGGTTGCTTTTTTTGTTGCGGCGTAGGGGGAGATCGGGTGATCGACAGGATCGTCTTCCGAGAAAGGAATTTTTTTATTGTTGCCGTAAACGGATGATGTTGAAGCAAAAATAAAATGTTTCACATTGAAGATTCGGCAGCACTCGAGAAGATTCGTTGTTCCATCCACATTCACTTCGGTGTAGAGGAGAGGATCTTTGATTGATGCTCGGACGCCGGCGCGCGCGGCGAGGTGGCATACTTTATCAATGCGGTGTTTCGCGAAGATCTCTTTCATTGCAGCGAGATCGCGAATATCTTTTCGGTAGAGCGTAAAGTTTGGATTGTGTGTGAACGGTTCAACTCTCGCTTCTTTGAGCGTAACGTCGTAGTAATCGTTAAAATCATCGACACACACAACCGTGTCCCCTCGCCCAAGGAGCTTTTCTGCAACAAAAGACCCAATAAATCCGGCACCGCCGGTCAGAAAAATCGTTGACATACCGCCACTACTCTATCATGCGTTCAAAAAATGATCAACCCCTCTTGAGCATGCCCGTGAGCTTTCGAAGTTCCTCGAGGCGAACGCCTCCGACAACGATAAGAGCGATCCCATAGATTCCGGCTCCGAGAGCAATTGCAACAAGGACATGAGGCGGGTGAAAAAGCCAAAGTCCAAGTCCCATGCAGCATCCGGCAAGGACAGGGCGCGCAAGATGAGGAGAAAGTGAATACTGGAGCAGCGGCCGGAGTTTCACCATAAGATAGAACAGAACCGCAAGCTCGCTTATCAGGGTTGTCACTGCCGCGCCGTTCAAGCTGAAGACGGGAATGACGGCAGCATTCAGCACAGCATTGAGTATGGCTCCGGCTGCCGTGGCGTGGAGTTGGATTTTCTGGTGGCCCATCGCTTGCATTGCTGTTGCATACACTGAACTTGCACCGTTCACGACGACAGTAAACAAAAGAATGCTTAAAGCGATCGCGCCATTCACATACTCCTCGGTGTACACAAGGTTCAGTAAATCCCGTGCCACAAAAAGCCCGCCAACTGCAAGAGGAATGGTGGCCATGAACAGTACACGGGAGGCGAGAGACATCATTCGCCTCAACTCCTCCTTCGACGATTGAGCGAGTTTTGAGAAAACGGGAAGGAGCACGCTCTGAAATGTGGCGATGAACATGAGTAAAAAAAAGATAATGCGGTACGCGGCGTTATACCATCCAACTTCTTCAAAATTCCGCATAAATCCGATCATGAGCGTGTCGAGATTGTAGTAGATGCCGGTAAAAAAGATGGATAAGGCAAATGGCCACGAATGGGTAAGAATCGTTTTCCACGATGAGAAAAGCCACCGAAAACGGATACGCGGGAAAAGGCTCCGAATCTTTTCAAACAGAAATAAAACTGCAAGAAGGTGAGCAACGGTATACACGAGAATGATGACGAGAAGAGGATCGGCAAAGCGATCGCTATACAAGATAAGGATGCCGAAACTCGTGATAATGACGCGGATGAAGACATTGATCACAGCTTCAACCTCCATGTTGTGTCGCGCTCGAAAAATCGCAACAAACAAGCGGATAAACGAATCACCTAAAACATACACAGCAAGCCAAGGTATGATCCGAAGCAACTCTCGGCTGTCGTCGAGAAACGGAGCGAGCGCGAAAAGGACCCCGAGCATAAGGATGCCGGCGATCGCGGAAAGCACAAGTTTCAACGGCATCCCGTTTTCAAGGAATTCACGCTCGCGCGATGGATCTTTGGCAATTTCTCGAACGCTGTAGACGCTTATCCCAAGATCCGCAACGATAAAACCGAATGCCACATAGGCAAAGGCAAACGAAAACGTTCCGAAACTTTCGTCTCCAAGCTCTCGTGCAAGGATCACCGTGAAGACGAACATCAGCACGCGGCCGGCGATATGGCCGGCGGACATAGCGAACATATTTTTTGCAATACTACGTTCGTGAGACATCGTGGTAGATTCTTTCAATGGTTTCTGCGGTGTGTTGCCATGAAAATGTTCGCGATCGCGAGAGGCTTTCTTTCCTCATCTGGCGCCTTTTTTCAGGATCGTTCGCAAGCGCGAGAAGGGCTTCAGCGAGTTTCTCGGGAGATCGCTCGCGCACGATGAGTCCACCATCGCCGAGGTACTCTCGATTCTGAGGCGTATCATAACACACAATCGGCAAGCCCGCCCCCATATACTGCAAGATCTTTCCGCTGGCTTGCCCGACAAGCGGTTCTTTTGGATCGACCCCAATATCGCATGCGCCGAGCAGTGCGGGAACATCATGGTACGAAAGCGGACTCACGAGCGTGACCGTTTCGCGAAATTCAGGCCGAGAAGCAAGATGCGCCTTGATCGACAGCGCGGGCGAGCCGGCGAGAACGAGGTGTATATCACTGCGCTTCCTGCTTGCGATACCGAAAGCATCAAGAAGAGTGAGGATGCCTTTATTCTCTTGAAAGCCACCGGCATAGACAATGAGCACTTTCCCGCGTGGGAGATGGAATCGTTCGTGAGCGGAAGAGTCGGAGTTATCAAGCGAACGTGCTCCCCCAACTCCATCAGGAACATAGTGAGTCGGGCGGCCTCTTCGCATCTTCTGTAGAGCACCAGTATAGGTTGTGGAGCTGGCAATCGCCTCATCTGGGAGCCGCGATGTCATTCGTTCGAGCCAACGAAAGAACCGAAAGAGCGGAGGCCAAGAAAGATACCCGTCCGAGGCCATTTCATCGGCAAGCGAGGAATGAAAATCCCCGATGAGCCGGATCGATCGCCAGAAAAGGAGTCGCGTGATACACCATCCGATGAGAACACCTTCATGATGGTGAGCATCGATGATGTCGGGGCGAAGGCGCAGTGCTTTCCATGTCCCTTGAAGTATAATGAGTATATCCAAAATAATTTTTTGCCAACTTACCCCGGCCTCAGTTTTTCGATACCAAAAAAGCAAAGCGGGGACACGATGCACACGAATGTTTGAGTCGTGGAAAGGATTTTCGCCGAGGTGATAGGTGATAATATGAAGCGTATACCCGCGCCGGACGAGAGCCTTTACTTCTTCAAAGATCCGAATATGCGTTCCCCGATTCGAAAAGAAGGGGGTGGGAGCAATCATAAGGATCCTCTGCCTCGAATCTTGCGACATATCTGTTCGGGAGATGCAATGAAACATGCCGAGTATATCAAAATCCCGCAAAAAAGGGAATAATTGACGCGATTGGGCTTCTGTGACAGAATACGTGGCATGAAGATGATTGCAGTTATTATTGTGACCTGGAATGGGAGAGAAATGCTCCGGACATGTCTCTCAGCCCTTCACAAACAAACCGTCCACAATTTCCGTGTTATTTGTATCGACAATGGATCAACAGATGGCTCTCAAGAAATGGTTCGGCAGCTCTTTCCAAGCGTTCAAATGATTCCATTGCCTAAGAATGAAGGATTTGCCGATCCAAATAATCGTGGAATACGTTTAGCCCTTCAGGAGCCCAATGTGTCTGCTGTCGTCACTCTCAATAATGATACGGTCGTCGCGCCAAACTACCTGGAGGAAATGATCGCTTGTTCTGAGCGGCATCCTCAGGCAGGGTCAATTCAGCCAAATGTTCTTCGCTCTTTCCCGAATGCCGTCATTGATGCAACCGGTATTCTTATTTATCCTGATATGAGCGCGATCAATCGTGGTCAAGGAGAGAAGGATAAGGGTCAGTATGAGAAAGAAGAGGAGGTGTTCGGCGCGAGTGCATCGGCGGCATTGTATACGCGAGAGGCGCTTGAAGATTGCGCGCTGAAAAATGGTGAGTTTTTTGATGAGGATTATTTTGCGTACTATGAGGATGTCGATCTCGCCTTTCGCATGCGTCTTCGTGGATATTTGTCGTATTATACGCCTAGAGCAATTGTTCATCACAAACACAGTGCAACAGGGAAAAGTTCTTCTCCTTTCAAATCGTTTTATATTCACCGGAATCAATACTTTAACATTCTGAAGAATCTTCCATTTCGTATACTGCTCTTTGCTTTTATTTTTTTTCCATTCCGCTATTTTTTGCTTTTTTCTAGCATCCTTCGCAAAAAAGGGCCGTCTGCACGTCTTGTTCAGAACGCCCGCGGAGGCATTCTGCTTATTGTCCTTCAGTCTTGGCGTGATATCATTCTTCATTTACCTTCTATTCTTCGAAAACGAAAATACATCCAGACACACAAACGTGTACAGACATCAACTATTCAAGGATGGTTTCGAACCTATCGAGCTTCTTTAATACGAATCATCTATGGTGAAACGAGCTCAGCATGACCTATATTGTATGCACTTTCACATAGGATATGGCCAAAATGCAATGAAAAGACTTGAAAAGGCTCGTGGCTATTCAGTCCTTTCCCACGAAGTGCTAGAATGATTATATGTTTAGGGGACTTGGAAAGTGAAGCGCCTGTCGACACCACGAAGGGTCGGCAGGACGCAGAGGACGAGGATCCTCGAGCGCGCGACTCGCTCTAGGCGAGGAATGCGCGGACAGCCCGAGGAATCACCTCATTCCTATGGTAGTGGATCGTGTCCGGAGGGAGGTTGGACACCAGGAACCACATTCCTGTAGCCACCTCGTCGCCTCTGTTCAAGGAGACGATGTATATCAGGTGGCGCGTGTGGCCACGTGCCCCCTCTCCCGGATTGTCCCACTCGTCTGCCTTGAGCGCAGATACGATGGGAACACGGAGCTCCTTACGCTGTATGCGTTGGAGAACCTGCTCCTCCGTCTCCCCGGGACGCTGAATGGATCCGGGGCAGTGCCACTCCTCTGGGAAGCTCTCCTCCTCCCCGCGGAGAGAAAGGAACACCCCCACTCCCCGGCCGGTGCGCCGGAGGCACACCGCCTCGACGCTGACCGAGACCGAGTGCCGTGCCACGGCGTTGAAGAGGCGGGTTCCAAGCGGGTCGAACGGGTTCAGCTGGTCGAGCAGGCTTGCTGCCTGCTCTCGAATCTCGTCAACGGTCACGATACACCTCCGCGTTGGCGTCCTGCACCGGCGTTTCCGGATACAAGAACACCTAAACCTAGCAAAAAAGACGAGGAAGTCAAGGCATAACTCACATACAATAGCTGGTTTTAGGCAAAAACGTGGTATACTTTTGCACGCATGAAACGTTTATCGACCCTTTTCGTCATTGGAATCTTCGCAGCGTATGTTCTCCTGACACTCCTTTTTACCTATCCCGTCATTATACACGTGGGGACTGAAGCGGCGGGCTTGGGGAGCGACATGCATTATACGCTCTCGAAGATTCTCAATAATTATGCTCGCCTTCGTGATCTTGGGTATGCTGGTGCGCTATGGGATACGGTGAAAAATGTACGCGTTGACCCGATCACCATCCACACCGCGCTCTATGCCATATTCGGCGCGCCGCTCGGGTACAATTTGTCTTGGATGTTTTCGTATATCGCTTCCGGATTCGGGATGTATCTTCTTGCCAAAGAAGTTCTTGAGGGATCGAGATTGCTTCGTCGTTTCACTCCTCGCAATGACAATGCTCGGGTAGTTTCGCGCGGCGATGATCGTCGGACAGTTCGTTCCACGGATAATTCTTTTCGGACGTACCTTACTATTCAAGGTGCGGCGTTTCTTGCCGGCGTCATCTACGCCTTTAACCCGGCGCACGTCGCATGGTCATTCGGATTTGCCGGCTCGACGCACACTGAGTGGATTCCACTCACCACATTTTTCATTCTGCGTTTCGTTCGCCGGCCGCGTATCGTAACCGCGGTCGCCCTTTTGTTCAGTTTGCTCCTCCTTATTCAGGGCGAAAATCATTTCGCTGCGTTTTACGCTTTGTTTCTGATCGTTTTTCTCCCGTTTATTTTTTGGAATCATCGAAGCGTTTTTAAAAATCGAGTTTTTCTTTTTTCAAGTTTTGCCGTACTGATTCTTGCAGTCGCGGTTGGTATTTTTCACTATTTGCCACTTCTCCGCATCGCAACGTCACAAGAAAATTGGCTTAACCCAGGGCAGGAACAAGCCATTCGGTACTCGAATGATCTCTTGAGCGCTGTTGTTCCGCCGTTCACGCATGGAGTGTGGGGAGATTTTTTTGAGCCGATCCGAAGCTCCTTTACGGGAAACGAGGTTGACTATTCGGCATACCTTGGCTATACCCTGATCATTCTCATTGCAATGCTTCTCGTACACCAGCGGACTCGCGAGATCTTGTTTTGGACGCTTGCAGGAGTTGGTTTTTATATTCTCTCGCTTGGGCCGTATCTGCATGTGCAAGGAGTGATTGAGCCGCGTATTCCTCTTCCATACCTTTTGCTGTACAAAGCCTTTCCGTTTTTTGAAAATATTCGCGCCATTGATCGGATTTCGGTTAGCGCATATATGTGTTTTGCGGTAGTATTTGCGTTTGCAGTGGCTCACATTGCCGAAAGGATACGTCATCCTCGCCGAGCAGCTCTTGCCATTGTCGGAATTGGCGCATTGCTTGTTACAGAATACTTCTCCGTTCCAATCCCCACGACATCGCTCGCGTATTCACCGTTCTATACGATGATTCGAGATGAGCCGGGAAATTTCTCCATTCTTGAAATTCCGAGCGAGACGAATTATAGAGCTGCGGCACGCTCAACCTATTATCAGGCGATTCACCAGCGCCCGATGATCAATACATTTCAGTTTGCGCGGTCAAATCCAAACGACCCCATCGTTCAGCGCAATCAGGAAATCCCGATCCTCAAGGAACTCTTGTATGAGTTGCCGCACGATGCATTCCCGCAAGCGCATTCGGCGATCGATACGCTGAATCGGCAAAATAATACGGCGATTCTTTCATCGTTTGGAATTCGGTATATCACCCTCCACAAAGAGTTTATCGGAGAGGGGGATCGAGAGATGCCTCTGGAGGAGTATGTGTATCTTCGTTCATTTCTGGAGGAGGCGGTCTCCGCTCGAAAGGTTTTTGAAGATGACACATTGGCCGCGTATCGCTTGAATGACGATCTCTTTCCAATCACGCCCGCGCCGCTCCTTATAGAAAAAAATGGATGGGAACCCTATCAGGTTGATGGAGGATTGGCGTATCAAGTCGTGCAAACGGGCGCAGAACTTACGATACGGAATATCTTTCATCAGGAGGGCGCAACGCTTCAATTGTTTGCGCGGGGGCGAGAAGGTTCGGTGCTTCGCGTTGATTGGGGAGACGGGCAATCCTATCGTTTTGCGCTTTCGAAGGATTTTCAGAGATTTCGCATTTCATCATCCCTTGCACAAGAGGATACGCGCATTCAGTTTGTAATGGAGACGTCTGAAGGTGGCGAAGATGCCAGTGCAAAAGCTGAAATCACAAAAATTTCAACGGACGGGATGTCAAAGACGCGCGGCGTGTATGAACAGATCTTGAGCAAAAACGATGGATCCGTTCTCCAGATCCCTTTTCATGGATACTCGACAACGCGCACTGATGAACAGGAGCGAATTCTGTCACCGCGTTCTCTCGGAATGCCAGAAGATCTCTCACCGCTCGATTCGGTTCCCCTGATTGGAAGTGCTCTCTTTTATGGATCGGGCGAGGGCGAAGATTCGTTCAGCGCTCACCATGATATCTTCGACGATTCGTTCTACGCGTCATCGATCTCCTCTTTTCTTGCGCGGTCGGGAACAAAAACGATTGTGCTCCACACTAATCTCCTTTCCGAAAAAGACGTAGATGCCTATCGCACGATGATTGAACAATACGTTCCGCTTATTTCGCAGTCAACGCAAGATGATATGATCGTCTATTCCATTGCGCCAAAAGAGGATAGTTCACAACCATGGGCGCACGTTGGCAAAAATTGGGATATTCTGGAGCGAGTGGGAAGCGTGGTGCAGGTTCGTAAGATGAATGAGGGTGCGCAAATTGTCGTACACAATTCGAGTGCGCATGAAATTTCGACAACGTTTGCCGCAGATATTCGCACCTGTTCTGAGGGTCGGCAAACACTTGTCGCCACCATAGATGGAAAAAAGGTTTCCGAAAAAGAAATCACATGGTCAGAGTTTGCGCCTGTGAGATTCGCGCTCATGATTGCCAACGGGGAACACGAGATCCGCTTTCAGACGAGCGAACCACAAAGCGGCACGCTTGCCGAGTGCCCGATATGGTTTTCCGATGTCTCGATAACAGAAAATTCTTGAACGAGCTTACTCGCGGGTGTGAATGGATTGTATCGAATAGTCCGAACGATCCGATTTATAGTACATTCGAATCAAAATATCCGAGAGAATTCCGGTAATAAGAAACTGCGTGCCGACGAGAATAAGGAGAGCAGTAAAGAGCGGAAGATTGCTTTGGCCAAGAGAAATGCGCTCGTATGCGCGGAGAATGCCGAGCGCGATTCCAAGAAGAAAACCTGAGCCAAGCAACAAAAGGCCGAGTCCGCCAAAAAGATGGAGCGGCCGAGTTGCGTATTTTCTCCAAAACCACACAGTGATCATATCTAAAAACCCCTTTGGGATTCTTTTGTAATTGTATTTGCTTGTGCCATGCAGGCGAGGGTGGTGTTCTACGGAAATCTCGGTGATTCGAAAACCGTTCCAGCGCAAGATAGCAGGGATAAAGCGATGCATTTCACCAAGGAGCTGCATGTTGTGAAAGCATTCACGTCGATAGACGCGAAGCGAGCACCCTGCATCGTGCACGCCGTCGCTCACTAAGAATTTTCGCAGGAACTTCGCACCCTCGGAAATAAATTTTTTCACGGGCGGATCCTGACGATTTTTTCGCCAGCCGCATACTGCGTCAAATCCTTTCTCGAGTTCATGCAAGAGTTTAGGAATTTCAGACGGGGGATTCTGAAGATCACCGTCAAGCGTAATCAGAACTTCGCCATGAGCATTGCGAATGCCCGCGTCAAATGCGGCGGTTTGCCCAAACGATTTTCGCATGCGGATAATCGTGAGGGGCGCGAGTTCTTGCATCACGTCAAAACTTCCATCGGTCGAACCATCGTCAACAAATAGAATTTCGAAAGGTTTCTCGAGTCCACGCATGGTCTCGAGAATTTGCCGATGCAACTCCCGTATGTTTTCACGCTCGTTGAGAATCGGAACGATGACCGAATAATCCATAGCAGAAAAATAAATCAAGATGAGTATATCACGAAAAGTCGATCTCTACACTATCGCACTTTAGATTTTCGCGCAAGAATGTTGACTTTTTGCCCGAAAAAAGGCATACTTTGAACCATGCAGCACATTTCGCGGGGACACATCGAGCTATGGGTAAAGAGAGCAGGATATGGGCTTCCTGTCGCTCTGGTTGTCTATTTAAGCATTCTGTATTTTGCTCCGTTTGGATCGCGAGAGTTTTCATTTGAACTAGGAAAAGAGTCGCCAGTATTTACAGAGCTTGAACCCGGTCAGAATGTTGCGCTCCCAGAAGAAGATCTCGAAAGAGGAGTAACGTATCAGCGCGTCATTGGGAGTCCGGCGGAATTTACCCTCAATACAGGGCGCCCGTTTCAAAAAGCAAAGATGAACGTTGAATTTGAAAACACGAGAGAAAATATTGTAGAGATGGAGCTGCAGCGCATTCCGAATAGCGCTCTATACATCTCGAAGCCGCTTCAAAATCGGTGGGTTGATGAACTCGATTGGGATCGAAAGAGTGATGGACAGGCAGGCGTCACCCTTCTTCAGCGCCCATCTGATCCACTGACGAATAAAACAGTTCATCAGTATGCTTCTATTTCAGATTTCCTTGCCAATCCACCGCGCGATGCGGCTGTTGCAGCATACCGGTACAACCTCAAACCGTATGAGCGCGTCACTCCGCCTCCACGCCGAGAAGAGCGCATTCGAATTGACAAGCCGCTTCGAGGAAAGCACACCATGCAAACGTATCTTTCTCCCGATGAGCCGCTCGTTTTTGCTGTTCAGTTCCAAGATATGAATCGTAGCTTTGGCCCTGACCGCTTTCACTTCAACGTCTATAATGCGAACGACGAAAAAGTGTTCGAGCAAACCATTCAAGATGATGGAGATGAGTCCGCGGGTGGCGTCGCTTCAGCGCGGCAATCCATCGATTTTCGAGTCGCAGATCTTTTGGAAGGAGTGCACACGGTTGAACTTGACGTGAGTTCAGATTTTCTCATTCAGAGTATCGAGACCGAACAAGATGTTCTTGTTTTTCAAAATGGACTTTTTCTTGCCGGGAGCGAAGAATATGCCTCCACCATTCCGGATCTGAATCGGGATCCGTCCACCATTTTTATTGTGGGGAAGTCGGCATCGTTTTCGACGTCGCATCCATTTGGTCTCCAAGAGATTACTCTCGATGGACGCACTCTTTCTCTTACTGAACCTGGGGTCAAAATCACAGAAAAGCTTTCTCTGAACGCAGTGCCGACACCGGAAGACACAATCGAGATAGGAGTGCCCAAAAATGATGTTCAACTATCAACAGATGGAGTTATTGCATTTTCAAAAGAACAGATATTTCTGCCGTATCCAGGGCTCATCACGCTGACATCCACGACAAATATCAATACGGTTGACTATATCATTGCATCCGACTATTCGTCTCCCGAAAAGAATGGATTCTGGAAAAGTGCGAAAGCTGAATTTGATCTGACACAGGTTCAGACCGTTGACAACACGTTGCATTTCCGTTTTGTTGCACAAGGGATTGGATCACATCCAAGCGATTTCAAGATTCACAAGATCACGGTCGTGCTCGAAAAAGAGCCGTTGACGCTCGAAAATTTTCTTCCTCGCCTCAAACGTTTCTTTCGCCTTTCATGACTATCCAACACTGGAAATCTATCGCGGCATCTGTAGGAGACCTCTCCGTCTTTTTCGGGAAAGTTTTTCTGGTCACAACATTCGTCCTTCTTGGTCTTGAAGAAATATTCCCCGGGATGGTTTCTTTTGTGTTTTCGATTCGTTCATGGATAACGGCCGTTGCGCTGCTTTTCTTTCTTGCACTTCTCGCGTCTTTCGCCGCTCGAGAGCATGAAGAAAAGATTATTACGATCCCGTATGCCATCACGCTTGCAGCAAGTGTTCTTTTTTGGATTTTAACATCAAACCTTTTATGAAAGGGATTATTCTTTCTGGCGGAGCCGGATCTCGTCTTTCGCCCCTGACCAAAGTGACGAGTAAGCAACTTTTGCCGATCTACAACAAACCGATGATTTTTTATCCTCTTGAGACGCTTCTCAAAGCGGGGATCAAGGAGATCTTGGTTATTGTTGCGCCGGATCGGGCAGGGGATTATTTGCGGCTTCTTGGTTCGGGGCGTGAGTTCGGAGCGAAGTTCACCTACGAAATTCAAGATAAGCCTGAGGGTTTGGCGCAGGCGTTTATTATCGGTGAAGATTTTTTGGATCACGAGGATGTGGCCATGATTCTTGGAGACAACATTTTTGAGGACGATCTTTCACAAGAAATTCAAAGTTTCAAAAGCGGCGGAAAAGTGTTTGCCAAAGAGGTTCCTGATCCTGAGCGATTTGGCGTGGTGTGGTTTGATCACGAAGGAAAAGCAACGCGTATTGAAGAAAAACCAAAACAACCCGATTCCAATTACGCCGTCACAGGATTGTATGTCTATGATAACCGCGTTGTTGATATTGCAAAGCACGTCAAACCGTCTGCTCGTGGAGAACTTGAAATCACCGAGGTTCATAATGCCTATCTCAAGCTCGGCGAGCTCGACGTCGAGACGGTGAAAGGGGAATGGATCGACGCCGGCACATTCTCTTCATTATATCGTGCGTATAAACTCGCGGCTCGACTCGCGGGCGAAAACGATGATTAACACTTTTTATGAAAAAATTGACTGAGAAAGAGTTAACTGAGACGGCAAATGCCGATCTCACCAAGCAAGATTATTCCGCTCGCGAAAAAGTCGTTGGAGTAGTCGTCAGCGAATCAAAACGGTTTATCGATGATGGTGGAGAGTTTGTTGAAATTGTTCGAGCCGAGGCAAAAGGCGCGCTCCAAGGATTCGCTGGTTTTGTGCCGGCGCAGTTTAGTTGGTCGGTGTTGGAAAAAGGGAGAGTGAAAGGCGTGCACCTCCACATGAATCAAGAGGATGTGTGGTTTGTTCCGCCATCGTCGACATTGCTCATTGGCCTGAAAGATTGCCGAAAAGATTCGAAAACGCACGACGTGGTTCAACGGCTCGTTTTGGGTGCCGGCCGAGCCCATCTTTTATACATTCCACGCGGAGTTGCCCATGGATACAAAGCCCTTTCAGAGCATTCAGAGCTGTTCTACTTCGTGAACCGACACTTCTCGCCGGACGTGAAGAAGAGCGATGAGTATCGCTTGCCCATTGACTCCTTTGGCCAAGGATTTTGGGACTACACGCCAAGCTAAGGGGGATGATGTCGTGGGTAAAGAAGGTGCTGTTCAGGGGCCGCGTCGGCCGACCCACCGCGTCGGCCGCGCTTTGCCTCGCGCTCGCTCGTCCCGAACTGTCATCCTGAGCTTGTCGAAGGATCTCAGTTCGGGACACCATGGCCGCTCGCGCTGCGGAATCCCCTTCACAGCATCCTTCTTTACCCACTTACCCTTTCCTGTACTTCTATGACTATCTGGAAAACACTCTCCTCAAAAATTGTTGACGAAAATCCGTTTCACACGTATCGTATTGACGAGTTTGAGCGGTCAGATGGATCGCGCGGGAAGTATCACTACATCGAAAAACTTCCTTGTTGCATCGTCGTCCCGGTGACCCACGACGATCAGTTTCTTCTTGTGCACCCGTATCGGTATTTGCAGAAACAGCGCTCGTGGGAATTTCCCATGGGAGCTTCAGAAGCCGGTGAAACGCCAGAAGAGGGAGCACGACGAGAATGCATTGAAGAAACCGGGTATGATGCAAAAGAGTTTACGCTCATCGGTGAGTTTGAGGTCGCACCTGGGACGGTAGCGCAGAAGGCATTTGTGTATCTTGGTCGCAAGCTTTTTTCGAGTGATGCATTCCAGCCCGATGAACATGAAGGCCGGCTCCCCCAGAAAACAGTGACACAAGCGCGATTTCAGGATATGATACGCGCTGGTGAAATCACCGATTCTCTCACACTCGCCGCATACCTCCTCTATCTTTCGCATGTCCAAAGCTAAGCTTTTGCCACTTTCGTATGTCCGTTTACGTTTCAGGATCTCTCGCGTTTGATCGCATCATGGATTTTGACGGGTATTATAAAGATCAGATCTTGCCCGAAAAAATTCATACCTTAAGTGTGAGTTTTCTTATTCAAAGCGTGAAAGAGAGTTTCGGAGGAACAGCAGGAAACATTGCCTACAACCTCTCGCTTCTTGGAGTGCCGTCTAAACTGTTAAGTCAGGCGGGGAAAGATTTTGCAGAGTATCATCGCTGGCTGGAGTCAAAAGGCATTGATCTCACCGCGGTTCATGTGTTCGAGAGCGATCTGACGGCTTCAGCATACATTATGACTGATAAAGCCGACAATCAGATCGCAGCCTTTCATCCCGGAGCAATGAAATATCGATCGACCATGCCAGAAAACGAAGAGTTTAATCCAGAAACGAGCCTTGCCATCGTTTCGCCGGGTAATCCCGAAGACATGATGGAATACCGTCGAGTG
Source organism: Candidatus Kerfeldbacteria bacterium (assembly GCA_016182525.1). GTDB lineage: Bacteria > Patescibacteriota > Patescibacteriia > JACPL01 > JACPL01 > JACPGL01. Next base: position 39,025 of record JACPGL010000029.1, on the reverse strand, counting down.
TTTGCAGCGAATGGGGTTCGCGTGATTGCCGATCCTGGCCAGCAAATTCCCCGATTCTCGAAAAGCGAGCTCGAAGAGTTTTTGCGATCTCCCTATCTTGCGATTTTTAATGATTATGAGTATGATAGTGTCTTGAAGAAGCTCGAATGGAGCGCAGAGGCTCTTTTGAATATGTGCCGAGCGATTATTGTGACAAAGGGAGAGACTGGCTCGGTGGTGATGACTTCGGAAGGCACAACTGCTATTCCTGTTTCTCCGCCAAACGAAGTGACCGACCCCACCGGAGCAGGCGATGCGTATCGCGCAGGACTCATGAAAGGGATTTTGCAAGGCTGGGATCTTGTGGCGTCTGCTCGTTTAGGATCTGTCGTGGCATCGTTTGCCGTTGAACAAAACGGAACGCAAGTGCATACCTTCACCCAAGAAGATATTGAAAAACGCTATGATGCGTTAGGAACATAACAAATATTATTTCTCTATCAGCATGAATCATCATGTGAAGAATCTCGCTCTTGCCCGCGATGGGCAACGACGAATTGACTGGGCCGAAGCTCAGATGGACGTGTTGCGCGTTATCCGAGCGCGTTTTGCAAAAGAAAAACCGTTGCGTGGATTGCGGCTCTCGGCGTGTCTCCATGTCACAGCAGAAACCGCAAATCTTATGAAAACGTTAAAGGCTGGAGGGGCGAATGTCGTGCTTTGCGCTTCAAATCCACTTTCGACGCAGGATGATGTTGCTGCTGCTCTTGTGAAGAATGCTGGAATCCGGACATACGCAATCAAGGGCGAAGACCGCGCGACGTATTACAAGCATTTGAATGCTGCGCTTGATCACAAGCCGCATATCACGATGGATGATGGCGCGGATCTTGTTTCTCTTTTGCATTCCAGACGCGCGAAAGAAGCGAAAAATATTATTGGCAGTACCGAAGAGACGACAACAGGGGTGATTCGGCTCAAGAGCATGGCGGCTGATGGCGTGTTAAAGTTCCCGGTGATCGCCGTGAATGACGCAAAGACCAAGCACTTTTTCGACAACCGATATGGGACAGGCCAAAGCACGATGGACGGGATTATTCGCGCTACGAATACACTTATCGCAGGGAAAAACATTGTGCTCCTTGGGTACGGATGGTGCGGCCGCGGATGTGCAATGCGCGCGCGCGGGCTCGGCGCAAACGTGATTGTGACAGAAGTCGATCCGTTAAAGGCGATTGAAGCGGCGTTGGATGGATACCGCGTGATGCCGATGAACCGTGCCGCAGCCATTGGGGACATCTTTGTCACTTTGACTGGCGATATCCATGTCATTCGCATGGAGCATTTCCGAAAAATGAAAGATGGCGCGATTGTCTGCAACTCCGGTCACTTTGATGTCGAAATCGACATGGAGTCGCTTCGTAAACACGCCAAGAAAAAGCGCGAAGTGCGCCCGTTTGTCGTGGAATATACCCTTCCGGGTCGCAGAATCAATGTGCTGGCCGAAGGGCGTCTCATCAACCTCGCTGCAGCCGAAGGGCACCCTGCTTCGGTGATGGACATGAGTTTTGCAAATCAAGCGCTCGCAGCCGAGTATGTTGCCAAGAATTACCAAAAGCTCGAACGCCAAGTCTACGTTGTGCCAGAGGATATTGACAAGGGTATTGCCAAACTCAAACTTCAGACAATGGGCATCTCGATTGACCATCTTACTCCCGAACAAAAAGCGTATCTCTCCTCGTGGAGTGTGGGAACGTAAACTCTCTCTATGACCATTCTCGTTACCGGCGGAGCAGGATTCATGGGCTCCAACTTTATCCACTATCTCCTTAAAACGTATCAAGACGTTCGGGTGGTGAATTTTGATAAGCTGACCTACGCCGGGAATCTTGAAAATCTTCGCGATGTTGAACGTGATAAACGATATTCGTTCATCAAGGGTGACATTGCAAACGAGGGAGATGTTGAGCGTGTGTTTCAGACAAAACCTGATGTGGTGGTGAACTTTGCTGCAGAAACCCATGTTGACCGATCGATCTTGGACCCGAAAGCCTTTATCATGACGGATGTGCTGGGATCGTACACGCTTCTCGAAGCCATCAAAAAGCACGGAACGGGCAAATTCATCCAAATTTCGACCGACGAAGTGTTTGGCAGTATTGAAAAGGGAAAATTTACCGAAGAAAGTCCATTCGAACCCAATAGCCCATATTCCGCCTCAAAAGCCGGTGGCGATCACCTGTGCCGCGCGTATTTTCGAACATATGGAACGCCAGTCATCGTGACACACAGTGTGAATTTCATTGGGCCGTATCAGTATCCCGAAAAAGTGATCCCGCTGTTCATTACCAACCTGATGGAAGGGAAAAAAGTTCCGCTCTATGGTGATGGATTGAATGTTCGCGAGTATATTTATACCGAAGACTACTGCCGAGCCATTGATACGATCATGACAAAAGGGGAGATCGGAGAAGTGTACAACATCGGATCGGGCAATGAAATCACAAACCTTGAGCTGACAAAAAAGATTCTTGCCGCCATGAGCACGTCCGAGGACATGATCGAGTATGTCAAAGACCGGCTTGGCCATGACCGTCGGTATTCTCTTGATTGGTCCAAACTCGCTAAACTTGGATGGAAACCTGAATATGACCTTGACCGCGCGCTTGAGGCGACCATTGAGTGGTACAAAGCGAATGAGTCGTGGTGGAAACCGCTCAAGAGCGGCGAGTATCTCGAGTACTACAAAAAGCAGTATCAGAATTCTTAATCGCTTGAGTCACCAGCAGAACTGTCATGCCTTCAGCGAGCAAAGCGAGTCGAAGGATCTCTCAAAAATCCGCGAGCCCGGAAAGGTGTCGCTTCGGAGTACGCGTCAAAATCCCCTGCGAGGATTTTGCGCTCTTCCTCGGCCCTCGCTCTGCCGGTCGATTCGACCGGCATCCATGCCCGCTCGGGCCTCCGGAGCCTCCTCCGCGACCCCTTTCCGTTCTCGCGATCTCCTTACCCCCTCCTCGGGAAGTGGTTCTCGAACGTATTCTGGCTGTCGTTCCACATCTTCTCAAGAGGTGAGGTCACGACGGGTGGCAGCGGGAAAGCGGTCACACCGAGCGTAGCTGGGAGCGAAGCGAGCGTGGAGCGAGGTGTGACAGGGTGCCCGCTGACAGGACCCGTGGGCTATATCTTTGAATGAGTATGAAACTTCTTATTTTCGGGGCGAAGGGCATGTTGGGGACAGACCTGATGGAGGTGTTTTCTGATTTGTCGCCGATTGGACGTGATCAGTCCAACTGCGACATTACGAACGAGTTACAAGTTCGGCGGACGTTAGAAGAGGTGAAACCCACTGTCGTGATCAACGCCGCGGCATATACCAATGTCGATGGCGCAGAATCTGAAGAAGCGCTCGCCACACAGATCAATGGAGAAGCCGTTGGCATCCTTGCGCGTGCAGCAAAAAAGGCGAAAGCTGTGTTGGTGCACTACAGCACGGATTATGTCTTTGATGGAGCGCGTAAAGAGGGATATCGCGAAGATGATCCGGTTCATCCCATTGGCGCCTATGGGCGTTCAAAAGTCGAAGGGGAGCGGCAACTCGCCCTGAACAGCGATGCGTATTATCTTCTTCGCACCTCCTGGCTCTACGGGAAAAACGGTAAGAATTTTGTCGATACGATGCTCCGCCTTGCTCGCGAAAAATCAGAGATACGAGTCGTGAATGATCAGCACGGCAAATCGACTTGGACAAAAGATGTTGCACTCGCAACACGCTTCCTTCTTGAGCACGCGAATCACTATCCGTACGGCATCTACCACGCCGTGAACGAAGAAGAGACCACATGGTACGCCTTTGCTTGCGAGATTTTTTCACTTTCGAAAAGCGCTGTCACCGTGACCCCGATCCAGACAAAAGATTACCCTACACCAACGAAACGTCCGGCCACCTCCTCCTTGCACAACACAAAAATGCCGCCGCTTCGCTCGTGGCAAAAGGCTCTTTGCGCATACCTTACTGAATAGTCAACGATTCAAGACTCAAAAAGCCTGTTGCATCATCCTTTCTCTCAACGAAGAGACTTTTCCCATCATTTGAAAGCGTAAAAAAATCCACATCCTCTCCAAGTACAGAATGATTTCTCCGGTCACGGCCGTCGCGTTCAAGCGCCGAAACGGTTCCATCTTCCGTAAGAACCACAACTGCAAACTCATTCGGGAAAAACTGCACAAGTCGAATAGGAGTGCTCACCCGATTCAGAATCTCCGTGACTCGCGTCTTGATTGAGTACACGCCGATCTCAAACTCATTCCAAAATAACAGCTCACTCCCGTCATGCGACCACTCGCATCCTGTGACGCGCTGATCGAGCGTGTGAATCTTGGGCGAGTTTTCAAGATCAGTGAGGATCATGAATTTTTGATTCTTGAGCGAACTGATCGCCAGTCGATCTGACGAATATGGACACGTGGAAATGCTCCCAGTAATTCCTTCAGAGAGGATTTGACGCTTTTGGTCTTCCGTGTTGATCATGGTGAGGACTCCGTTTTGAACAGTATAGAGATGCACATGCGTGAGAAAGTACACCGCATTTTCAAACTCCTTCAGATCGAGTTCAAGAACGCGCCGAGTGGAGAGATTGGCAATGAAGGATTTTTCTGCCGACCGCACAAAAACCACATCATCGGAATCCTCCGACCAGCGAGTGGTGAGGATCGGCACATCCACCAGATCGGAGAGGGGAATGTTGTCTGATGGGCGATAGGTATTTTGAACAATGACGCGTGGATTCCCGACCGCGGGCGTTTGAGAGATCAACACCGCTGTTCCATGACGCGAAAGTGTGTACGATTCGATTGGATCCAGTGTTTCGTAAATCAGAATATCACTTGCAGAACCGGTATGGTAGCGATGGAGTTCTGTCGCGCCGTCCTCTCTCTTGACGGTATACAGAATTTCCTCGCGTCTTGAGCGGAGAGCGAGCGTGAGAAGATCGTCACGCACATTCTTTTGTTCAGGCTGCTCTCGAAAAAGCGTAATCCGATCAGCAATCGTCGCCGCGCCTGCGCTGATCGTGAGCTTCTTTGACCACGGGGCGTAGCCGTCTTTTCTGACGGTAAAAACGTAATCGTTGGGACGAAGATTCTTTATCGTTGCAAGCGTGCGCATATCGGTCGGTTGGTCGTCAATAACGATATTCGCATTGCTTGGTTGAGATTCCAAGATCGCAATCCCTGTCTGGACAATGCGCTTTTGCTGGAAAGAATACCGATACCCGCGGGCATACCCAAGAATAATCGGCGAGAGGACGATAAAAGCCAGAATGAACGAAAGATAGAGCCCGCGGCGCAGTTTAATATCCATGTTTTTCGTTGACCGTTTGCAAAAAGTATGGCATCATGATGAAGTTCATTCTATCAGATCCGAGAAAATTATTCTATGGCACAGCAGTTTCGAATTCAGGGAGGAAAGGCTCTTTCTGGCGTCATTGAGGCGCGTGGAGCAAAAAACGCCGCGGCGTGCATTATTCCTGCTGCGACGCTTACACAAGGGACCTCGATTCTTCACAATGTTCCAAACATTCTTGATGTCCGGCGCTTGGTGGATGTCTATTCTGCTTTAGGCGTTCACGTCACGTGGAAAGATGAGCACACGCTCGAAATTTCAGGGAGCGACCTTGATATCACCAAACTCGACACCGAGACGGTGCGAAAAATGCGCATGTCCAGCTATTTGTTCAGTACGGTCACGCCGCGTGTCGGAGAAATGAGCATGCCGCTCCCGGGCGGAGATAAAATTGGAGCACGGCCAATAGACGCGCATTTTCTCGCTCTTGAAAAACTCGGAATGCAGATTACAGGGTCAGGGGAGTTTTATACCTTGCGCGCCGATCATTTGCATGGCGGAGAAGTGGTCATGACGGAAATGAGCGTGACCGGTACCGCAAACGTCATTCTCACTGCCGCGCAAATTCCTGACACCACGGTGATTCACAACGCGGCTTCTGAGCCGTACATTCAAGATCTCTGTCGGTTCTTGCAGAAAACTGGAGTGGCGATTGAGGGTATTGGAACGCATGACGTGACAGTGACTGGCGCCTCGACACTGCACGCAGCAGAACACACGATCATGCCCGATCATATTGAGGGAGGAACGTTCGTCGCGCTTGCTGCCGCGACACATTCTTCGCTCATCATCCAGAATATCGTCCCGGCATTTTCACGTCTTGAATGTGCGAAGTTTGACGAAGCCGGTGTGGATTTCTCATTCACAAACGAACGAAACGATCCGGATGGGCAATACACGATCACCGATTGCGTTGTGAAGCCTGCAGAACTTCGTGGAGTGAGCAAATTGAATAGCATGCCGTATCCCGGCTGTTCCCCTGATCTTTTACCGCCTCTTGCCGTGATGCTCACGCAGGCGCGAGGCACATCGCTGATTCATGAATGGATGTACGAAGGGCGTCAGAAATATCTGGAAGAGCTCGTGCGCATGGGGGCAAACATTACGATTTGCGACCCTCATCGCGCCCTGATCGTTGGCCCCACGCCTCTTACCGGCACCGAGATCATGGGTTTCGATATTCGTTCTGGAGCGACCATGATTATTGCAGCGCTTGTGGCAAAGCGCGAAAGTTGTATACTGAATATTGAGCAGATCGATCGAGGATACGAGAAGATTGAAGAGCGACTTCAAGCGCTTGGAGCTTCGATTATCCGTGAAAATATATGATTGAACAACATCAACACCAAAAAAGGAGTTCTTTTCTGAAGCGAGGATTTGTCATGTACTTTGTTCTTCTTGCCGCTGCGGGAATTTTTGGATTCGGATTTGTGGTCGGTTCATCGGTGAAATCGACAACGACCAGCTTTCGGAACGTACTGAGTAAGGTCACAGGAGAAGCACCGGCAAATGTTGATATTACAAATTTTTGGGAAGTGTGGAACACGATCCAAGAGAACTATGTTGATCAGCCAGTTGACGAGCAGCAGTTGCTGTACGGTGCCATGCGGGGGCTTGTGCAAAGTGTAAATGATCCATACTCGCTCTTTTTCACACCGGAACAAACCGAAGAGTTTGAAGATACGATTAACGGAACCTTTACGGGGATTGGGGCGGAAATTGCCATCAAGAACGAACAGCTTCAGGTTGTCGCGCCTCTCTCTGGGAGTCCGGCAGAAACATCCGGTCTTTTGGCCGCTGATGCGATTCTCTCCATCAATGGAGAAGACACCGAGGGGATGACACTCTCTGAAGCGGTTTCAAAGATCCGTGGAGAAGAAGGCACGGTCGTGACATTGGTCATTCATCGCGGCGACGAAGAGGACAACCGTGAGATTGCCATTACCCGCAAAGAAATTCACATCGAGTCCGTAACGTATGAAGAAAAAACAACTCCGGCCGGCAAGAAAATTGTGTATATCAAAATGACGCAGTTTGCATCGGATACACAAAGTCTTTTTGATGGAGCGATCCAATCCTACGTGCTGGATGGGTTTGATGGAGTCATTCTTGATCTGCGAAATAACCCAGGAGGATTTTTGACAACGGCGGTCGAGGTCGCGTCTGAGTTTATTGAAGATGAAACGATCGTGCTCGAGGAGGATTCTTCGCAAATTGTTAAGGAGCACCCGGCGGTTGGCCGAGCGCGTTTGAAAGATGCTCCAACAGTTCTTTTGGTGAATGGTGGGAGCGCGTCAGCATCCGAAATTGTCGCCGGTGCAGTGCAAGATTACAAAAAAGCTGTGCTGATCGGCGAGCAGACATTCGGCAAGGGATCTGTCCAAGATATTACGTACTTCGACGACGGCTCATCGGCAAAATTGACCATCGCGCGCTGGCTCACGCCCAAAGGACGAGTGATCGACAACGAGGGTGTGACGCCGGACATTATCGTGGAACTCACCGAAGACGACTATAACAACGATCGCGACCCGCAGCTCGACCGTGCCTTTCAATACCTTGATGAAGGAAAATAATGGAGCGTGTGACCCTACGCATTACTGGCCTTGTTATAGGAGTGTTTTTCCGCGAGAGTACGACCGAAACGGCAACAAACCTTGGGCTTGTCGGGTATGTGAGAAATACACCCGAGGGGGAAGTGGAGATTGTGGCTGAAGGTCCTCGAGGTTCTCTCTTGGAACTTCGGGAGTGGGCTCAAAAAGGCCCGCGGCGCGCAAGGGTTGACTCTGTTCGAGAAACATGGCAAACTGCAACTCGTGAGTTTCATGAGTTCACCATTCGCTATCGTTAAAGTCGCGAACCGTATGAAAGTTATTCTTTTGCAAGATATTGAAACCTTAGGGATCCGAGGAGACGTAAAAACCGTCAAACCTGGGTATGCGCGAAATTACCTCTTGCCGCGGGGCATGGCAATGCTCGCTCATACCGGGAATATGAAAGTGGCCAACCACATGGAGGCGGCTCGCACCCGACGTGAACAAAAGAAGAAGGACGAGATCCAAAAAATGCTTGAAGGTGCGAAAGACGTGGTTTTGGAGTTTAAAGCTCGGGCATCAGAAGACGGCAAACTTTTTGGAAGCATCACGGCCAAAGATATTGTTGCGCAACTCGAAAAAGTAGGGTATCATGGAGTAGAAGAGAAGTGGGTTGAACTCCCCGAGCATGTCAAAAGAATCGGTGAACATACGGTGACCGTGAGTATGGGACAAGGGGCAACGGTTCCTCTTCGTGTGAACGTCGTCCGCGAGGCATAGTATTTTTAGAGGAACAAGGTTCGCGGAGAGTATTTTCGTTTGGAATAATCATCATCCCGCATGCCAAATCCAAAATTTATCTTTGTTTCTGGTGGAGTGATGTCTTCTGTCGGCAAAGGAGTGGCGACATCGGCATTGTCGCTCCTTTTGAAGAGCAAAGGATACCGTGTGACGGCGCTCAAAGCCGATCCCTACATCAACGTTGACGCAGGGACCATGAATCCCACAGAACATGGGGAGACGTTTGTCACGGATGACGGCGACGAGACGGATCAGGATATTGGCAACTACGAACGATTCCTAGATGAATCGATCACCTCGGTCAATTATTTCACTACCGGTCGCGTCTACCAAACGGTGATTCAACGCGAGCGGAATTTGGAATATCACGGCAAGTGCGTCGAAGTCGTGCCTCATGTTCCGGAGGAAATCATCCGCCGCATTACCACGGCGCAAAAGCACGCAAAAGCGGATATCACGGTTATTGAGATCGGCGGAACAGTGGGGGAATACCAAAATATTCTTTTTCTTGAAGCAGCTCGTATGATGAAGCTGGAGCATCCGGCTGATGTTGCATTTGTGCTGGTGAGCTACTTGCCTATTCCGAGCAAGGTAGGGGAGATGAAAACCAAGCCGACACAATATGCATCTCGTTCGTTGAATAGTGCCGGAATTCAAGCGGATTTCATTGTCTGCCGCGCTGAAAAGCCTTTGGACGTCCGACGGCGTGAGAAGTTGTCTATTGCATGCGGTGTGCCAAAAGAACACGTGATCTCTGCACCGGATGTTGACTCGATTTATGATGTGCCGCTGGTGTTTGAAAAGGAGCGCCTGGGAGAGCGATTGCTCTCCGCGTTGTCACTTGCGAACCGGCCATCTCGTCTTGAACCATGGCGAGCGCTTTCGCGGCGCATTCGAACTTCGCGAACACCGGTGAAGATTGGAGTTGTCGGCAAATACTTTGGCACAGGGAACTTCACGCTTGCGGATTCATACATTTCCGTGATTGAGGCAGTGAAGCACGCATCGTGGTATCACAAGCGCAAACCGCAGATGACATGGATTGATGCTGAACAGTACGAACGCAATCCGCGAAAAGTCCGTGAGCTTGCAAAATATGATGGGATTATTGTTCCGGGTGGATTTGGGTCGCGCGGCATTGAAGGCGTCATTCGCGCCATTGAATTTGTGCGAAAGAACAATATCCCATATTTCGGGTTGTGCTATGGCATGCAACTTGCCTGTGTAGAGTTTACGCGGAACGTACTCAAGAAACCCAAAGCGAATACTCGAGAAATTGATCCCAAAACACCCGAACCGGTCATCATTGCCAACCCCTTCCAGCAAGAAAACATCCAACGGAAACGGATGGGTGGGACAATGCGTCTTGGGTTGTATCCATGTACGCTCGCGAAAGATTCTTTAGCATTCCGTGCTTACAAAAAGCCAAAAATTTTTGAACGGCATCGACACCGATTTGAGTTCAATAACGACTATCGAAAAGCAATGGAAGAAGCCGGAGTTCGATTCTCAGGAGTGTACCCGGCGAAAACCCTTGTGGAAATTATCGAACTTCGCGATCACCCGTGGTTTGTCGGCACGCAATTTCACCCCGAATTTCTTTCTCGCCCGCTTCGCCCGCACCCATTGTACCGCGACTTCATCGCCGCTTCAATTGCACACTCAAAGAGGGGGTAAATGTTTGGAAAAGAAAAGGATTTTTTGAATCGATCCAGCGGAGCGAGAGTCTCCCTCGATTCACAAAAATACTTTTCTTTTCCAAACATTTGACAAGGCTCAAAGGACATGGTATGTATTCGTTATAATTTTTGATATTGCCGAGGGCATCAAGCTTTGCTTGTGCCCGAGGCCTCCTTGGAAAGGGGAGGTATCGGAAGGGGAAAACCCCTTCTGGGTTTTCCCCTCCGAATAATCCTATGGCACATACTAAGGCAGGGGGCTCTACACAACTCGGACGAGACTCGCAGTCGAAACGACTTGGCGTGAAGCTTTTTAGCGGTGAGCGCGCTCGAGCAGGGAGCATTCTTGTGCGCCAACGCGGAACGGTTTTCCACCCCGGTCAACATGTCCGAAGAGGCGAGGATGATACCCTCTATGCCCTCTCATCTGGGCGGGTTCGATTTTCAACGCGAAAGCAAAAAAAATACGACGGCGCACTCAAAAAGAGCCGCATTGTCTCTATTCAAACGGATTAACAAGGCTCTCGGTCGAGATATCCTCCAGTTGGAGTTTTTTTGCGTGCACTTCTTCAAGCGCCTTCTGCTCCGATTCGAGTGACGAAGCAGTGGGGTTGGATTGTTGATTCTGCCGCATCGTTGATTGGATATGACGAAAGGTTAAGGCAGCGCTTCCGACAATCGCAAGAGTCGCGAGCACAAGACCAATCCGGAAAAACGAACGCTCAAAAAAGACAAGGAGCATTGTGCCGCTCGGCCGCCCGCCAAGTGAGAATTTTTTCTTTTGACTATTTCCAGTTTGTTTCGCCATTGATGATAAGTTCAATTTGTGGATTGGTTGAAGATTCACCGGCAACCGCTGCTCGCACGATGCTGATCGAGGTGCTCGTTACATAATACGGCTCCTGTTCGAGAGAACGGAGAAACGAGAGAATGTTCATGTATTCGCCTCGGCCATGGATTGTCGTTGCAATCGTCTGAACGCCATTTGTATCTTGCTTCAGCTCAGAACCGAACGTGATGGTGACCGCTATATCGCGGGAGTTTCCGAGTGCTTCAAGCCCGGTGAAGAATGTGATCACGGAATCTTTGTCGAGAAGCGCTTGAGGCAGAGTCGAGGCCTCGTATCGTTGCCGCTCTCGGTTTGATTCTTGAAATGATTGTTGAAGTCTGGAGAATACCGTCGAGTTTTTTTGAATATCAGCTTTGATCTCTTGGGTTAATACGGCTCGAGAATGTTGAAGCGGTCGAACAGCGAAAAGTTGGATCGCGAGCGGCGCGATCAGAAACAACAGTCCAAAGAGAATTGTGCGATTACGGAGATTTGAGTACATTATCGTGAAAAAAGAGGCGGGAGAAACGTTCCCGTGAGTTGAAAGGGGATGTTTTCGCGCTGGGTGAAACTTGAGACCGGGCTCTCAACTGTCTGAATACGGTCGGTGTCCTCGAGAGTTTGCTGGTATTCCGCAAGCGATTCTCGGGTTGCCGCTATCCCTCGAATACGGTAGCTCGAATCAGCGCTTTGAAAACTCATCTCGGTGAGCCTTATCCCTTGTGTGTCAAAGCTCGAAAGCTCTCGAAGCGCTTCTGACCACACGCGATAGTCTTTTTGGTTCTTTTTGATTGCCGTAAGTTCCCCGCGAATGCTTTTTGCTTCAGCGTTTGATGCCTCAAGTTCCCGAAGAATCTTTTCATTCTGCGCAAGTTCCTGCTCCACCTGTTTCTTTTCTCGTTCAAGAAAGACGTTCCCACCCATGAGGATTCCAAGAATCGCACCATAGGTGATAAGAGCAAGAAGAAGCGACGCGAGAAACGTGCGAGACAGGCGAACATAGTGAGTCGTCTTTCGTCGAGAGGCGGAAAGCAGATTGAGGGTGAGGGGATTCATAGGAGGCGGGTATCAGCGGGCTGAAACGCGCGGAGAGCAAGTCCAATGGCCGTTGCATACGAAAGCAATGCATGTTGAATTGATGGGTCGCTCTTGCCCTGAGAGAGATTCGTGAGCGGGTTGGCAAGAGTAACGTCTCTGCCTGTTGTTTTTGCAAAATAGTCATTGAGCCCAAGCATATTTGCGGATCCACCAGTGAGTAAAACATGATCAATGGGCGCGTGATCTGATGAGCGGCTTTCTTGGTACGAGAGAACGGTTTGCAAAACCTCACGCATTGATTCAAGACTTTTCGTACACGCCTTTTCATTCGACTTCGTAATTCCGAATTCCTTTTTCATTTTTTCTCCTTCCTCTGGTGACACAGAATTGTGTCTCGCGATTTCCATCGTACACTTTTCCCCGCTGAATTCCCGTGTCCCAATGGTAAGCTGGATCGAATCTCCGGTGCACAACACAAGACTTGTCATGGATCGGCCCGCATCAACAATGAGCACATTTGATGCTTTTCCACTCCATGGAAGAAGCGCACGAGCAAGCGCGAGCGATTCAACCTCCAGTGCCGTTGGGAGAAGAGAAGCATTCTGAAGTACGTCTTCATACGCTGAAATAATCGTTTTTGGAGCTGCAACGAAAAGAATTGAAAAAGACGTGGTGAGACCGCTTTGGATTCGCTTCATGACTTGCCAATCGGTCAGAACTTCGTCGAGTTCGTATGGAAGATCTTCTTGGATCTCCTTCATGACACGTGTATTCACCGGATGATGGTCCTCATGAACGGTAATGGTTTTTACAAAACATTGCCGTTCAGGAAGCGAAACAATGACTTCGCGATGGTGCCGATCGCGTCCATGCATCAGTTTTTCAAGAAGAGAAGAAAGGATGCGCGGTTCGCGAATAATTCCATCCTCAATCACCCCCTCCGGAACAACGAGCGCTTTCCATTCTTTGAGATGCGGGCCTTTTGAAGAACCCTCAAGATGAGCGAATCGGATGGAACGATCGCTGATATCAAGCCCTATAGAATGGGTACGTCGCATCATGGAAGTATTTCACTCCAACGAATAATGTCAATTTTTCCGTTCGAACCTCCGGGCAACCACTGCCGGACATCTAAGACAACATTTTGGTCATAGACGAGTTCAAATCCGCCCCCGCGAAAGTCGACTGCCCGAGCAACGATCACTCCTCGAACATTCGCCGGCGTGCTTGCAGTGTATGTGCCGGAGGTAAAGAACGCCCCGGTGATGTCAATATTGATATTGACCATTATATCATCAAAACTCATCACGCTAAAGTTTGAAGGGATCTCGGTGAGTTGGCCGATCGTTGTGGTGCTTGAACTGATCACGGTAAACACGGACATTCCCACCGGCCCATCAAACGACGCCGGTCCGTCGACATACAAAGCGAACGTATCGGCAAATTCAAGCGGACCCTCATAGACTGATCCATCATCGCGGACAGCTGATCCTGTCCATGTAAACTGCGTTGGGAATCCATTTCCATTTGGTGTTGCTCCGATGATCGCTGAATTTCGGCCATTTGCGAGCGAAATCGTCGCGCCGCTCGGCTCCTTGATTTTGAGATTTTGCCATTTTGTCGAATCGGGCATGATGGAATCGTAGTAGGCCACAAAGTTCGCGTACGTCCCATTGTCGATATCGGGGAATTCAAGCGGATGATCGGAATTTCGAACCGCAATTCCCGTTTTCAGTCTGTACAACTCTGCAGCAGAGGGAAATAAGGTTTCGTTGCCGCGATTATCGCGGTTGTAGTACTGACCGCTGCTTTCAACATCAGGGTTCCCAATATTGTGGAGAGGATTGAGCCATGTCGTCGTGCGTTGAATCTTCTGTGCGCTTTCCCAATACCCAAACGCATCGCCGTTTAATGTTTGCCTGGGGTTGACGATCCACTCGTCGTCTCCGGTGTAGTAATATTCGAGACGCCCAAACGGCGCCTGAAGCAATGTGGGCTCGTCGTCGTATTGTGCTCCATTTCCGTCCGTTGCGTAGACTCCTCCTGAATTCCATGTCTCAATAAATCCCTCGTGAACATAGATATCGCCCCAAATATGCATGTTCGACGGCAGCGAGATGTTTGAATTCGTTGCAAGGGCTTTTGAAAAGGCAGATGACGGGCCGCCCAAGCCCACATTCACATCAGTTTGAATTTTTCGGATTGCATTTTTGCTTGTCCCTTCGCTCTCGATTCTCCATTTTCCTCCGCCTAAATCAAAGACATCAATGGTATATGTTCCGACGCTCGTCTCTTGCGCATCAGTAAGCGGTTCATTCTCAAACGCTCGGCCGGCAGTCGGGACAGGATCAATATTCCAATCAGAGATGATTCGTTCCGCACCTGCCTCCGCAGCATGAAACGCTCGGAGCCCATTCACGCTATTTGTGACAATACGAACATCAGACAGTGTGATAAGAAGCAGCGATGAAAGAACCACCAGAAAAAGAGATCCAAGCGCAACTGTGAGAATGAGCGATGTGTACCCTCGTTCGGAGCGCATATTAGTTTGAATAGGAGAGTGAGACAGAGTTGAGCATTGGCGTTTCTGCGGCGGTTGTGGATTCAAGGAGAGCGCGATACTGAATCCATCGGTCGCCATCATGGAGGGCATTCACCCCCACGTCACTCATGGTGTAATAGTCAGACGGATCGGTTGGCCCTTGCCACGCTTCCGAATCAAGCGTAGAGGATGAGTCTGAACTCCGCAGCTGAAACTTTACCGATGTTCCAGATGGCGTATACGCAGACCACTTCAACTGACCAAAGACGCTCGCATCTCCCGCGTCGAATTTCGAGGAGATGATCTCGGCCGGGGATTCATGCATCTCCGGAAAGATGGCTCCATTCGGCGGCTTGGAATTGATATAGGCGACAGAACTCAAAATAATCTGGTCAAGAGCCGCTCCATCTTCTCGCCTTTGGACACGAAGGGTATGATCGCCATTCTGCTCAAACGTGATAATGTTTCCCGTATTTTCAATCCCACCCGTTCTCATATCATTCCATACCCATGTTTGGAGTCTGTTTCCAACGACGAGTCCCTGACTTGTTCCAATACGATTCACGGGGTCTCCATTTTCGAGCGAATCGTTAAACTGAATGTACATGGAGTCTGATGTGCCGAAATCGCTATCCGCAGCAACTTTCATTCGTGCCCAAATATGATAGAGTTTCCCGGATTGTGCTTTAAATGTCGTATCAAAATAATTTGATGGGTTGCTGTCTGCCGCGTTGCCAGAATACCCACCAACGCGCGCCCCGAGGTTCGGCATATCCTCCATACGCACACCCTCTGCCCCAGTGACATCTTCTTGCAAGTGAAAAAATCCGTGAAAGTCACAGACGTCAGCAACGTGGATGACGATTTCGTCGGGATTATTCGCGAGCCTCGCGTCACCCGGGCAGCTTGTATTGTCGAGATGCGCATCGGCGTTCGCCAAAAATTGCGTCGGGTTTGACCACACGTCCTGACCGCCGCCTCCCGACCAATCGGTTTGGATCCATGAATACGGGAAATCATTCCGAAAACTTGCTTGCGTTGTGAGCGCTGTTTCTGCATAGAGATCTTTTCGATTTTCATTGCGGAATCGAATCGTGATGGATGTTTGAATCGTATTTTCGATTTCCGATGATCGAACGAGTGTGAAGAGTAAGTCAGTGACCTCAACGTCGGCCGAGCTTAAAGCGGATGGCTCATCTCCGGCAATCGTCTCAACCACAACCCCGTCCACGAGCTCGATCGTTGTCAAATTCGTTTCTGCAACAGGGCTTTTCAGCACAATCTTGCCCGGGCTTTGCCCAAAGACGGAGTTGCCGGTGTCCATTCCCGGAGCGATGCGGATGCGATTGTTAATGCGTTCAAGAATAAACCGCGACTCTTCATAGGTGATCCTCGAAGCCCGTGTTTGGTTTTTTGTTGAAAGAATTGTCAGCGTAATCGTCGTCAGCACGACGACCACTGTTGCAAAAATTGAGATGTAGACAACCATTTCTAAAAGAGTGAATCCGCGTGTTGCGCTATTTTTCGGCATACGTAATGTGAATTTCTTCAAATGAGGGTGAAACCGGTGCGTTCGTGGTTGCAAGTGTCACTTGATATTGCATCCATCGATCACCCGAGTGGATCGAATTGATTTTTTGAGAAACCGTGTTTTGTGTATAGGCGTCTCCACCACTCGTCGGCCCATACCAGGGAGCGCTCAGGAGTAAACCTTGACTTGCCGCTGTTCGCAGCCGAACCTCGACCGATGTCCCTTGTGGCATATCGGCTTCCCACGTCATGGTATCAAAATGCGATGGGGTCGTGGTGTCAAAGAGCATGGATTCGTACACTCCCGGTGTCGTATACGATGCGAGAGAGCGGACTTCAACGTCATCAAGGTAGACATCGTCTCCCGCCGATACCCACATTCCGATGGTTCCGGCTGAGGAGCGGGTTGCGCTGTCATCGAAAGAGGTTGTCTGCCAGGATGCCGGTTCAGCTTCGCTCGCCTTCCACGCCTTGCCGGCAATATGCGTTTGCGCATTAACATCTTTTACCTGAACGCGGAAACGGTACCATGTCTCCTCTTCAGGGGTCACTCCGCTATCCCATCCCCCTTCTCGAGAGGTAAGCGAGGTGCCGCGACCCGACATCATGAGCGTTCCGTCATCACCGATATTTGCGAAGCTGTAGTATTTGTCAGCCGTGGGGTACTTTGAGAAGAATGTGATTCCGAAAACATCATCTTCATCTTCAAGAAAAAATCGGCCCGAGACTTCATAATTTGTCCACGCATCAGACCCTGCTTGGACAAGATGCGAATGGACATCCCTGTGATTTCCCCGAGAACCAAAAACTTTCGTATCAACATCGTAGATTTTGAACAGCGCGTCATCTTGTGCAAGGCTAAAATCCGCCTTTGTATCCACCCATCCGGTCGGGTCGCCTCCATTCGCGTAGCTGTTAAAGTTTTCGCCTTTGAGCATGGTGTAATCAAGGCGAATATTGCCTGGTGAACGAAAAATATCGGTCGATGTGCCTGAACCTTTTGCAAAATCCGTCTGATTCGTTTGCGTGAATGTTTCGATAAAGCCGTCGGCAAATGCAAAGTTCGAAAGATAGGTGATCAGTTTCGTCTCTCGTGCGCTGCCTTGTTCAGTCCATGTGACTTTCGATTCCACTTTTCGAGTATTCGGATCAATGGTCCCGCCCGACTCGACAATCGTGCCGTTTTCATCTCGCTCCACAACAAAAAATTGGGTGGATCGCGTAAAGATTAATTCGAGTGCCTCGGTTCCGAGGACAAATGCCCATTCACCATTTTGAATGGTTGGATGATACAATTCGCTTGCATCGAGCGCCTCGATTGAACCCCATGACTGATCGCGAAGATTTTTTGCAGCCTCGATTGCGTCTTGCCCCAAAAACGTGGCGCGCGATTCATTTTCAGCTCGTCGAATCTGCTGGAGTGTCATGGCAAGCAGGGGAAAGCTCGCCACAAATAACGTGCCAATCAATCCGAGCGTGACGACAATTTCGATGAGCCCGAATCCGTTATTGAATGTGAATTTTGCCTTCATTGGTAATCGTAATCGTGCGTGTCATGGTCGAATTCGTTTTTGATTGGAGCGTGACTGTGCCATAAGTGTCTGTGCTGCCCGTAAGTTGCAAGAACAGAACACTCGTTCCCCCGTCAGCAAGAGATGGATCAAGAAATTCAACAGACGTGGGGAGCGTATACGTGCGGTTGGCAGGATCACCCATGTTGAATGTTGCACCAGAAAAGAGAACGTAGGTGGAGTTGCTCGTTTCGATGTGCACTCCATGCGGCAGGCGATCCACCACGGCCATGGATCGGCTTTGCGCCTCTCGAAGCACGGTCGAAAGATCTTCTGCCGACTGCGCAACTTCTGAAACGCGCTGATACTCGCGCAGGTTCAACGTGCCGAACGTAATCAAAACGCCGATGATGCCAAGCACAACAAGGATTTCAAGAAGGGTGAGTCCTTTTGACATTAGATTGTTTGAACCAATGAATAAATAGGCAGGAGCACGGCAACGGCGATACCGCCAACGACAACTCCAAGAACCAAGAGCAAGAGCGGCTCGATCAGCGTGGTGAGGCCTTTCATCGTGTTTGAAACGTCTTCCTCATAGAACGACGCAAGATCACCCGATACACTGTCGAGTGTGCCGGTTTGTTCGCCGATTGAGATAATATCAGGGACTGGCGATGGAAAAAGATCAGACCTCGCTTCGAGAACTGTATGAATCTCGACACCTTTCTCAAGCTCAAGCGAGGCTTTTGCAAGGTGTTCGCGATAGGGGACAAGCGGCATGGTGCGCGCGATGATTTGCAGCGTTTCAATAATGGGGATATCGGTTTGAATGAGAGAAGAAAAATTTCGAGCAAACGCCGCAAGATTCATTTTTTTGAGAATCGGGGCAGCAACCGGAAGCTTCAGAAAGAAGCGGTGCCACAGGAGTTTGCCTTCTTTTGTCCGATACCAGAGGATAAAACCGACCACAAGGAGAACAACGCCAGCTCCAATAAAAATCCCATAAGAGCCGAGCACGTGACTCATACCAATGACAATGCGCGTAGGGAGTGGGAGCTCGACATCAACGTCTTCATAAATTTCAGTGATGCGGGGAAGCACAAAGATTGCCATTCCCGTCCCGATAACGATCATGGCCATAATAACAATCACAGGATACGCGAGTGCGCTTCGAATGGTTGCGATGAGTTCATATCGTTTCCGCTGCTGGATCGTGAGCTGCTTCAACACGCTGTCGAGTTTTCCAGAAACTTCTCCTGAACGAATCATACTTATGTAGATTTCAGAAAAAATTTTTGGGTATTTTTCAAGATTCTCGCTCAGAGTTTCTCCACGCTCGATTCCCTTTTGGAGCTCGAGAATAACAGACTTAAAATACGAATTGTTGACAGCGCGCGAAATAGCGTCGAGCGCGCCCGCAGCGGCAAATCCTGTGCGAATCATGACTTCAAGATGCTGCGTGAAGAAAATTTTATCAATCGAAGAAACGCGTTTCAATAAAAACCGTTTCGGTTTCTCTTCGTGATATTCGGATGTCCCGTTGGTTGGTTGTTTATTCATCTGATTTTGTCACGCGGAAAACTTCCTCAATAGAGGTGAGGCCGCGGAGAGCTTTCAGCAATCCATCCTCCGACATCGTTCGCATCCCTTGCTTCGCGGCGATCTCTCGAAGCTGCTCGGTTGATTTATTTTGGAGCATTGCCTCTCGAATTTCACTCGTTGATTCCAAAATTTCATAAATTCCGAGTCGGCCTTTGTACCCGTCTCCGCCGCATTCATCACATCCTTTGCCGCGATAGAGATGCACCGCCGATTTTTTTTGGGGGTCAGCGGATTCTTTGGAAGCAAACGCGGCGATCGATTCAACGCCCAGCGTTTCCTTGATGCCATGTTGTTCTTCCTCAGATGGATCGTATTCCACCTTACATTTTTCGCAGAGCTTCCGGACAAGACGTTGCGCAATAACGACATTCACTGTGGATGCGATAAGGAATGGCTCGACGCGCATGTCTTTGAGCCGAGGCAGCGCGGTAACGGCGTCATTGGTATGGAGTGTTGAAAGCACAAGATGGCCGGTCATGGCTGACTGAGCAGCAATTTCAGCCGTTTCAGGATCACGAATTTCACCAACCATAATAATGTTCGGATCTTGTCGCAGGAGCGAGCGAAGACCATTGGCAAATGAAAAACCGATGACCGGGTTGACCTGGCTTTGATTCACGCCATGGATCCGATACTCGATTGGATCTTCAATGGTCGAAATGTTGACTTCTGACGTGTTCAAGATGTTCAGAATCGTGTAGAGTGTTGTTGTTTTTCCTGATCCGGTTGGGCCGGTGACAAGAATAATTCCATTTGGTTTTTTGATGTTTTTTTCGAGGATTTCAAGCGGTTTGCCGACAATGCCAAGCCCGTCGAGCGTTAACACTTGCGCAGATTCATTCAAGAGCCGCATGACAATCTTTTCACCGTTGTAGACTGGAATGATCGACACACGAACAGCCATGCGCACTTTATTTTGGTTGATTTTGAATCGGCCGTCTTGCGGAAGGCGGTGCTCATCAAGTTTAAGTTTTGAAAGCACCTTCACGCGCGCCACAACGCCGTGCTGTGTTTCAAGCGGCAATGTCATCACTTTGTGCAAAATGCCGTCCACTCTAAAACGAACCGTTACGGATTCGTCAGTGGGTTCGAGGTGGATATCAGATGCATCCTCGTAAATGGCCTGGTCAAGGAGCGTGTCCACAATGCGAATCACGGGCAAATCCTCGGCGAGTTGATCAAGAGGCTTTACAGGCTCTTGCCTTCGCGCTCGGCTGGCTCCTCCTGTTCCAAGCTGTTCTTGAATCCCGCGATGGTAGAGCTTGAGCGCTGCACCTAAGCTCCGGGAGGTGGTGAGATGCGGCCGCGGTTCAAGATGCGTTTTCTTGCGGATGAAATCCAGTGTTTGAATGTCATCCGGATCCATCACGGCGACATCGATCTCCTTCTCTGTGGTTTGAAATGCGACAACCTGATGCGCTTGAGCAATGCTTTCAGGGATGAGGTGCAGGACTTTCGGATCAATCGTTTGCGCTGACAGGTCAACAAAGGGGATGTGAAATTCTTCGGCAAGTGCCTGAAAAAGCTTGTCTTCAGGAACAAGCTCTCGTTGAATGAGGTATTCTTCCAGTGAAATGTCTTTGTTTTGAGCCTCCTGGATGTATTGCTCAATCTCTTTTTCAGTCAGGATTTTTTGCGTAAGCAACGCATGCCTGACTTTCTCAATGAAAATCATGTGGCAACTTTGTTTTTAGTCCCTATATTATACCACAAACTCTCGCTTCAGTCACCCAGAACTCCCGAGTCCGCCAGCGGCGGACGAAGGATCTTTCCAAAATCCGCGAGTCCGAAAAGGTGTCGCTTCGGAGTACGCGTGGAACGACCAGCCAGAATACTTCCTCGAACCACGCCTTTTCAAGAGTTGAAATCCTCACGGGTCCCTGCCTACCGGCAGGCAGGCTGTCAGCGGGCACCCTGTCACACCTCGCTCCAGGCTCGGGCTTTCGCCCTCGCACTACGCTCGGTGTGACCGCTTTCCCGCTGCCACCCGTCGTGATCTCACCTCTTGAAAAACAGTGGGGGTGTGGTTCTCGAATGTATTTTGGCTGTCGTTCCACTCATTCCCGCGGCATCACCCGCAAAGGATGCTGCGTAGGGATCCCGCAGCGCGAGCGGCCACGGTGTCCCGCACTGAGATCCTTCGACAATGGTTCGACAAGCTCACCATGACATTGCTCAAGGACTGACAGTGCGGGACGAGCGAGCGCGAGGAAAAGCGCGACCGACCCGGTGGGGTCGGCCGACGCGGCCCGGAGCAGCGCCTTTGTTGGCGATTGAAGCGAGGGTGGTGCCGCGTGAAAGATGTGTTCAGCTTTTCACTCTAGCTTGAACACCACGAGGTTGTAGCCGATTCGTGCGACGATAGGGTAGTTGCGCAGCCAAAAGTATTCCTCGTCGGTCACAAGATGGGTGATGCTCGCGATAGCTGTTCCGTGAAGCTGTTCTTGCTCAAACGTCGAAGGATCTTTCGGCAGCCGAGCATACTGAATCCCGTATGCCTCGGGTTTTGCATTTCCAAAATAGGAGAGATACACTGTCTCAAGATGATTCTCTTTCATGTACTCAGCAACGCGTGGTAAACCTTGCCCCCAGTCGTAGTTTGAGTCCAACAGATATTCATAACCCCTTGTTGGCCCACCCACCAACTCGTTCATGTATGACAGTTCAAACGGATGGATGCTCACAATAAACGCTGCTGAAATCGCGACCATCGTGAGGAGAAGCGCGCGGAACACTGTTTGCATCTTGTGCTGCAAAGGAAGTGTGAATAACGCGCCCAAAAGGACATACAGAAATGGATACACCACAAGAATATGCCGGTGCCCAATGTTAATCCGGCTCGTGAGGGTTGAGAGAAAAAAAAGGATCGGCGGGATAAGAAGGATGAAATACTGCGTTGGAATAGTCAAAAACACCTGCTTCAGCCGCAAACGGAGGCCAAATGTTCGGAAGTACAGAGAGCCTGCCGCCACGATGCCGACGAAAAGCAACAGAAGCGTCGCCATCGGCGTTTTCCATAAAAAGGCAAGAGGAAAATACTGGACAAACCCGCCCTCTTGCTCTACTCCATGCAAATATGCTCGATGCCCAAAGATCTGATGATTCAAAAACGAGCCGAACCCGAAAAAAAAGCGATAGGCCGGGATTGGAACATTCTCAAGTGTCCACCAGATCACTCGAGATGCTGCACCATCTTCAAACAAGAGGGGGTACAGCGTCGGAATAGGTTGCGGCTGGTTGGCACCCAGTCCGCTCTCATGCGCCGCGCGAGCTCGATTCAGCGCTGCCTGAAGCGATGGATCTCTTAGCGGACGCGTGAGCTCAAATCCATACAAAACCCACATCACGAGGGCAAACACCCCAAGCGCTCCTCCAAAAAATGCTATCATCCTTTTCAAAGAAATGTGCGGGAGAGTGTGCATGGGGGAAGCCTCATGCAGGCGAACCACAACAGCAACAATTGCGAGAATCGGAAAGAGCGTCAATCCTGTGAATTTTGTGAGCGCTGTGAGCGCAATACACACGCTTGCCCCAAGTCCCCGCTGCCAGGTTTGGTGTTCGAGAAAACGCCAAAACGAAAGACAGGATGCGAAAAAAAGCAGCGTCGTGAGGACATCATTCGTCGCAAGGCTCCCATGAGCGATGATATTGGGGTCAAAAACAAGAAGAGTCAGCGCAAAAAGCGCAGCAGCAGGCGAGAAAGAATTCCGAGTCCACTTGAAAACAAGCCACGCGAGGAGTACACTAGAGAGCATAAGGGGGAGACGAGCAAGCCAAAGAATGGTTGTGTGTGACACCCCCGAGTCATACAGAAGGGCATATCCAAATCCCCATTGATCAGAGGCGTGCCATGCATCGCTCTGGAAAATGCTCTGGTCAATCGGTAAAAAAATGATGGGCAATCCGGCAAGCAATTTCATGAGCGGCGGGTGCTCTGGGTTGAGCCGAAAGTCTCCAGTCTTCCGGTAGGAATATCCTGCTCCAATATGCGCTCCTTCATCAATCGTTTGACCAAGACTCCTCGCTCCGTGCAGCTCAAGCCCAAAAAGCACAATAAGGAGCAACGCAGCACACATCGTATGCCATGACCGTATGAAACCTGTTTTATCGAGCATATTTCAAGAGAGAACAATTGGGTATTTTCTTTTTCCGTCCCTCCTCCTTCTTTTTGCTTCGTGGGTCTTTCTCTTCTACGGGATCCATAGGGGGGAAGGCTTCTTCGTTATTCATTATAACATTTATTTTGGAGTTGATCGGATTGGAGCTTGGCATGAGCTGTTTGTGTACCCGCTCACGGCTCTTGCAATTTTTTGCGTCAATACCTTGCTTGCTTTGTGGAGATGGCCTCATGAACGGCTTCTCGGTTATTTTCTTCTCGCTTCATCTTTCCTTCTTCAGGCGATTCTCCTTGTCGAAGCAACGTTTATTGTCCTTCGCAACACGTAATGGGAAACTTACCACTCCTCAAAATTTTGTTTCTCACGACACTCTCTTTTGTTGTCGCTGTCCTCTGGACTCCACTTTTAACACATATTTTGTATCGGTACAAGCTTGGCAAGCAGATTCGGTCTGCTGAAAGTGCGCCCATTGCCTCGAACCTGCATAAAAAGAAATCGGGTACGCCGGCAATGGGGGGTGTTCTCGTCTGGGGAACAACGCTCGCTCTTGCTCTCGTTTTTTTCTATGTGAACCGAGTGAGCGACAACAATTTTTTTCGGTCACTCAATTTTTTGACACGTCCGGAGACATTGCTGCCTCTTGGAGCGCTTGTCGCATCCGCGCTTGTCGGCCTGTTTGATGATATTCTGAATGTCAAAAAGATCGGTCCGTATGGCGGGGGATTAAGTCTTCGCTATCGCTTGTTTATCTTTACCTTGATTGCCATTGTTGGCGCGTGGTGGTTTTATTTCAAGCTCGACTGGGACGTTTTGCACGTTCCCTTTTTGGGAAACTATAGTATCGGCCCATGGTATATCCCATTATTTATCTTTATTATTTCTGCAACATCGTTTTCGGTGAACGAGACTGATGGCCTTGATGGACTTGCCGGGGGAGTTCTGCTTATCGCATTTGCAAGTTACGGCGGTATTGCTTTTATGCAAGGCAGGATCAATCTCGCCACTTTTTGTTTTGTCATTACGGGTGCGCTTCTCGCATTCTTATGGTTTAATATTCCTCCTGCGCGATTTTTTATGGGGGATACCGGCGCGATGTCGCTTGGAGTGACGCTTGGCGTGGTTGCAATGCTGACGAATTCTATCTTGCTCTTGCCGCTGTTTGGATTTATCTTGGTTGTAGAGTCACTTTCGGTGATCATTCAAGTGGGCTCAAAAAAGATTCGCGGCAAAAAGGTTTTTCTTTCGTCGCCGATTCATCATCATCTGGAGGCGAGCGGGTGGCCAGAGTCCAAGATTGTGATGCGCTTTTGGATTGTGACCGGCGTCATGAGCTTCTTAGGCCTCATGATCTATCTTCTGGATAGAGGGATTTAGCAAAAAAAGCAGGTGGTTTTTCAAACCTATGCTCCGAACCAGTGAAAATGGAGCCTGTTCGTGTTCACGAAAATGACGCGGCGCCCGTTTGCCTTTTTGCGTGATACGCAAAAAGTTTTCCGGCCGCTATTTTCGTTCCACACCATCACCATTTTCTGCTGGTTCTCCGCTTCGGTTTTCAAAACCGCCTGCTCCTTTTTTTGCCCATCACTACAGGAAGTGGTTCAAGGGAAGTATTCCGGCTGTCGTTCCACACGACTCAAGAGACAAGATCACGACGGGTGGCAGCGGGAAAGCGGTCACACCGAGCGTAACTGGGAGCGAAGCGAGCGTGGAGCGAGGTGTGACAGGGTGCCCGCTGACAGCCTGCCTGCCGGTAGGCAGGGACCCGTGATTCGTTGCATTGAGACAGAGTAAGCCGGCCGACGCGGCCCGAAGCAGCGCCTTTGTTGGCGATTGAAGCGAGAGGAGGTGACGCGTGAAAGATGTGTTCAGCTTTTCACTCTTGGGAGAAGCGCCTTTGCGGGTGATTGAAGCGAAGGAGGGAGAGGTGGTAACATCTCGCCTTCTGTGGTATAATAAAGGCGAATTCATGAGAAAAAATCTGTTTAAAAATAAGCGAATCACCCTTGTCGGGCTCGGACGATACCCGAAGGGATCGAGTTTCAGTTCGGCTGAATTTCTCTTGCGGCAAGGGGCGCGCGTGACAGTTGTTGATGAGAAGCCAGCATCCGAATTGCCGGCCTTTTCGATGTGGAAAAAACGTTTGCCCACGCTCACGTACAAGCTTGCCACATACACCAAAGCCGATATCCTTTCCGCGGATATGATTCTCCGAGCGCCGAACATCCTTGGGCATCATCCGCTTCTGAAAAAGGCACGTGCGAGAAAAATCCCGATTCACACAGATATTTCACTTTTTTTTCTCGCCCACCCATCCGTTGATGTTGGGATCACCGGAACACGTGGAAAAAGCACAACGTCTGCGTTGGTTGCTGCTATCCTTCGCAAACACTGGAAATCCGTCTATTTAGGTGGGAACATCAGCGTTTCGCCGTTAACGTTTGTGCATAAACTCCGATCGTCAAGTCATGTGATTCTTGAACTTTCAAGCTACCTAACAGAGAGTCTCCAGGCAGTGCATAAAAGCCCGCATGTCGCCTGTGTGACGAATGTGTATCGCGATCATCTCAATGTTCATAGAAATTTTCAAGAGTATGTTCATGCAAAGGAGGAAATTTTTCGCTCCCAACAGAAAAATGACTTCTGTGTGTTGAATGCTGATGATCGAGAATGCGTGAGGATGGCACGAAGCGTGCCTTCTCAGGTGATTTGGTTCTCACGCTCACGGAAAAATACAAAACAACCAGCTGTCTTTGTTGAAGGTTTATCTATTGTTTTTCGCGATCGTCGCGGGAACCACGCTATCCTTCCCACGAGTCTTATTCGCCTCCGCGGCGAGCATAACATCGCCAATGTCTGCGCTGCGGTTGCGATTGCAACGGCCCTGCACATCCCAAACAGTGCCATTCGAAAAGGTGTTGCCTCTTTCCGCGGCCTTCCGCACCGTTTAGAAGTGGTCGCGAACAAAAAGAATTTTCAATGTGTGAATGACTCATCGTCGACTATTCCTGATGCGACCATTGCCGCGCTCAAGAGTTTTGACGAACCGGTAATTCTCCTTTTTGGAGGAAACGACAAAAAGTTGGATTTTCGAGCTGCAGCGTGCGTGATACATGAGCATGCAACGTATACGTATATCTTACCGGGGACGGCATCCTCAAAAATTAAGCGAGCATTCACAAGCGTACGCGCACCATTCACGTCCACGCTCAGTCTTGCCGATGCGTTTTCTCGCGCTGTTCGCGAACACCCCGCCGGAACGATTCTGCTTTCCCCAGGCGCAAGCAGTTTTCATGAATTCGAAAACGAATTTGAGCGCGGAGAAGCATTTCGCACCCTTGTGAACACGCTATGACGAGAGCTCATCTCCAAGCGCCCGCATCTCACGAGCATGAACCCGATCGCAAGTTTATTCTTCTTTTGGGGCTGCTCGTCGCTTTCGGATTCATCATGCTCTGGTCGGCAAGCAGCGTGATCGCGCATGAGAAGTTCGGCGATGGGTTGTATTACGTGAAGCAGCAGTTGATCTTCGGCCTCGGCGTTGGCTCGCTCGGGCTTCTTGTCGCCTATCGTTTGGATTATCACATTTGGCGAAAATGGGCTGTGCCAATGATGTTTGCGACCCTCGTCCTCCTTGTCCTTGTGCTTATTCCTGGCGTTGGGTTTGAATACGGCGGCGCGCGCCGGTGGATTGCGATCGGCAGCTTTCTGTTTCAGCCAACCGAAGTCGCAAAGTTTACCTTCCTCGTCTATCTTTCTGCGTGGCTTGAAGAGCGAGCTGGCGAATCCAAAGATCATCTGCGCGAACAGCTCGTTCCGTTTCTTGTGTTCCTTGGAGTGCTAGGCATTCTTGTCATGGCACAGCCGGATCTTGGAACCATGACCGTGATCACGGCGATCGCCTTGTCGGTGTATTTTGTGTCCGGTGCTCGGTTTTCGCATTTTTCGCTTATTGGCATTGGCGGCATTGCGCTCTTAGCCTTGCTGATTCGAATTGCTCCGTATCGTGCAGCTCGGTTAACGGTGTTCTTAAATCCGGAAGTGGATCCGCAGGGAATTGGGTACCATGTGAATCAGGCGCTGCTCGCTGTCGGTTCGGGCGGATTTTTTGGGTTTGGACTTGGGCGTTCACGGCAAAAGTACAATTATCTGCCGGAAGTTACCGGTGATTCTATTTATGCCGTTATTGCCGAGGAGCTTGGATTTATCTTTGCCGTTGGCTTGATTATCCTCTTTCTTTTCATTGTCCGACGCGGACTGGTCATTGCGCGCACCGCGCCCGATATGTTCGGCAGATATCTTGCCACAGGAATCACCATCTGGATTGCATTTCAAGCCTTTGTCAACATTGGTTCCATGCTTGGCGTGTTACCTCTTACCGGAATCACGCTTCCGTTTGTGAGCTACGGCAAATCTTCAATGGTCATGCTGCTTACTGCGATAGGTGTGTTGCTGAACATTTCAAAGCAAACCAAAAACCATGCCTCAACCTGAGCCTACACCTCTTCGCGTTCTTTTGACGGGCGGCGGAACAGCCGGTTCCGTGACTCCGCTTTTTGCAATTGCCGAACGCATCAAAAAAGAATACCCAAGCGCTGAATTTTTGTTTGTCGGCACAGAGTATGGAATCGAGAAGCAGATGGCTGCAGACGAAGGGTTTCGCTATCGAAGCGTGTCGAGCGGCAAGCTCCGCCGGTATTTTGACTTCAAAAATGTCCGCGAGCCCTGGAATGTGCTGCGCGGATTTCTCTCGTCGCTTTCAATCATGGTTGAATTCAAGCCGACGATTATTCTCTCTGCCGGGAGTTTTGTGAGCGTGCCGGTGGTATGGGCAGGATGGTTTCACAACGTTCCGATTATCATCCATCAGTTGGATGTGCGCCGAGGCTTCGCGAATCGTTTACTCACTCGTTTTGCAGGGCGTATCACTGTCACGTTTGAAAAATCTCGTCATGATTTCCCCTTAAAGAAAACAGTGTGGACAGGAAATCCGATCCGCGAACAAATGACAAGCGCGACGCGAAAAAGCGGACAAGCGCGATTTCAACTGGATGAAGACGTCCCAACAGTGCTCATCGTGGGCGGGGGGACAGGCGCGCTTGCCATCAACCATATCGTGGATCAAGCGTTGCCCGAGCTCACCAAAACATGCCAAGTCATTCATGTTGCCGGCAAAGGCAAAAATATTTTCCAGCGTCAGGAGTTGGCAAAAGGTTTCCAGCCGCAGTATCATGAGCTGATTGGGGAGGAGAAAGATGACTCTCTCTCACGAAAGGTCAATTACGACCGCTACCATGTCATCGAGTTTTTGACCGATGAAATCGGGGATGCGATGGCCGCGGCAGATCTTGTGGTCACGCGAGCTGGGCTTGGCACATTAACCGAGCTTGCAGCTCTTCGGAAACCGGCGTTGATTATTCCACTGCCGGATTCGCATCAAGAGGAAAACGCAGCGTACTTTGCATCGCGAGGTGCAGCCATCACCCTGTCGCAAAAAACGTTGACTCCTGAAATTTTGACAAATCACATTCTTCAGCTGCTGAATAATCCGAAAAAGCTCAAAGATCTTTCTCTTGCCATTCAAGATATGACGCGCCGAGATGCATCGTCGCGATTCCTCCAAGTGTTCAATGAAGTTCTTGAATCTTCACCAACCCAATGAATAATCCTCCTAAAGTCTTACGCGTCCACGCCATCGGAATCGGTGGAATTGGCGTCAGCGCACTCTGTCGGCTGCTTGCTCTTGAAGGTGCGCGCGTTTCGGGTTCAGATCTCCAAGCCTCAGTTGTCACAAATTGG
The DNA here is from genome assembly GCA_016182525.1 of Candidatus Kerfeldbacteria bacterium. Classification (GTDB taxonomy): domain Bacteria; phylum Patescibacteriota; class Patescibacteriia; order JACPL01; family JACPL01; genus JACPGL01. The sequence goes on along the minus strand of JACPGL010000029.1, from coordinate 9,665 downwards.
TTTACGCAAAATGGATACACGGTTGCATTCCCTCATGCGCCAGAAATGATCACTCCAGATATTGACTATGTTCTTGTTTCGCAAGCAATCCCCAAGGATGATCCGGAGCTCGTGAAAGCCAAAGAGCTCAGCATCCCCGTCCGTACGTATCCCGAGGTGTTAGGGGAACGGTTCAATGCCATGCAAGGGATCGGCATCTCCGGCACAAATGGCAAAACAAGCACGACAGCGCTCGTCTCGCTCATTTTGATCAACGCCGGCATTGACCCGACGGTGATTGTGGGCGGCCGCGTTCGTGAACTCGATGGCAACGCGCGTCTTGGCAAGAGTGAATGGATGGTGATTGAAGCCGATGAATACGGCCGAGCATTTCACGAGTATCATCCGCGTATCGGCGTTATCACAAACATCGAAGAAGATCATCTTGATGTGTATAAAAATGTTGAGGAGATTCAAGAAGCGTTTCGCATCTTCGCCGCTTCCGTTCCGCATCATGGATTGGTGATCGGCAATTGTGACGACGCTCGTGTGCGGGCAGTTCTTGACCAGCATGACACGCCGACGCTCACGTTCGGATTTGGCGACGACGCCCAGGTGCGCGCGAGTCAGCTCGTGTACTCAAGCGGTGAAACCCGGTTTCGACTATCGTATAAGGGGAATGATCTTGGTGAGATTGTGCTCCATGTTCCAGGGGATTTTAACATCATGAATGCCCTGGCCGCGGCGGCGGTGTCGTTGCACCTGAACGTGAATAGTGGCGTGATTAAACGAACACTTGAGAGTTTCCGTGGCACATGGCGGAGGTTTGAAGTGCTGGGCGCGTACCACGAAGCAACCATTGTTTCTGACTATGCGCATCATCCCACAGCTGTTCGAAAAACGATCCATGCTGCCCGCGCATTTTATCCAAAGAAGCGAATTGTCGCCGTGTTTCAACCTCATCATCACCACCGCACGCGCGTTTTGCACGATGAGTTTGTGGAGGCGCTGGCGCACGCTGACCTTGTTATCGTCCCAGAAATTTTCAGGGTTCCCGGCCGCACGAAAACAGAAAAGATTTCAAGCCGAACCATCGTCCGGGCATTAACGGCAAAAGGAATCTCCGCCCACTACGTCGACGATCTTTCTCATCTTCAGCACATGCTTGATCGCTTTCTCGAACCGAATGATATCGTGCTCATGATGGGAGCAGGGGATATCTACGAGGAGGCTGAACGAATCGTACAGTCATGAAAACACTCTCATTGAAAAGTATTCTATCGCTACAAGAAAATGTCCCTCTTGCCATGTACACAACATTGAAAGTTGGAGGGCCGGCGCGATATTTTGTGATTGCCAAAAACACTGACGAGATGGTGAGCGCTGTGCAAGAGGCACATTCAGCGGGTGTGTCGGTTGTGGTGATCGGAGGGGGGAGTAACGTTCTTGTTTCGGATTTGGGATTTTCCGGTCTTGTCGTGATCGCAAAAAACGATCATGTGCAGGCTCAAGGAGCGCATATCATTGCTGAAGCCGGAGCCGTTCTTGCTCGCGTCTCTCGCGTGGCGTACGGGTCTGGGCTTTCTGGTCTGGAGTTTGGCGTTGGGATCCCAGGTAGTGTTGGCGGCGCCGTGGTTGGCAATGCAAGCAACTTTATTGGTGCGGCAAAAGATGTGGTTCATGAGGTGCTTGCGCTGGATGAAAAAGGCAAGACGCGCGCGCTTTCGAATGCCGAGTGCAGGTTCTGGTATCGCCACAGCGTCTTTAAGGAAAAACCGTGGATCGTGCTTCAGGTCACATTTGCGTTGGCGGAAAAACCAAAGGGGGAGATTAAAGCGCGTATGGACGAAATCACTGTCTACAAAAAGAAAACACAGAAAACGAAGTACCCGACAAGTGGCTGCATGTTCAAAAATCCTCGCCTTGAAACGGCAGAGACCCGCGCGCACGCTGAGTCAAAGGGTTTAGGCGAAGGAATCCGATACAGTGAAGACATGGAGTGCGAGACCGTTCCGCTTCGAGTGCTTCTAGAAAAGTTGAACATGAAGGGATTTCAGATTGGCGGTATTGCGATTTCAGAAAGTAATGCAAACTTTTTAGAAAATCGCGGCGGCGCAACAGCAGAGGATGTGATTATGATGATGAGCGTGATCAAACAAAAAGTCCGCGATCACTTCGGCATTCAGCTCTTTGACGAAGTTCAGATGATCGGATTTAAGTAGTGGAGCGAGGAAAGAATAAAGATTTCTTTCCCGCGGCACCAGAATCGCCCCCGCTTCAATCACCCGCAAAGGCGCTGCTACGGGCCGCGTCGGCCGGCCCACCGTGCCGGCCGCGCTTTTCCTCGCGCTCGCTCGTCCCGCACTGTCAGTCCTTGAGCAATGTCATGGTGAGCTTGTCGAACCATTGTCGAAGGATCTCGTGCGGGACACCATGGCCGCTCGCGCTGCGGGATCCCTGCGCAGCATCCTTTGCGGGTGATTGAAGCGATAAGAATCTTAATACTTCATTTCAAGACTATGGCACTCCATATTGACGGCGTGAATCTTCAGCTCACAGAAGCGATGAAGGTGTATGCTGAAGAAAAGGTCCGGCACCTTGAAAAATTTGGTCAGACTCTTCTTGATGTTCACATGGAAGTTCACGTCGACAGGCACCACCATCATGGCGATGTCTTTACGATCGGTATTCAAGTCAAGATTCCCAAATCGACGCTCAACACCAGCGAAAGCGCAGAGACATTTCATATGGCCGTTGACGCAGTGATTCACGAACTCGAGCATCAGTTTGAAAAACTCAAAGGGAGACGCGAAGGACGCCTCCGCAGAATCAGTAAATCTCGGCGCCTGATGAAAGTCTTTCAACCATGGAAATGGAGAGGGAGAGAAGATAACTTGGAGTAATCTCACGGGTCTAATGCTCGTTTTCCATCCTGAAATTTAGATCTATGAGCTACAATCACGACGGGTGGCAGCGGGAAAGCGGTCACACCGAGCGTAGCTGCACGAAGTGCGTGGAGCGAGGTGTGACAGGGTGCCCGCTGACAGCCTGCCTGCCGGTAGGCAGGGACCCGTGGGAATTTCACATCTTGGAAAAACTTGTCAGTCTTTTTACCTCATGATAGGATAGCACTCTATGTCCATTTTGACCCGGATCTTTGGTGATCCAAACATCGAAAATACCAAACAATACGAAGAGAAAGTTGCCCAAGTCAACGCCTTGGAAAGCGAGATCTCGAAACTTTCGCTTGATGATCTTCGGGCTCGATCGCTCACGTTGCGGGAACGCGTTCAAAAAGGTGCGAAGGTTGACGATGTTCTGGCAGAAGCCTTTGCGCTTGTGCGCGCCGCCAGCGTGCGCACAAAAGAGGTCACGCTCACCGTCCCCTTGGGCAAACAAGGCTTGCGGCATTTTGATGTTCAGCTCATGGCCGGTATTGCGTTGCACGAAGGAAAAATTTCGGAAATGAAAACCGGAGAAGGCAAGACGCTTGTCGCAACGTTGCCGCTTTACCTCAATGCACTCGAAGGCAAAGGCGCGCATCTTGTGACGGTCAATGATTACTTGGCTCGCTACCATGCCGCGTGGATGGGCCAGATTTATCATGTCCTTGGGCTCTCGACCGGTTGCATTCAGCACGAAGGCGGGTATGTCTTTGACTTGACGGCAACTGACGATGAGCATCATTTGTACCTTCGATCTGTTTCTCGGCAAGAAGCGTACGCAGCTGACATCACGTATGGCACGAATAATGAATTCGGATTTGACTATCTGCGCGACAACATGGTTCCCGGGCGCGAGCAAAAGGTTCAACGCGGGTTGCACTATGCCATTGTCGATGAAGTCGACAGCATTTTAATTGATGAGGCTCGAACGCCGCTCATTATTTCTGCGCCGGCCGAAGATGCAACACAAAAGTATTTCCAGTTCGCCACTCTTGCCGAAACGCTGCAAGAGAATACCGATTACAACGTGGATGAGAAAATGAAAGCCGTTACGCTCACCGATGCCGGCATTTCGCATGTCGAAAACGTGCTGGGAGTCAAAAACCTGTACGAGGAGCGCGGCATTCAAGATATTCATCACATTGAACAAGCACTCAAAGCCAAAGCGCTGTTTCATAAAGATAAGGATTACGTGCTGAAGGATGGAGAGGTCGTGATTGTGGATGAATTCACCGGCCGGTTGATGGAAGGCCGACGCTATTCCGAAGGCTTGCATCAAGCCATCGAAGCCAAAGAGCGCGTGGAAATCAAGCAAGAGAGCGTGACCCTTGCAACCATCACCTTTCAAAACTACTTCCGTTTGTATAACAAGCTGGCTGGTATGACCGGAACCGCGGCAACCGAAGCTGAAGAGTTTCGCAAGATTTACAATCTGGGCGTGGTGGTTGTGCCGACAAATCAACCGATGGTTCGCGCAGATAGATCGGACAAGATTTACAAAACCGAAGTCGCCAAATTCAATGCAGTAGTTGAAGAAATCAAACAGCTTCATATACTGGGGCGACCGGTTCTCGTCGGCACCATTTCTATAGAGAAAAGTGAGGCGCTGTCGATGCTCCTCCAACGTGAAGGGGTAGAGCACGACGTTTTGAACGCCAAACATCACGAACAAGAGGCCAAAATCATTGCCCAAGCCGGAAAAAAGGGCCGCGTGACCATTGCCACCAACATGGCTGGTCGCGGGACCGACATCATGCTTGGCGGTGATCCGCAAGATGCGCGAGAAGCGCAAGAGGTTGTCGCTGCGGGCGGACTTGCGGTTCTTGGAACCGAGCGCCACGAAGCGCGCCGTATTGATAACCAGCTCCGCGGCCGATCCGGCCGTCAAGGCGACCCGGGCACATCCCAATTTTTCATTTCGCTTGAAGACGACTTGATGCGCATTTTCGGATCCGAGCGGTTGAAAAATCTCATGACCACACTCGGCGTGCCCGATGACGTGCCCATCGAAAACAAACTCATCTCTCGCCAAATCGAAGCTGCACAGAAAAAAGTGGAAGGCTACAACTTTGACGTTCGCAAAAACTTGGTGGAGTATGACGACGTGATGAACAAACATCGCGAGGTTGTCTACAAGCGGCGCAACGACGTTCTCGCCTCTGAAGATCTGCCGCTCGGCTATCGAACCGAAATCATGGACATCGTCACGGACGAAATTGAGCAAGTGGTGATGTTCCATTCCTCCGGCGAAAAAGAACAAGACTGGGACTTGAAAGAAATCATCGAGACCATGAAAACGATTTTTCCTGTGGATATGAACGTCGAACAGGCCGTTGTGAATTTCAAAAAACAGGCAGGGGATAAGCTGCAAGATGCCACGGCTCGCACGGCCATGATTGATGAGTTAAAGCAAAGCGCCGAACTCGCGTACGCGGCTGTCGAGACTCGCTTAGGAGCCGATACCGTTCGCAAGATTGAGCGCGCTGTTGCGTTGCGTGCGATTGATGTGCACTGGGTGGAACATTTAGATATTATGACGCGTCTCAGAGAGGGGATTGGCTTGCAAGGTTATGGCCAGCGGAATCCGTTGGTGGAGTACAAGAAAGAAGCGTATCGACTGTTCACGGAGTTGCTGGCGAGCATTCAGAAGCAAATTGTCTATTCGATTTTCAAAGTGCATATTCATGTGCCAGAGGTTCCAAGCGTCACCGAGCGAAAGGATTTGCAGCTCAAAGGCGCAGAAGAGCCGGCAGGAGGCATGCCTCTTGCATCACGGCCAGGCGCGCCTCGGTCACTCATGCAAAAGGAATCCGGGAATCGCAAAGAGTCGGATGCGGTGGCCGCCAAGCCACGTGACGACGAAGGCCACAAGATCGGACGCAACGACCCGTGCTTCTGCGGCTCCGGCAAGAAGTACAAGAAGTGCCACGGGAAGTGAGTGCAGGGTTATCCGCCGGCAGATCCGTTCTCGTCTACTGATGAGAACGGATCTCGTCCGGCGTCTTGAAGTCCGCTCTTCAAGCACCGCGAGCCCGAAAAGGTGTCGCTTCGGAGTACGCGTCAAAATCCCCTGCGAGGATTTTGCGCTCTTCCTCGGCCCTCGCTCTGCCGGTCGATGCGACCGGCATCCATGCCCGCTCGGGCCTCCGGAGCCTCCTACGCGACCCCTTTCCGTTCTCGCGGATCTATCCTCACCCCCCACTTTGGGAAGTGGTTCTCGAAGCTATTCTGGCTGTCGTTCCACTTGTTTCTACCCCAACAATTGGTCACTCGCGAGGTGACGCGAAGCGTCATCCTGAGGCCGCAGGCCGAAGGATCTCGCAACCGAAGCAATCTTTTTTATTTAGAGCCCCTCCTCCCAAGAGGTGAAATAACAACAGGTGGCGGTGCAAAGCCTGGCTCCAGCGGGTGGTAGTCAGTCCGCCGCGCGGGCCGCTACACACTTTTTTATCGGAGGTAAAAAAGTGTGTAGATAGGCCCTGCAGGCGGGCTGGAAAAGGTACCTCTGGGGGACAGAGCTTTATACAGGAGCCAGCTGCTTCTTGCTCTTGGGAGGAAAGCTCGCCGCCCCTTGACGGCCGATCTTTAGTTTTGCTAAGATTTAAGCAGCTACACTGTTGAGCTTGCCACTTGAGGCTCTCCGGTGCGGTTGTCACACACGAAGCGGTCGCTCGACGAGCGACTGCGGAGGATCGTAAGATGCTCAAACCCACGTGCCACGGTTTCGCCCGCGCCCCCACCTCTACGGCTACGGAGAAGGGCCACACGGACGAGATGACGATGCGCGCGACGACGAGGAAGGCGACGACGTGAACACCGGCGACCACACCAGGAGGGGAAAGATCCGCGGACCCTAAATCCGCGGGCCAGTGAGCGTTCCGAACGCACGACCCACGTGACCCGACCATCGGGTCGTGCGAACCAACCGTGGCTTCGGCCGCGGTACGAGGTTCGACCCCCGTGGGTCGGATCTACCGAGCGTAGCCGCTCGTTCTCCCGCTTCAGCGGCACGCTCGACCCGCGTGGGGGAGGACTCTTACTCCCCCACGCCCAAATCATCTTGTCCAAAGCTTAGCTTTTGCCACTTGCCACGCTTGACGCGGGTGGTTTTTGTTTGTACGCTGAAGCTAGTTTCGCGTGTGAGTGCGGAATGGAGACTCGCGCCGTGAGATATGCTCATGGTGTACACAAAGCGCTCCACGCGAGAGGTGGACTGAACCGTGAGGAGCGTGGCCAGCTCCTCGCAAAAGGAGAAGTCATCCTGTGACTGAATTCCCGCCCGCAGGGGCGGACTTGGCCCGAGTATCGCCGGGCCCTTCCTCTGGGCTTCCTCCGAGAGCCGCTCGGTTCTTGTCGAGGGACGCCCAGTCCCCCTGCCAGCGCTCGAGCTCGTCGCCCTGCCCCCCTGAGGCATTGCTCGCGCTGGTCAACCCTTTTACCGGAGGGGGTAACGCCAAATACCCCCTCCACGGAGTCTTGAGACCAAGGATTTTTGCTATTGCTGAGTTTTCAGAAATTCTGTATGATACATGCACTTTCCGGACGCGTCGTCGCCCGGACTCGACTACACCCCTCCGGGTGGGAAGTCGAGTGGCTGGAGGTCGTCAAGAAAATGGAAGAGACGAAAACCGATAGTGAGGAGATTCGTGAGTGGCGTAGGAAGGCCTATGAGGGTTTCCCCGAAGATCAGGAGGATACCCTCAATCAGCCGCTCCCCATGTCGGTAAACCAAGGCAAAGCTGCCGAAACGGAGGAGGCACGCCATGCCGACTGACACCGAAGGCGAGGGCTATCCACGCTGGGGGGACATTCCCCCCACACCGTGGAACGAGCCCCTGCCCCCTCCGTCGCCGGCGACAGGCACCGACCTTCCGCCCGACGAGGACGATGAGGGCGAAGACTCAACCTTCACCAACCCGGCCCTTCCCGGGCAAGGGGACGGCGCCAGTTACTAGCGCCCTCGGGCGCTCTTCGACCGGAGGAGGCGAGACCACATCGCCTCCTCCGTACCCCACACGGTGGAATAATCTTTGATTTTCCGCTATACTTGTACGAGATTGCTTCGCTTCGCTCGCAATGACATTTTCGAGAATCTCATCTACACAATTCAAAAGATCCTTTCATGTTTTTCGGATTGTTCTCAGGTTCGCTTTTGTAGGGATGCTCTTGCCTGGAGTAGCACAAGCGGCAAATGAAAGACTTCCTGAAATTCGAATCTTTCATCCGAATACGCTCGCACAAGAGCGTTCATTTTTTGCATTCGATGGCAAATTCAAAGGGGGAGCAAGCATCGCTGTCGGTGACGTTGGCACGGATGGCATTCCTGAAATTGTTGTAGGCGCCGGGCCAAATGGCGGGCCGACTATTGCCATCTACCGCAAAGATGGTTCACTTATCAAATCGTTTTACGCCTATGATCGCACCATGAAAACGGGCGTGAACGTTGCTGTCGGTGATTTGAACGGAGATGGACGAGGTGAAATTATCACCAGTCCGGAAACCGGCCGCGCACACATCCGCGTTTTCAACTCTCGAGGCGAGGAGCAGTTCACTCCAGGGGGATTCATGGCCTATTCGAACGATCACATCGGCGGCGCTCATGTTGCGGCGGCTGATATCGATGGTGACGGTAAGGACGAGATTGTCACAAGCGCCGGCTACAACTCCTCTGGCCATGTCCGCGGATTCAACAAGTGGGGGACGTACATCGGCTTTGACATCTTTCCATTTGCATCCAGTCACCGAGGCGGCGCTGTTGTGGCGCGGGCAAATGTGGATGGCGGCCCAGAAGATGAGCTCGTCATCGGCGTCCGCGCCCTTGGTCAATCGTTCGTGAAAGTTTATAAAACGAACGCAGCAAAAACGATTCTGTTTGAGACCAGAGCGTTCACCCCCACGTTTACAGGTGGAGTGAACGTGGCCGGTGGCGACATCGATAACGACGGCAAAGACGAAATCTTCGTCGCAGCATCGAAAGGCGGCGGCCCGCACATCCAGATGTACGAAACAAACGGCGACGAAATCACGCGTGACCTGTTCGCCTACGAATCCGATTATCGCGGAGGTGTGTCTCTTGCCCTTGGAGATGTGGATAACGACGGACGGGTTGAAATTGTCACTGCTCCTACTCGCCGCGAGCCCGACGTTGAGAAAAACAAAAAAGCCATGGTCGCTCGCGGGGGAGTCATCGAATCCGACTCCCTTGCAGAATTTGGAAAAGTGATCGAAGTCGATATCAGCGAGCAGCGCCTCTACGTATTTGAGAACGGAAAACAAGTGTATACCTCCCTTGTTTCGACCGGGATTAAAAAATATCCAACGCCAATTGGTGTGTTTTCTGTCACCGCAAAAATCCCGCTCAAAGATTACGAGTGGTCGTATGGTCCAAACCACCCGGATAATTACGATATCAAAGATGTTGCGAATAATCTTCGGTTTGCTCCCAGCTTTTATCTCCACTATGCCTACTGGCATAACGACTTTGGTCGTCGAAGGAGTCATGGCTGCGTCAATCTTGACCTCAAAACATCGGAATGGATCTATGCATGGGCCCCAACCGGCACCCGCGTTCTGATTCACGAATAAGTGTCACGAATAATGTGTCAAACCAATTTAGAAATGTCCTACTTCCACCAAAGTAGAAATGTCCTCTTTGGGTTTCTGTAATTTGAGTTTGTTCGTGAGAAATTGTCTTCTCCACGGGTGATCGGCTGGCGGTTTGTAGGTTGGCCGACTGGTCAC
>JACPGL010000031.1 GCA_016182525.1 Candidatus Kerfeldbacteria bacterium | reverse complement strand
AGTTGATTTCCGAGGTATGGGTAATATCCGGCTTGCCGAACTTCCGCACTTCGGCGCGTTCACCCGTAAAATATCCTTTTTCATCAACAGGAGTTGTGGCGGCCGTGGTCACATACTTTTCTTCCATGAACGCATCGAGATATTCAATCTCGCCTGTGACGCGAGATCTGTCGCCTTCGCGAACCACTTTCTGGAACGGCGTCTCAATAAATCCATATTCGTTGATGCGTGCGTACGATGCAAGGTGGCCGACGAGTCCAGTGTTCGGCCCTTCAGGAGTGGCGATTGGGCAGATGCGGCCGTAGTGTGTGCGGTGCACATCGCGTACGTCAAATCCTGCGCGTTCGCGTGAGAGTCCTCCGGGCCCCATGGCCGACAAGCGGCGCTTATGTTCAAGTTCAGCGAGTGGGTTGGTTTGATCCATGAACTGCGAGAGCTGCGAGGACATGAAAAACTCTTTCACCGAGCCGATGACCGGCCGCGCGTTGATGAGCGCGTTCGGCGTAATCTGATCAATGTCTTTCGTGCTCATGCGATCTTTCACAATACGCTCCATGCGAGCCAATCCGACGCGGAACTTGTTTTGCACGAGCTCGCCGATGGCGCGCACGCGTCGGTTTCCAAGGTGATCAATGTCGTCGGCTTCTTCTTGCGTCACCGACAAGCGAATGATCTCTTTGATGATCTCGACTAAATCTTCGCGGCGAAGCACGCGCGTGTCTTTGTTGTTCGGAATGTCAAATCCAAAGCGCTGATTGAGTTTGTGGCGCCCGACGCGGCCAAAATCATAGCGGTCAAAGTTGAAGAACATGGAATGGATGAGCTGGCGAGCGTTGTCAACGGTTGCCAAGTCGCCCGGGCGGATGCGGCGGTACACTTCTTTGAGTCCTTCGGCTTCTGAACGGGTCGGATCTTTTGCAACGGTCGCTTCGATAATTTTGTGATTCGCGTCGGTGTCGACTTCGCGGAACAGCGTGAGAATTTCTTCGTTGGACGAAAATCCAAAAGCGCGGAGGAGTGCGGTGATCACGACCTTGCGTTTGCGATCGATCTTGACATACAACACATCATTCGAATCGGTTTCAAGCTCCAGCCATGCACCGCGGTTCGGAATAATTTTGGCGCCGTACGTGAATCGGCCTTTCACCATCTCGGACGTAAAAAAGACACCGGCAGATCGGATGAGCTGGGAGACGACCACGCGTTCAATGCCGTTGATGATGAACGTGCCGCGCGGCGTCATGATCGGGAAGTCGCCGAGATACACTTCTTGCTCTTTGAGTTCGCCGGTTTGCTTGTTCAAGAGTTTAGCCTTGACGCGCAACGGCGATTCGTAGCTCAAATTTTTGGAGCGCGCCATCACTTCGTCGAAGCGCGGTTCGTCTAAATAATAATCTTCGAGCGTGAGCTCAAGATCACGGCCGGTAAAATCTTCAATCGGATTCACCTCGTCAAAGAGTTCCTTTAATCCGTCTTTCAGGAACCAATCGTACGATGTCCTCTGCACCTCTACGAGATTTTCAAGAGGCAGCGCATCCTTGACAGTCGTAAAATACATACGGTTCGCGGTGGCGGAAGACCGTGGGGATGACTTTTTTGGGCGCATAAATAGACATCCCTGTCTCTCGCTTTGCGTGAGAGAAACAGGGCGTTAATTACGAGGCGTGATCAAATATCACAGGTTTTTGCACAAAATGAAGAATACCAACTTCTCAGGATTTGTCAAGTCCCCTGTGGAAATCTACGATTCTGGCTTATATTAGCCAAGATCGACAATTTGACAATATCGCCATTTCATCCTTCACACCTTTTCCACCATCTTTTCCACAGGTGATTCACATGTGGGGATTCACTCCCCACACTTCAGAACCTCGCGGGCGACGGAGCGGTCGTCCCACGGGATTTTTCGGTAGCCTTTCACCATCATCCCCTGTTCCGCACCTTTGCCGGTGATGAGCACGAGATCGTCGGCTTGTGCAAGTTGAACCGCTTTCTGAATCGCCTCGCGACGGTCGAGAATGCGAAAGAGATTTTTACCGTCAACTTTCCCTGCACGAGAAGCTGCATCTGCAATGGTGTTGATGATTTCCATCGGGTCATCGTCATACGGATCTTCGTTCGTCACAATCACAATGTCTGCGCGTTCTGCAGCGAGTTGACCGAGCTTGGGCTGACGCGCCCTGTCGCGCCCGCCTCCTGCTGAACCGGTGACATGAATAATACGTGCAGGATGGAGGATGCGAACTGTTTCATATAATTTTTCTTGCGCAACCGGATCATATCCATAATCCACCATCACATGAAATGGCTGGCCTTCTTGGATGAGTTCAAATCGGCCGGGCAGTGGTGGCAACGTGGCAAGAGCACGCGCCATGTCCGTAAATGTAAATCCAAACGCATGGCCAACCGTTATTGCTGCTGCTGCGTTCCATGCATTCACCTCGCCCATCACTGGTAAGGTGAACTTTTCCCCGCGCGCTTTAAAGGTGATCTGTTCTCCACTGCTTTTTACCTCCACGGCGACGATGCGATCATCATTTTTTGTTGGAGTAAACGTGTATCCATAGTGCTCGTCCGCTTTTGCATCTTGAAACAAGCGCGCATACTCATCATCGAGATTCACAACAATGCGTTTTGGGATCATACCGCTCTTTTTGTGGTCACCATAAATATCACTCCATGATTTTTTGGGCAGAGAGGAGAGACGTGTGAACAACGAGAGCTTTGCACCACGATACGCTTCAAACGATCCATGCGATTCAATGTGCTCGGGGTAGAGATTTGTAAAGACCAGCGTGTCGTAATTGATTCCAAGATGTCGGAACTGCGCAATCCCTTCGCTGGACGTTTCGATAACCGCGACTTGGCAGCCTGCGTTCACCATCTCTCTGAGCATTCGCTGTAAGCGAAACCGGCCGAGCATAGTCATCTTGGTATCGTTCAACCATTTTTTTGCGCCCACCTGAAACTGCATGGTGGACATTTGCCCAACCCAAAACCCCATCTGTTCAAACAGATACGCAATCATGAACACCGTCGTGGACTTGCCTTTGGTGCCCGTGACACCAATCACGACAAGATGGTTTGACGGATGCCGATACCAAAGAGCCGCGGTGTGCGCGAGCGTCTTGTGATAGAGCGCGAGAGCGCTCTTCGGGATGAATTTTTTCAGGAGCGATTTCATATCTTCTTTCGGGCGTATTTGGCCAGCACATCCACTTCAATGTTGACGCGTGAACCAACAGAAAGCGCATCGAGCGTGGTGTGTGCGAGAGTGTAGGGGATGAGCGAAACGGTCACAACATTCTTGCGAATCGACACCACTGTTAAACTCACGCCATCGATCGCGATCGACCCTTGTGGGACAACGGACGGAACAAGATCTTTGGGAATCGCGACGCCAAGAATTGTTGCATTTTTGACATGTCGTCGGAATTGAACCGTACCGACTCCATCGACATGCCCTTGCACGATGTGCCCGCCAAGTTCGTCGCCCACGCGAAGTGCCGGTTCGCAATTCACGCGGTCGCCTGGCCGAAGCGTGGCAAGCGTTGTGCGCGTCGCCGTCTCTGGCATGACATCAAACACTACCTCTCCACCCTTTTTCCCAACAACGGTCAAACACACGCCATCCACGGCCACACTCGATCCGTTTTTCACTCGACGAACCAACGCTCGCGGGCAATGCACAGAGAACGTCATGCCGTTTTTCGTCAAGACATTTGCGGTCACGCGGCCGGGATAATGAATAATGCCAGTAAACATTGATGTTGGCCAAAGCTTAGCTTTTGCCACTTGCAACGCTGCCTCGAGCGTTCAAGATCTCTTGAGCTTGAGCAAGGTCGTTTTCAATGGCGCGTTGAAGATCATGCGGATTCGGAAACTCTTCAATGTCTCGAATTTTTTCAACAAGCTCAACGCCGAGCGTCTTGCCATACAGATCTTCATCAAAATCAAAAAGGTACACTTCGGCTTTTTTCCCCTCACGCGTTGTCCATGGAACGCCGAGCACAAGCACACCGCACAATGTGACATCACCAAGAAAAATCCATGCAGCCCAAATCCCATCATCATGACCTTCAAAGGCCCCATAGCGAAGATTCGCTGTCGGGTAGCCGGTGGTTCGTGCAATACCTTCTCCGTGAATAACGGTGGAATGAATCACGCGTTCGTTACTTAAAAACTCCCGTTGCGATATTCACTCCGCCACGGAACGTGCTGGCAAAAGCGTTAAACTCGTGTTGCACTGTTGTGCCGGTGCTGTTGTATACTTTTACAGTCGGGTTGCCGCCTCCACCCACGGCCACGATGATGTTGGATTTGCCGTCCTGATCCGTGTCTGCGCCTGCAACGAATGTGCCGCTCTTATAATCGGATGGGAACGCTTGGAACGGACCGGCTTTGCGCGCACCGGTGCGATCGAACGCTTGAATGATCGGACCGCCGCCCACGCCAGGGCTTGTCAAAATTTCAAAGCTGCCGTTTCCATCGATGTCACCAGTGCCCACGCGCACGCCTCCGCGAAAGGTTATGGCGTACGGGAAGAACGACGAGAAAACCGGCTGGCCTTTGTCGTTCCAAATGCGGACATGCGGGCCCGACCCAACACCAGTGCCGGTAATAATCTCGTCTTTGCCGTTCTTGTCCAAATCGCCTGTGGTGACGAACACGCCGTTGCGAACGTTCAATCCGTACGCGAAGAACCCGCTGTTCAGGGTTGGGTTGCCGTTGCGGTCAAACACGCGCACATGTGGGCCGGAACCTGGGCCTGTGCCGGTAATAATCTCGTCTTTGCCATCGCCGTTCAGGTCACCGGCTCCCACATACACGCCATTCTTCACCGTGGCTGCATATGCCATAAAACTCTGCTTGAACTTCAGATTTCCGCGCATGTCAAAAATGCGCACATCAGGAGCGCCGCTAGGACCGGCTCCGGTAATAATTTCGTTCACTCCATTCCCGTCAAGATCACCGACAGCCACATTCACTCCACCGCGAAATGCCAGATCATACGCAAAGAATTGCGAAACCATAGTGCCGTCGGCCTTAAACACGCGCACTTGCGGGCCGCCGCCTGGCCCAGCGCCGACAACAATGTACTCCTCTTGCTGAAACGTAGCTCGGAGCGCACCACCTTCTCGCGGGGATTCATTGTCAAGATCGTCCACTGCCGTCACATAAAAAAAATATCGCGCGCCATCGGCAATCGAGCTCATGGTATACGAGGTGGCCGCCGTCTCCTTTACCTTTTGATACGTTCCATCCGACGACGATGCGCGCCACACGTTGTAGTGATCAACGTTCTCACCAGCGACGGCGTTCCAGCTCACTTTCAAACCCGATGTGGTTGACGATGCGCGCAATCCACCCGGCTGGGAAACACCGGTATCCAAAACATACGTGAATGTTTCGGCTGAATCGGCAATGTTACCGGCGCCGTCGCGCGCTTTAACCCGAAGATAATAGGTTTCTGGGTCATCGGTTTCATCGAGTTCATCGGGCGCATACGATCGCCCCACTTGCAGCGTGCCGTCCGTCGCCGGATCAGCCGAGTCGTCCGTGCCGAAGGAAACATAATACCCCACGATACCCGATGCGTCGGAAGCAGCACCCCATTCAAAGTAGGGATCAGTGTCGTTGGAGCGATCACCGTTCTCGAACTCTTCATTTTGCGAAGAGTTGGCGTACGCAGTTATTGTTCTATTTGTTGGAGGGGCGATATCGGCATCGACAACAGACGAGAGCGCGCCGGCAATGTCGATTATGCCATGACCAAATGTCGTGTCATATCCCGCGTCACCAAGATCCACTGTGCTGTCAATGAGACGTTCTTCGACTTCAGATGGGTCAACTCCTGCTGCCATGAGGAGCGCGGCGGCCGCGGCTACATGGGGCGAGGCCATGGATGTGCCTTGATAGCCGACTGTTCCAAATGTCGTGTAGTCGAGCGGGAGATTGTCGCTATTAAGATTCGAAAATGTTTGTTGATAAATCCACGTCGCATTGACGCCCACCCCATTCCCTCCAGGAGCAACAAAATCAATATTTGTTCCAGTGTTTGAATACTCTGCAATCTCTCGGTCCCCACCAACTGCACCAACAGCAATGACATTCGGAAATGCGGATGGATAGAGCAGCGCATTCTGACCGGCATTCCCTGTTGCCGCAATCACGAGGATGCCATCACCAACCGCCGCATCCACGGCCGTCTGCAAAGTCTGTGAGCCGTCATCAGCATCTGCCCCAAGACTCAAATTCATAATGTCGGCGCCATTGTCTCGCGCAAAGTCAATGCCTGCTGCGACGTCTGCGACCGAACCTTCTCCGACAGCATCCAACACTTTAATAGGCATAATCGTGGAGTTGAATGCAATACCGGCTGCGCCGACGCCATTGTTTGTACTCTCCGCAATCGTCGCCGCAACATGCGTGCCATGCCCGTTATCGTCATTCGGATGCGTATCATCGTTGATAAAATCATATCCGCTTGTGAAGGTCGTTGACGCCAGATCGGGTGCTTGAGCAAAACTTCCAAAATTTTCGTATGCCGCACCGGTGTCGATGACGGCGACCACAATCGAAGCATCGCCGCCATAATCTGGATCAGTCGTATCCTCATCCCAGGCTTCGGGCACATTGATCAAATCAAAATTCCACTGAATACTGTAATCAGGGTCGTTAGGGGTGAAAAGCACGCGGACACGATAGTTGGGTTCGGCATATTCGACGAGAGGATGCGCGCCGTACTCTGCCAACACCTCGCCCATATTTGTGTTTTTCGGAAGGTGGATGCGCACAATTCCATCAAGAGAAGAGGAGCGGACGGCCGATGATGCAAGACTTGCCACCGATGTCACTCCAAACCTCTGCCCGAGTTGATCGAGAGAGGCGATGTTTGTTTTTGCGCCCTCAACACGGAGTTGCGCATGCGCGCCCGGCTTGAGTTTAACGAGAATCTCGCCAGGGATCGCATCTCTAAATGCACCAGAACCTGCGTCCGGAACCACGCCGTAGGCTCGCGACGTCAAAAAAAATCCCGCCACAAGGAACAGGATGACGACACTTAAACGCTTAGAAAAAAGATTGGCCATACGAAAAATAAATTGTGTTTTTACTATACTGGTTTTTTGCGTACGCGTCAACGCGTGCGTGACGTTGATATAGTCTGCTACGGGTTACAGGAGCGACGCCTGGTGCATGGAGATGGTGTCGTGTTCATGGATTGCGACAATCCGCTCTAGAGGGATCACGCGCTCTTCGTGGCGGTCGGGGAGAAAGGCGATAACGCGTTCACCGTTCACGCCTCGCACATCCATTGTTATGGGAATTCGTTCGGGCTTTCCATCGTGCCCGAACTCTAAGAGCGTGCACGTCACTTGGCGATGGTTGTTCGCAATCTGCTGCAACCGCTCGCTGATGGTCGGCGTGTTACTCCAGTTCACGCGGATCGGGCGAAGTTCTCCGTTATTTTCGTACAAGATGCGTCCGTGCTGCTTGCCGTACTCATACAAATCGCGCGTGATGCGCACGTCGTCTAAACAATACCGTTCGAGCTTGTCCCATTCGTTCGCGCGGAAATATCGAATGGCGTCGAGGCCGTGACCCGATTTGCCCTCGAGCAAAGTCGTTCGCGCAACACTATCAAGTTTCAGCCGAACGCCGAGCGCCGCAGTAATGTCTTTCAAAATATCCACGTGCGGGAGGCGAGCGAGCTGAACGTTTTTGCAATACGGCTGGAGAATCGGCACATCAAAATGCAGCGAGTTGAATCCGATGATGGTCGGCTGGTGATCGGCA
Source organism: Candidatus Kerfeldbacteria bacterium (assembly GCA_016182525.1). Taxonomy (GTDB): domain Bacteria; phylum Patescibacteriota; class Patescibacteriia; order JACPL01; family JACPL01; genus JACPGL01. The sequence continues at coordinate 17,145 of JACPGL010000031.1, read as the reverse complement.
ACATACCGCTCGAATTCCGGGATTTCTTTTTCGCGGAATCCGTAGAACGTATCCGTATCATAAAAATACACGCCGAGGAGCGACACGCCAAGCGCCTGCAGACCAGCGCGTCCGCCCACATCGCTGAACGCGCGCTGAGTTTCGAGGTCGAGGACAATGGTTGAAGACATAGAGTTATTTTCTTAAGCCCTGCCCCCAGCGGGGCCCGTCAGATGGGCCCCTGTCACTCTTCTCCCGGTGGTCGAAAAGTGACAGCTTTCCCATCTGCCACCCGCTGGATCCAGGCTTGAAGAGTAGAACCCGCGACGTCACCAACAGAGGATGCTGTATACGAGATTGCTTCGCTCCGCTCGCAATGACCAACGGTTGAGGTAGAAGCAAGTGGAGCGACAGCCGGAATGCATTCGAGAACCACTTTACAAAGAGGAGGAAGTGAGATCGCGAGAACGGAAAGGGGTTGCGTAGGAGGCTCCGGAGGCCCGAGCGGGCAAGGATGCCGGTCGAATCGACCGGCAGAGCGAGGGCCGAGGAAGAGCGCAAAATCCTCGCAGGGGATTTTGACGCGTACTCCGAAGCGACACCTTTCCGGGCTCGCGGATCTCGGCAGCAGCGCCTCTGCTGGTGACGTCGCAAGCTAACCTATCTCAAGAGCTATGATCACGACGGGTGGCACGCGGGAAGGATGCCACACCGAGCGAAGCTGGGAGGCCGAAGCCCGAGCGTGGAGCGAGGTGTGACAGGGTGCCCGCGTGACAGGCATAGAGCTGATGCTGAAACAGCGAGGGCAGGTGGGAAGGCTCCGCCCGACGAGCTGCGAATGCGTGAGGCGGGCGGAAGGGCGCCCACCTGCCCTGCTGTTTCCTCTTTAGGTTTTATTCGCTTTCAAAAACTTCTTGGCCTCGTCGCGGGCCGGGCAGATTTCGATGAAGTCGCACGAGCGGCAGAAGGGATTGACGCGCGGGCGAAACTCTTGTTCATTCTGGATGCTCGCGATCTCGTCCATGATGCGATCCACCGTGTCTTGATACAGCTCATCGCTCGGCTCTACAGACTGCCAGAGATTTGTTTGAAGATAGAGAAACGATGCTTTGCGAACCGGTTTTTTGAGCTTGGCACTGATAATCATCGCATACGCGGCAAGCTGCAACGGATCAAATCCCTCTTCTTGCGGCTTACCTGTTTTGTAGTCGATCACGTGCACGCCATCGGCATCTTCATCCACGCGATCAATTCGGCCAAGGAGCTTCACCTCACTCCCAAGATTCGTCTCATAATAATCTTCAAGAAGAAGCGGGCGCTTGGTCACATCATTCTCGTGCATGAACACTTTCAACATCTGAATTGCTTTTTTTCCATACAGCGCTTCCTCATCGCGGCTTGCAAATCCATTGCGATTCTCGCGCCACCGTTTGCGCAACAGCGCTTCAAGCGTCTGCCATGTCCGCTCCTGCACATCCTCAATCTCGAAAAAATCTTTGAGCGCATTGTGCACGTGCGCACCCATGGTCAGATAGGGTTTCGCCGTTTTGTACTGATCAGCAATATCGTCAATATACACATACTTATATTGCTGTGGACACGTTTTGTACAAATTCAGCTTGAACGGCGATACCTTGAACATACATGAGATTATAGCACGCGGGAATAGAAAAACCAAAGCTGCCCGTCGCGGAAAAGCCACGGTTCCACATCGCGCGATCCCACAAGACTTTGCCATTCATAGTCGAACTGCGTGGCTCCAATGAGATGCGTTGTCACCGATAATCCAGCGAGCAGTATAAAGAGGATGCGGTGTGACGGGGAACGGAGAAGCCCATATCGAATTCCCAAAATAAGACCGAGCATGAGGAACGGAATGGTTTCGATCGTCATGCGAGGGCCAAATGAGCCAGCTCCCTCCCAACTATACCATGATCCGTACAGAAGTGTGCTTAACAAAAGAACAGCGACACTGACGAAGACACTGTCTCGCAAAACGCCATCTCTTGTCTTTTTCCACGCGACCCAAAAACCCACGAGACTGAAGAAAAAAAACGGAGAAAACCAAAGGAGACCGCGCGACGGACTGATCCATATCCCTAACACGCGGCCGAGGGATGGTCCGACCCATAGATCATATCCATACAAGAGCCCGTGTTCGGCGGGCCATCCAAAAATCGCGTGCGCATACGCAATAAAAATTGCTGCCGGAAAAACAGCTCCAAAGACAACCCACATCACCTTCCATTGGTACCTCCACACCGCCACAACAAAAAAGGGAAGAAGAAACACAACCGTCGAATATCGCGTCAGCACAGAACCTCCTAACGCGAGCCCAAGTAAAAAGAGCGAGCGAGGCGTTCCGCGCGTTGGACTCGAAAACAGCAGAAGCGCGTAGAGGAGGAATACACTTACCAACCCATGCTGCCATAAATCTTGAGAAGCGATAGACCACATGTTCGTTCCAAAAAAAGAGAGCAACGCGAGACCAGCAGATGGGAGTTCGGGCAGCCATCGACGAGCCAAGAAAAATATCATCACCGTAAAGACTGATGTGAAAATCAATGCAATGAAACGCGAAAGACTCCACAGATGATCTGACTCATCAATCCATCCGGTGAGCACGGGAATAGCATAGAAAGGCGTGGCGACAATTGCTGTCCCAATGGGATACCCCGAAACGAGATGACCATCACGGCTCCGCCAAAACAGATACGTGTCTTTCACGGGGTCGTGTGTCGAGAATTCGTCGAGATAAAAATCTCCGTCGCGAATCAGGGAGACTGGAAGAAGACGTGTGGTAAAGGCATCCGAGGTTGGGCGCATTGTCGGGCTGAGAAGCGAAGAGAGCTGGATAATCACAAAAATGGAAAGAGCAAGAAGCGGAGTCGAGGCAGCCGCGATAGAATGCGGGATCCATGAAAGTTGTGGATGAGGGGGCATCAGAATTTATGAAGATAATACAATGGTTCGGGCGGGATGCGCGCGTCCCACACCCACGATGGGCGGAATGAAGTTGGATTCACAAAGCCAGGGTCATACTGCGCGTGCCAACTCTCATCAAAAAAGAGGACGCCGGCGAACTGAACGAGAATTGCCCACGCGCCAAACACAATCCATGCGACGCTCCATTGCACACTTCGAAACTTTTGAACAACAGGAATGAGGAGGACGGCAAGAAGCGGAATGATGTCGATAAGATATCGGCTCCCGAATCCTGTCCCTCCATGTGTCACATTCACAAAACTGTACACTGCGAGAGTTGCGAAGACGGCAACCGACGCGGCACGCAAAACGATCGTCTCCACGGTGACGATGCGTTGCCTCCACGACATCCACGCTCCCACAATCGAGAACAAAAAAAACGGACTATAGATAAACAAACCTTTACTTGGGTTCACGAGCAATGTCGCGGCGTTCACAACCGGATACCACCATGGCAAATCAAACGAGCGCATAATGGCGAATGACGTTTCATATCCGTGCGAGAACGGTGATCCGAAAAACACGGTGTTGTATAGTGCAAGTGCCGCGAGCGGGAAAAACGCCGTAAGCATGAACCGCATATGTGGACGAGCTGCAAAAAAAAGTGCGACAAAAAGAGGGAAGGCAATGACCACGGTTGTTAAGCGCACCGTCACAAGAAGGCCGAGCAAAAATGCTGCACCCGCAACTTCACGAGCAGTGAGGGAACGACGCATCATGATAAAAAGCGTCACCGCAAGGAGGAAAACAATGACCGTGTGATCGCGAAAATCTTGCGCCGCAACAGGCCAGAGCAGTGTTCCGAATCCAACAAGAAACGAGAGGGTTACAGCCTTGAGTGACTGTATCCATCGCCGAAACGTAAACCAAAGAAAGACAAGAGCCGCCCATATCGTGAAAGCGGCGAGTACTTTTGTGAGGATGAGGACGTCGCGCGTCGTGTTCAGCTCGCCGAAAAATTCAACACTACTATAGATTGGGAGAGCAAGAAGCGCAGGAGCAATCGGATGAATAGGCAAGAGTCGACCATTCACCTCCTCCACAACATACGCCACGAACGGAGCAAATTCTCGAAGATCAATATCGCCGTCGCGAAGAAGAGAGAGCGGCACAAGACGCATCGCATCCATGTCATGCGTTCCGATGAACCGAAGGGGAAGCAAAAGAAGCACAAAGGCAACACTGCCGACGAAAAGAGTGAGAAGGAGACTAGTACTAGAACGATGCGATAAGATCGCGTGTGGCATCTTCATCGGGAATCCAAAAGTATGCGTTTTGACCGAGTTGTTGAGAATAGAGTGTTTCACCGTGGCCTGGAATGACTTCTTCTCGCGTCTCGCCAAGCGTAAGTCCGCGATGGAGCAAAATGTACCACAGGCCGAACGTGTATGTTTCAAGCGCGGGGTAGTGGACGCGGAGTTCGGGGTTGGTTTCGAATTCTGTGCGGAGACGTTGAACTTCTTGCCAGTTCATCTTGCGCACTAAACTCAAAAAAATTTCACGCTGGTCGGCTGTGCGCGCAAAATCTCCACCCGGTCGAAAACGATTGCGTACGAGCAGAAGCGCGCGCTCACCGTTGATCACGCCTTCAGCCGATGTTTCTGCGCCGCCAAGCGAATCCACAATCTCCTTGAATGTTTCAAAGGTGAATTCGGCGGTGGCGTTGATATCGAGCTCCAGAAAATCTTCAACTGATTTCACCGTGAGATCGACATTCCCGAGCAATTTTCCGTCGTCCGGCCGCTCACCGTACGCGTACGCGTGCGTGATTTTGTCGAGTTCGCCTTCGACCGGGACACGTGAGTCGCGTGGGATCGTGAGCAAGATAGTTTCGTCTCGCGGGTTGCGTGGAAGAGAGACAAGCAAGAGCACATCCGACCGCGCCCGTTCTTCACCGCGCTGATCCGATCCGATGAGCAAGAGAGTGTACCGCTCAGGGACAAGAAAATACAAAAAACCGACGTTCGCCACAATGATGAGAAAGAGAATCAGTAGGAAGCGAAGAAAAAAGCGCTTCATACAACCGATTATAACTCATCCTTTGCGTTCTCGTCGGCAAACTTTTGCTTGATTTTTTCCACTTTCTGCTCGACTTCGCGCAGGCGGCTTTTTAGTTCAGCGGCGATTTCAAGCCCGCGCTCGAATTTTTCGAGCGCTTCATCTAAGTCCACCGAGTCACGGTCAAGCTCACTGGTGATTTTCTCCAGTTCTTCAAACAGTTTTCCAATGTTGTGCGCGGGCTTAGTCATCGCTATCGTCATCGTCTTGGTCTTCTTCATCCTCCCTTTCAGACTGCCGTTCATCTTGCTCCTTTTCCTCACGCTCTTCTTTTTCTTTCTTCTGTTGACGCTTGCGTTCCTCTTCGTGCTCCTTCTCAAGCTGTTTCTGGCGTTCTTCTTCGCGTTTGCGGTTTTCTTCTATCTGCTTTTTTTCCTCATCCCGTTTTTGCCTGTCAGCTTTTTCTCTCTCTTGTTCTTGTTTTTCTCTTTCTTCTTCATCTTCCCTGTCATCCTCTTCTTCGTCTTCTTCCTCAAGCTGGCCATCATCATCGGCGTCAAGATCCATCTCGTCGGGGATATTGTCGTTATCATCGTCTGGATCGGCATCATTATCCAACTCATCACCGTCGGCATCATTGTCATCTGTCTTTTTTTCTTCATCGCGGCTCACGGCGTATTTTCCGCTGCGCGCATCGTTTGCAATAGACTTTGCATGGCGCGCATGCATATATGCTGTCACGAAATCCGACGCGTCAAGGGTCTCTTGAGCAAGCTGTAAATGCCGAGACGCTTCATCGAGCTTTGCCAACGCAAGCGTCACATCCTTTCCCTCGCGAGAGCGTTCGTCAATTTTCTCGCGCGCTTTGGCAATCTCATGAATCGCCTGCTGAATTTTTTCTTCAGCCATTTTCTGCACATCCTTCGCGCTCTCATCTTCATTGTCGTTCTCTTCCTCTTCGTCTTCACCCTCAAGCAGGTCAACCGCCGAACTTGCGAATGAACGCGCTTCGTGCGCAAGCGTGTATGAGAGAATGAACTCATCCGCATCAAGAGCCGCGCGCGCATCAGTCACCAGACCGATCGCAGATGCAAGAAGGGTTTCGGTGCGACTGCGAAGAGCGTCGCCAGCCGGCAACGCATTCACCAGCGCCTGCGCTTTTGCGATCTTTTCTTCAGCTTTCAAAACTTCTTCAAAGGCCTTTTCGGAAGTGTGGTCAACCACATCGCGTGCTTTGTCCGGACGCTGCACAAGACGCGCGATGTCGCGGGACTGTCGCGCAAGGCCGTGGGCCAGATTCAACTGACTATCGGCAAATGCCCCCTTGGCTTGCGCAAGAAACAGGTGAGCGCGTTCGAGCTGCGCTGTCGCTTCGGTAATATCCACGCCGGCCGCAGCTTGGGAGGCAAGAAAAGCGCTTGCATCTTCAACCTCCGCTTCAGCTCGCTCGATTTTTTGCTGAACAACGGTCGCAAGATTTCCATCCTCATCGCCGTCCAGCGCATCTTCACCATCTTCAAGATCGCTTTCAAGCGCGTCATCCTCTTCTTCTTCCGCCGTGTCTCGCGCATCCTCCACAAGATGAGCCGCCGCTTTGGGGGCACTGTCTGCAACGCGATCAAGGATACGAATGTGTTTGGAAAGAGACTGCTCAAACACCTTGTTCATATCAGAAACATCTTTGCCTTTTGCGCGCTCGGCTTCAAAGCGTTCGGTAAACTTTGTCACGAGCTCTTGGTATTTCGTGGTGAGCTGACGCGAAACGTCTTCTGACAACACTCCTTTTTCACTTAATTCTTTCAGTTCAGAAACGCGCTCTTCGGCATGTTCAAGTTCCGCCTTCGCTTTTGAACTGGCGCGAAAGGTCAAAACATTCAACCGCATCCATTCTCCAAACTGATCCATGAAATAAAGCGGGCTGTCAGGGGTGAGTCCGGCCGAGCGAATGTCTGTCGTTTCAGCAGCAAGCGAAACAGAAAACGATGCGAAAAAAAGAATTGCTGAAAGAAAGAATGTTCGCACAAATGAAGAACGACGAGATATGTTTTTGTTTGACATTTTTTGAAGAATAAATGATGAGGGGTGATTTATTATAGCAAAAAAACACGCACTTCGTCAAAATTTCGGGCCTGAGCTATTTCTCCACGCGAGACTCGACTCGCCCATCGTGAAATTGCGTTTCGAGCGTTGTTCCGGGCTGAAGTTCAACTGCCGTGTGCACGACTTTTCCGGCTGATCGAGTGATGGTATAGCCGCGGGCAAGGGTTTGGGATGGGCTTAATGATTGAACGAGGGCGGTGAGATGGTTAAGACGTGTACGTTCGCGATTCAGCCGTTCGCTTTGGCGCTCCACGAGTGTTCGCGCAGTAAAATCCGCGGACTGTTGAAGTGTTGCGAGTCGCTGGCAGAACTGCACGGTGCGCATCTCAAAAGACCCAAGCAAACCGGCCATGCCCTCGCGGCGCAAACGAAACGCATCGTCCAAGAGTTGCGCACTATGGCGCATCTCGTGTGAGATGGTGCTTATGCGGGCTTCGAGCAGATGCGAGATCGTTTGAATGGTGGCGTCAATCGCCGACCGCAATTCTTCGGAGTCCGGCGTAACACATTCGGCGGCATTCGACGGCGTGGATGCACGCCGATCCGCTACGAGTTCAGCCAAGGTCACATCGCGCTCGTGCCCCACTCCACACACCACCGGAATGCGCGAAGAGAAAACTGCGCGGCACACATCCTCGTGATTGAAGGCTTGGAGATCTTCGAGCGATCCGCCTCCGCGGGTAAGGATCAACACATCTGCGGCTTTCGGGTGGGCGTTGAAATACTCAAACGCTTCCACAATCTGCGGCACCGCCTCCACACCTTGCACGCGCGTTTCGTAATGCAGGATGCGCGTCGGTGAATAGCGATTTTTTAAGATGCGTAAGACGTCGGTATAGGCTGCGGCATCTGAGGAGGTAATGAGCCCAATCGTTTCCGGGAATCGCGGGAGCGCGCGCTTGCGGCTCTTGTCAAATAATCCTTCGGTTTCAAGTTTGGCTTTGAGCGCCAAAAATGCGCGCCGGAGCGCTCCTTCGCCGACCGGAATAATATCTTTCACTTTCACATGGAACCCGCCCGAACGCACATACAAACTCGGGTGGCCGAGTACGCGAATCTCTTCTCCATCTTTGAGTTCGATGCCGATTCGCGCGAGCTCGTGCATGAGCAAAAAACATTGCACGCGCGAATTCTCGTCTTTGAGTTCAAAAAAAACCAGGCGACCCTGGTTTGTGTGCACGTCGCTCACTTCTCCTTGAATCGCGACCGGGTATTCGTGTAGCACGTCGCGGATAGCGTAGATAAATTCAGAGGGAGTATAGACTTTCATACTCTTTTCATTCTTTGGTTTGATGTATTCTCTATCATCTCCTCGACTTTGTGTTTGGCTTCTTCGAGGAGCTGTTTTGCCTTTTCGCGCGCTTCAAATGATTGACGCACAAGACCAGCAATTTTCTCCTGGGTTTTTATGGGCAAAATGGGTATCATTGTTTCTTTAATTTCTGACGGTTTCCAGTGTTTTATGATCGAGCCACCAGACGCGCGATCAATTTGCATCTGGCCTATTTGTGAATTGAGACATAATGCAAGATATTCGGAGTCAACATCTTTTGATTTTAATTTGAGTCTGACAATACCCCCAGAAATAACACCATCAACACTATTTTTAACGACGTAGGCAATTCCTGGCGTTGCATCCTTTGTTAATAGAATTTCACCTTTTTGCGGTTGAGCAGATTTGAACTCTTCAAAAAGTTTTTCAGTTACATACTTCTGATTGTTGTCTGTTAGTCCAAACTTTGACATATTACTGACCCGCACAAAAAGCTTGCCTTGGTCTTGATAGGCATCGCTTCCAGGTTCAATACCTTTTGTAACAGTTACAAGATCTCCAAGCTTAACGCTGTGATACTTTTTACTTTTCTGAACGATGTTTTCATATTTTGGTTGAAAAAATTCTGCATCTATGCGATGGGCGTTTTGGATATCGAAAAAATTGACGACCGTCGAAATTTCACCATCTTCAATCTTGTCATCTACACCAAGTTCCTGCAGAAGCACTTGTTCTGCCTCTTTATAATGTAGCTTTGCATTTTCAAAACAATTCCAGGCCTCATTCGACAATGATGCGATTTCTTTTTGGGCGGCCATCGGTAAAACGGCAATCTTCATGTCTTGTAGTTCTTGCGCATTAACATTGGCTTGATTCACGGCGCGGCGCGCGTATTTATTGATCTGCCTACGCCCAAAAGACGAATTCAAAAACATATTAAGGTAGTCTGGCAATATTGCATCCTTTTTCGGCTGTAAACGGATCAAGTATGATGCAAAGACGCTTTGATTGTTCAACTTATAAATACCCGTTCGTCCGACAAAATCTATTGAGTTGACACGATTGAACAGAACGTCATCTTTGTGGAGCAAAAATTCTTCGGCTTCTTTTTTTGAAGCTTCGGCAAAACGAACAGTATCGTCAAAAAGGAATGTGTAATCAATGTCGTCCATTTTGAACATTGGTACACCTTTTTCTTGATCGTTCATTGCGAGCGAGAGTCCATACTGGCAAGTTTCTAGGCACTCTCGAATTGGTAACCATCGTCCCTTGGAAAAATCGATAAAATATTCTAGTTGATAATACTCCGCATCAAGTCGGTGCGCACCCTCGAGTTGGGATTTTTGAATAACTGAATAATTCATATCCTAATCAAGATTCATACATAAATTCTATGACTATTTTTCGATTTTGAATATTTTCAGGCTATTATTTCCATCAGACATGACGATATTTTTATATTTACAACTTTCACATCTAAAATAAAGATTTGTCTCGTCTCTCTCCAATCTTACTGGTGTGTTTTTATCAATAGCAAGTTTCTCGGAATTGGGTAGTTTCACTTTTTGCAACAGAACAGCTCCACATTTTTTACATTTTCCTTCCATCATATAATTTATGAATTAAGAATAAGACTTTGTTCTTCCGCGAACCTCACAAACCTATTGGCAATATCATCAAGATCGTGATCGAGGACTTTGCGGCCGCGGATGTCGTGTACGACATTGCCATTCTCATCTTTTTTGTAGACATAATCACCGGAGTTATCTTTGCCGGCTTTTTTGGATACCGCCATGAAGATGGGGTAATCCTCTTGCGGCTCACCCGCAGAGCCTCCCCACTTTTGCAAAAATAATACACTGGTTTTGGTGCCGGTGTGCGGCTTAAACGTATTCCCGTGCAGACCAATAACAGCCAAAATGCGAGCCTTGTCAAACAAATACTCACGCACGTACTCCATATTTGTGTTGTTTAACACACCTTGCGGCAACACAATCGCCATGCGCCCACCGGGCTTGAGCATATCGAGCGTGCGCTCAATAAAGAGCACGTGGCGCTCAACATTGTTCACGATCTTTCCTTTTTTCTTTCCAAAGTTATACTGCCGTAACAAACCGCTGTCTTTGATCTCTCCGGCAAACGGCGGGTTCGTCAACAACACATCAAAATTCAGATAGTGAAAAATCTTGCGGTTTTCTTCATTGTCTTGTGAGTTGCCTAAATCGAGCAAATGCGTCTGCAACTTTGAGCGCGCGTCAAGAAGTTTCGGGTCTTCGCCTTTCCATTCACGGGGGTCAAGCGAGTTCAGCTTAAACAAATGCGAGCGGCCATCGCCGGCAATCAACATCATCGCGCGAGAAACCTTCGAGATTTCCTCGGCAAAATCAATGCCCCAGACGTATTCTTTTGCATATTCGCGCATGGCTTCATCACTTTTATTCAAGTGCTGATCACGCACCCAATACATTGCGCTAATCAAAAATCCACCCGAACCTGCTGCAGGATCGATAACATATTCATCGCGCTTGGGGTTCAGCATTTTTACTGCCATCGCAATCACATGACGCGGAGTAAAATACTGCCCTTTTTTACCTTTCGCGACCTCGGGAATTAAATACTCAAACGCTTCGTCGACAATCGAGAGATCCGATCCGAATAACCGTGTTCGCTCTAACTCTCCGACAACGATCGATAGATGTTCAGGTGATAGATTGATATTGTCGTGATCATAAAAGGTTCCGGGCCATTTTTGAATCGCATGGTGAAAAAGTTCGTTGATCACACTGTACGTTTTTGAGGGATCGCGATATTTTCGGAAAAAGACCTCATTATCTAGCCGCAAGGTTTTGGCCTCGATTTCATCATACAACTTTGCGTATACAAGTTTAAAAACTTCCGTAAACACATCCACACCCGCGTTTGCAAGCACCAATTCTTCCATGTTTTGCACCACATTTTTAAGATCCGTTTTTGGGTCTGTGTGATCGTGATAGGTTTTCTTCGCTTCCAAAAGATCATCAATGGTTTGGTTGGCTTTGGGAAGATCCGGCAAAGTATCATTAAACTCTTTGGGATAATGGCGATATAAAATGACGTGATTTACACCGTTTGTCCAAACACCGATTTCCGCACCTTCGGCATTCAAGTAGGATTTAAGTTGCTCAATGCCCTTTTTCTCCGTTGGGCTTTTGATTTCCACAATAATATACGGGGTAACCTTGTCTACTTTGTACACAACAACATCGGCAGATTTCTTGTGAATCTCGCGACCAAAATGAATGCTTTTTTCTGTTGCTAGACGGTCTTTCGGATAGCCATATTCTTTATGCAATTTGTAGAGCCACAACTGGCGAATAACTTCTTCGGGTTTACCTTTCTTATTTTCGCCGTTATACAAAACCTTGAATGAATCCGAGAGATAGTCCTTAACAAAAAACGATCCCCGATCTTTTTCGATAATATACAATACTTGGTCGAGTTCTACATGCGCAAATTCTTTGAGTCCATATGCAGTCGAAGCATCTTTGAAAACCACTTCAAGGGCTTTCTTTGCGACGTTAGGTTTTTTTGTTGGCATAGGGCTATTTCACTGGTTTTAGGGTGCCGGAGTTCAGCACGCCGAGGATTTTTCCTTTAAGTTCAACGTTATCCTTAAACAAAATATTCTCGTATGCGGGATTTTCCGGTTTGAGGTAGAGATACGGTGGCGTATCGACAGACATGAATCGTTTAATCGTTGCCTCGTGGTCTACTTCTGCAAGAACAATATCTTTGTGAATAAAATGTTCGCGATGCTCAACGAGAACCATGTCGTTGTCGTTAATGCCCGCGTTCATCATAGAATCACCGCGTACTCTTAAGATGAAAACATCACGAGATCGCTCGACCTCTTTTGAGAGCTGCTGCCATTGACCAGTAATCTCTATTGATTCCGCCGGCACACCCGCCGTTGTGGCGCCCAAAAAAGGAGCGAGAGACGGCTGGTCAAGCGCTTTATATCCCCTTGGGAGAATAGCAACGCTCCGCGCTTCTGATGCCTGACGCTGGATAAACCCCCCATCGAGGAGCTTTTTCAAAAGATCAACAACCGATTGATTTGATGAAACCCCGAGCTTTTCACGCATTTCTTCAAATGTCGGCGGATAGCCTGAATCTTGAATATACTGGTAGATAATCGATAAGAGATCCTTTTGCCTTTTCGTAATTTGCTTTTCCATGCTTCCATCATACCCGACTATTTATTCTGGGTCAATAGATAAACTGTGGATAAATATGTTTTATCCATTCTTTTATGAATCTCAAGAATTTTGGCCCAAAACGCTGAATCTCGTTAACGCAAAGAAACATCGTACAAAATTTGCTCCATGCTTTTGAGGTTACGTTTGGTTTCATCGAATTTCTGACGGAGCTTGCCGGTGAGATCGAATTCAAGGAGCGCGGCCGTAATCTCTTGCGCGGTTTTGTAGTAGCGTTTGAGATTGTCAGTTTTTCCGGTTGTCGTTTGTAACACCATTTGGCGTAAGAGTTCGCCGGTTACGTCTGCGAGTCCGGATAAGTACGCGTCGTAGGGAATCGAGACATGCGAGATGATCGGGATGTGACCTGTCCGGAGATATTCGAAAAGCGTTTTTGCTTCGACATACTCCTCAAGCGCCGCAAGATACGATCCTTCATATTGCAAACATTCATCTTGCGATACATTTTTTTGAAGTTTGGTGAGGAGCTGTTCGGCGTCGGCGAGATTCTTCGCTGCATCTTTGGGATTGTTTCGGTGAATCGAAAAAATCGCTTTTTTCGAGAGCATTAAAATCTCTCGCGACGTTGTAATGATCACGCCTCGCTCTTTGGCGTAGATGTCATGCTCTTTTTTCAGACGTTTGAAAAGAGAATTCATAGATTGAGATGAGCTCTAGAACCATCCGCTCGATGTTTTGCGGCGGCGGACGATATAGTGTCCGTCTTCATAGACAAGCGTGTAGTCTTTTTCATCGGCTTCAAAATCATATCCGTCGGCATCGACTTTGGCTCGTTCGAAAAACTTTCCATCCTTCAACTCTTCAAATGAGAGTTGGTCGAGATAGCGAACACCGTCTTCGGCCGATTGATCCTCGGCGAGCACTTTGTGCCCGCGAACTTCGCGTGAATAGGACATAGATAATATTGATGAGATCCTTCGGTCGCTCATCGAGCGACCTCAGGATGACCGCTTCGCGGTCATTTCTTATGCTGCTCGATAAAATGACTGATCGTGACCACGTCTTCTGGCCGACCAAAATCGTGCCACGCCTCTTTAATGCGCAACACTTTCACACTATGTTCGCGCGCGAGTAAAGTGACGGCGTCGGTAATTTCATACTCCTTGCGCGGGGACAATTTCACGGTTTCGATCGCTCGAAAAATCTCCGGCGTGAACTTGTATAATCCGACATTCGCAAGATCCCCAACAAAGTTTTTTGGCTTCTCTATGATTTCTTGCAAAAAATCTTGCTCGTCGGTTTTTAAGATACCATAGTTTGATGGTTCGGGGACTTTCAATCCGCCGATGTAGTTCATTCCATCTTCATTGAGGAATCGGCGCAGATCTTCAGCGCTGTATAAATTGTCACCGTTCAGTGCTAAAAACTCTTCGTTCTCGATAAAATCTTTCACGGCCATGATCGCGCATGCGGTTCCGTATTTTTCTTCGCCGACAACCGCGAACTGGTTGACAATAGTCACGGGATAGTCGGACTCTTCAAGCCATTCAATCAAGGGTTGCGCTTGGTGACCGACAACAACAATCAATTGTTTGAGACCAACCTCAAGCAGAAAATCGAAAACATACGAAAGAAACGGGCGCCCGTGAATTTCGATCAGGTGCTTCGGGTGCTTGTCTTTCGTGAGTTCGCGCATGCGAGTTCCGCGACCCGCTGCAAAAATAACCGCTTTCGTGATCATAGTGCATCATCGAGCGTACCACTCCTTGCGCAAAAGATCAAGGTCGCTTGATCAGTCTATACATCGCATATACATTTTTGCGCAGAGGGATTTCGTGGGTATGGGCGAAGTCGAGACGGGTGCCGCCGAATCCCTCTTTGAAGCGTGTAATGCCCTGCCACGATTTTTCTTGAGCGGGAGTTGCGGCCACTCCCCAAAAGTCGTATACATGTGCGCCGCGATGTTTGGCATCTTGAATCGCCTGCCAATGCAACAGGTATGGCGCCATCACATTTTTGTATTCGTGTGATGATGCGCCATGGAGATACGTCACGGTCTTGTGAAACCGCAAAAACAACCCGCTCGCGATGACCTTGTGATCATATTCCGCTTCAGAGATGACAAAGTCGTCAGACTTTTCGTACACCTCTTGCATCTTTTTGTAGTAGGAATGTGGATGGAACGCGATCTGCTGACGCTTGGCGGTTTCGTGCGCGAGTTCCCAAAAGTGTTTGAGGGCGCGTGCAGAGTTGTGCTTCGACACTTTTACCTTGTGCCGCTCCGCAACGCGAATGTTGTATCGTGATTTCGGTTTCATGGCGGCAAGAAGCGCATCTTCGGAGAGCGTGAGATCGAGCGTGCGAGTGGCCCATGGCTGCATCATGGGGCCGAGTTGCTCTAACGCGTGCGTCCACTGCTCTTCAGGATCATACCGAACGAACAACGCCCCGCGCATGTCACGCGCGTCGCGAATATACTGAAGAAGCTCGGCGATCACATCAGATCGTTTCGTGTCTTGCTCAACGAGCCGCGGCCCGCGCGGGATATACCAATAGAACGTTCGCAGCGAACCGGTCATGCGAATCATCTGCGCGAGTGCGATCGTCTTGCCATGATCTTCCACCACAAGACGCGCGACGCGCCGACCCACCGCCTCTTGAAACTCGCCCCATATCCATGACTGCAAAAACGCGCCGGATGAGCGCGGCGTTTCGGACGCAGCGACCCATTCGTCCCACTCTTGTTGTGTGTTTGCGAACCGGACAATCATCGCGCAAGAATTTTCAACGATTCTTTCACCTTCGCTTCAACAGTTGTTGCTGTTTTGGGAATGCGCTGGAGTGCGGACAACGCTTCCTCGCGCGCGTATCCCAAATTCACGAGCGCGTTGAACACATCGGATTCAACTGTCGCTCCTCCGCCGGTCATGGCAGGCGACTCGCCAAGTTTATCTTTCAACTCTACTAAAATCCGTTCGACCGTTTTCTTGCCCACGCCCGGAATGCCGGCAAGCATGGCCGGATCGTTGGCCATAACGGCTTTCTGAATTTCATCCCGCGAGCGGAGCGAGAGAATCGCCATGGCTGTGCGCGGGCCGACATTTGAAATTTTGATAAGTTCACGAAACATGGCAAGAGACGACTCCTCCTGAAATCCATACAAGTCGCTTGCGGTCTCGCTGATGTGATGATGCGTGTGAAACGCGGCCCGATCGCCGACCCGCACGTTGCTCATATCGCGCACCGGCACAAACACAAGATACCCAACTCCACCAACATCACAAATCACGGCGTTGGCGCGTTTTTCTAAAATGGTTCCGGTGAGTCGAGCGATCATAGTTCCTCTATCCTATCGCAATCTTCTGCTTCCGACAAGCCGCCCAACATCGTTTGAGTATTTTGCCTAAGTTTGGCATACTGTAGACATAGACCATATACTCTATGAAGAAAAGACTCGTCACGTGCCACGACATCAAAGGTAAAAAATACAACGTTGTAGTCGATCAGTTGAACTTTCGTCCGGCGGTTTTTGCACTTATTTTTCGGGAGAAGAAAATCTTACTCTGTAGACTATGGGATGGATATGACTTTCCGGGCGGTGGCGTTCAAAAAGGCGAGCTGCTCCGCGATGCATTAAAGCGAGAAGTTCGGGAAGAGACGGGCATCGCCGTACAACCGGATACAGTTGTTCATGTGTGTGAAGACTTCTTTATCAGTTTTCCAAGTAAACGAAAATTGCATTCGATCCTCATCTATTACCTTTGCAAAAATCCTCGCGGGAGGGCGCATACAAAAAACTTTGAGGAAGAGGAGAAAGCGTACATGAAGACCGCAAAGTGGGTCGATGTGAAAGATGTCTCAAAAATAAAATTTTACAACGGCGTCAACAGCGTGAAACTTATCCAAGACGCCTATACACTCTATTCGAAATAATAGGTAGCAAGGACATCAAATGGAGTAAAACAGAACGACCCGCTCGATTATTACCTGCATCACGAGATAGGCGCTCCTCCGACATTCTGACAGGTCATTTCACATATGATACAATTTTGTCATATATATGAAATGCAAGAAAACACATCGCGTTGTGCTGGGTGATACCATGACAACCAAACTTATCCGAATGACCGCGGAGAATTTAAACCCGAAAGAGCAAATCCTACTGAACAAAGCCTCTCTCCGTTCATGCGAACTCGATGACTTGCTTCAGTAGGTATGAAGGAGAGGATGAACGAACACGTATATAAAAAGGGTACCCGTGCCGACCGTGTCTGTCCAGAAACGATCGGCACGAGGCGTGAAGGCTTAGGCGGTCAGTCGTTGAGCCCGACGACGATGATGCCTCGACGATTGGCTTCCGCCCGCGCTTCGGCGAAGACGCGTTCGATTGCTCCCTCGGAGAGATCAAACTCGATCCGAAACTGTTCAATCTCCCTGCCAACCAGCGCTTTCGCCACCTCCTCGGGTTCGCGAACGAACCAGTGATACTCACCGATGTCCGGTACATGAATGACGACAAAGACCTGCTTCATCTTCTGTCCTCCATCTGCTGGTTCACACCATCGCGAACCAGACACTGCATACTCCCACAGCTTCTGGAAAAAGTCAACTCTT
>JACPGL010000026.1:18037-24554 GCA_016182525.1 Candidatus Kerfeldbacteria bacterium | reverse complement strand
TGTGGTTTGAATCGTGAGTGTGGACTCGGTCGCGTCTTTGTCGGTGCCTTTCATTGAAAACAGAATGGTGACAATGGGTTGCTTATCGGGTGGCGCGCAAATCTTTTCGCCAGGAGCGCCGGCGGGAACACAAGATTGATCATCATGGCAATCAAGATCCGACTGACACGAACAGACACCAATATCTTTATAGTCGGCTTGGTTCGGGCAATCGGTAACAGATGTCGGCACCCACGCCGGATCTGATGACGGAGAGATAATGAACTGAAGATTCGTGACCTCAATCTCATCCGGATTCACGACAACCCATTTATTTGCCGTGTCGCAGTATTGAACATTTTCAATGGAATTCACACACGCGATGATGTTCTTTCCATCCGTGCGATAGAACACTTGGTTATTATCAGCATCTCGAACCGCGAGAATATTTGTCGGTTGAGACAGGTCGATGGCGCTATTCCCTCCGTATCCATCAAAAATCGGATAGGAATAGTAATCATAATCAACGCGGCCAAGGCGAACGTCGCGCACCATGGTTTCGAGCACCGACCGCGCGTCGCGCTGCAGACTTGCGCCCACGCCTGCAAACCGCTCGGCGCGAATGGCCGCAAAATACACATCGACAGCCACAAGAATAGCGGTTGAAAACACAGCCAACACCACCACCATTTCAATCAATGTCACTCCTCGCGTGACGCGCGCGTAATTATTGCCTCCAATCATACAAGCGATCTTCAAGTTGAAGCATCTGCCCCGTGCCTTGATCCTCCCATGTGACAGTCACGAGCACGCGAACGCCGATTTTTTTCCAACGTGCATTTTTCCCTTCACATGTATTCAACGCGATGATCACTCCATCCCCACCATTATCACAGATGGGATGTGTCGCGACTCCTCGACGAAATGATGTTGGCGTACCAGTTGAATCATGAGAATACACACCCGTTGTCTCATTAAGGTAGAGTTCACATCCATTGTCACATGCATTATTTACAGTATAATCGAGAGACCAGTTGCCGCTCGCGTTCAAAACCGCGCGGCTGGTGTAGTCGCTCGGAGCTCCATACAGCCCATCATCCCACTGATCCGCCGGTTTTGCCCCGGATTCAATCGCCATCCAGTTGCTGTCGCGAATCGCGTAGGCCACTTCGATTCCCTCTCGGGCAAGATTTTGCGCGATGATTTCATTCGTACTTGCGCGGCCGCCTCGCACCGATTGCGCAGCGAGCGTCAAGCTCCCGACCACGCCAACAAGCACCACTGCAAGAGCGATGATGGTTTCGAGCAATGTAAATCCGTTGGTCATGTCATCGCGAGCGAGCGAAGAGATCCTTCGGCTTCGCCTCAGGATGACACTTCGTGTCAGATTGCTTCGTCGTCCGCCGTTGGCGGACTCCTCGCAATGACCGTGTGTTTTTTTCATACTTCTGGACATGATGATGGGGCTTCGGATGCTTGGCCGGAGATGCGATTGAGTTTCACGGTTCGACAGTTGCCGGTTTTTTCGTGTTGTAAGACCACTTTAAGCTCTGCATCTATGTTATTTTCTGTGTCACTAACAAAATAGTGCATAGTGGGATTCGGAGGCTCATACGCGACAGATAGTTTCAATGGAACTGGCGTGGTTCCAATGTCAATATCAGTGATCAACACATCCTCCGGGAGCTGGACTGGCCCGGTTCCCATAATCGCATCTGCCCGAAAATAGAATTCCGTGTCATCGTTGTCAGCGTAGAGTGCATATCCCTGCGCTGGCAGTGAATCAACAAAAAGTCCATAGGCCGATGGCACACGTACGTCTCCTTCAAAATCATAGGTTTGACCAGAAAGCGCGAGATTTTCTATGCGTTTGAAATCTTCCACCAGCGTTTGCGACGCCGTACGTAGCTGCTCGTTTCGAATTCCTTCGCGAAAATCCACCGATGCCACACCAATAAGCAAGAGCATAATGGATATGCTCACCAAAAGCTCCAGCATTGTGAAACCGCGTAGGCGCGTGCGAGCTAAAAAAGTAGTGGAAGTTTGAGATACCATGCGATGATTTGATCGCCCGCAAGAAGTGCTGTGACCGTTGCGGCGGTTAAAAATGTGCCAAACGGGATCGGATCTTTCCACGCGCGTTTTTTTGTTGCAACAAGGGTGATGGCGATCACGCTGCCCGAAAGATACGCAAGCACAAGCGCAAGAAGCGCGCCTTTCCATCCGAGCGCAAGGCCGATCAACACGCCGAGACGAATGTCGCCTCCTCCGATCCATCGGCCTTTCGAGATCGCATACTGGAGAAAGAAAAATGCGAACCCAATGCCAGCGCCAAGAAGAAGCGATTCGGCCGTGCGACCTTGCACAAGGCTGAGGAGCGTCGCAACGATCATTGCCGAGAACACAACTCCATCAAGAATCACGCGGTATCGAAGGTCGATCGTGAACGTCACAATGAGAAATGCGAGGAGCGCGACGGCCAACGCCCACTCAAGAGTAAGCCCATACGCATTCCACAGGACCAGCGTGAGCACCGCGGTGAGAAATTCAACGAGCGGATATTGCCACGAGATCGGTTTTTTACAGGAGCGGCAACGGCCGCCAAGCGCAACAAAGCTCGCGAGCGGGATGAGGTCGGCGGGTGCAAGCGTTTTTTTGCAGTGCGGACACGCCGAGCGGCCGAGCGCGACTGAACCGCCGTGCATCAGGCGATAAATGACCACATTCAAAAAACTGCCGAGCGCAAGGCCGAAAAGCACCACCCCAAAATTCACCACAAGTTGAAAAGCCACACTCGACGATTCCATAGTGTGTAAATTATACCAATTTTTGGCTTCTTTTTCAAATAATCACAAGGAGTTGGTGCGTCGCCACATTCAACTCGTTTCACTCAATTGACAATATTGTCCATTTACTGAAACGATGCGTTGAGATACTTCTCTAGAAAAGCGCGGGGAGTAAGGATGTCTATTCCTTCCCATATCCCGAGCTGGCCAAAATGGTGGTCGTTTCCAGTAACGAGGATATGTGCGGCGCCATCGAGAGCGCACGCAAGAACCCGGTTATCGGAAGGGTCATTAGGAATCATATCGACCACGCTCTCTTCATGAACTGGCACTCGAAACCGGTCAAGCCGGCCTATGAATTCGGCAACAAATGCTTCGCGATCAGGAATCTTCGTAAAGTACTTCGTGAGCTTTGGCCGAAGCAATACGTGGCGGGTTTCGTCGAGAATGAAATCAGAAAGGACGAGAGCGAACTTTTCATCAGCAAGAATATGATCAAGCACACGGGCGGGCGAACCATTCTCCCACAGAGCTGCGGCAACAAGGACGTTGGAGTCGAGAACGACTCGAATCATATGGCCGAACCGCTTCGGACTTCCTGGAGGGCAGCTTCAATATCCGCCTCAATATCTTTGCCAGAGATGCCACGGTTTGCTTCACGAAGCTCCCGAAGCAACGCTCCAAGTTTTTCGCGATTTTCTTCGTAAGATTCAAGTTCCCACGGTCCGACCACAGCCGCAAGCACCTTTCCCCCTTCCTCAACAAGAACAACAGGAGTCTCTTCGCGACGAAGCTTCGCAAAAAACTCTCGAAGTTCACGTGTAAGCGAGGAGAGATCAACACGCCTCATGAGGGAATTTTCTGGGGTTCGAGTTCGGCTCATATTCGTGATAAACATTGGAAGATTTACGCTACTATCGTAGCAATATCCGCACCATATGTCAATAAAAAACAGGTGGCCCCGAGAAACGATCGAACGTCCCTCGGGGCCAGTCCTCCCTTTCGTGTCTGTCTACTTGATGATGTGGAGCTCGCCGGTCGGCGGCCCCATCGGCCGTTCCCCGAATGAGGCGTCGAGGTTGTCGATCCAGTCGATCGGCGTGAACCACCGATCGGTCATGACCGGGGCTGTCGCTCCGCTGTAGCCGGGGATACCTTTCTGTCCCCACTCGCCCATGTAGCGCACCCACTCCATACCGGGCGCGCGCGATTCCCACGTCTCGTCGAGACGCGGCAGAATCACGAGCGTGTAGGGCTCGGTCCCATCTTCTCCTACGAACAGATCCTGGGGCAACAGCTCAACGCCGTCCCCCTCGTGCACATCGTTCCCGAATCCCCTAATCGGGTCGACTCCCGCATGCGGATACGTTGAGTGACTCCCTTCCGAAACGTACCCGATCACGTGGTCGCCGTCCGTCTCGACCGTGCTCCAGTCAAGGCGGTCGCCTCCCCTGAACACATCGCCAAACCGGAAGTGCTGCGCAAAGCCAACCTGGACAGGCGTCTGGCCGAGCGTGAACTCGACCGCCAGCCCCTCCCAGTCGCCCTCGTGGAAGTTCGCACCGCCATACTCGTCCCAGTTGCTGACAAAGTAATGGAGCCAGTAGAAAACGAACAGGCGGCCGTTTTCCTCCACGATGCGCGCGTATACGGTGTTCGGTGTTGGGTAGACTCTGGCGTTATAGAGAGCCTGGTGGTTCGGGCTGGCGATGTCGGTCCACCCGCTGCGGAAGAAGTGCGTGTCCAGAAGCAGTGAGTTCAGGGGACCAGCAAACAGCTTCGGCAGGAGCCCATCCATCACCGTGAGGTTCGACACCTCGAGCGTCGGGATGGCGCCCTTGGGCTGGTACACCTCCTCGTTGCCGAGTCGGAGCACCGGCGCATACTGGGCGGCCATCGCGGCGTCTTCGGCAGGAGTGAGCGGGCTGGCCAGATCCACAGGGATCCGGAGCTTCTCACTGTCCACCGTGGTGATGCCGCTCTTCAACTGTAGCGGAACTTCCGCGAGATACGCGCGATTCTCCGCCACACCGGTAAAGGTGATGGTGTTGTCTTGCCCAGGCGTGCACGTGATCGTGCGTCGGATTGGCTTCGTGAGTTGGTAATCTCCTCCCTGGTCCACGCGAATGTGGATCGTGATGTCGCCGGTTGACCCCGGGCCCATTCCGGGCACGTCCACATGGGTAATGTAGTCCCAGTGGTCGAGCTGGAGATCGGCCGTGGTCGTATTGTCGGCAACGATGGTGACGTCTTTCGCGCCCTGGAGGAAACCAGGGTGCTGCGCGTGAACCGCATAGGTTCCCGGCAGCAGAGCAATACCAAAAGCGCCGTACTGATCGGTGGTCGTGACTCCTGCGCTGATATAGTTCTGTGAAAACTCGACGCGCACTCCTTTGAGCGGAGCGTTCACGGATCGGTCGCGGATGATTCCCTGAACACTTCCGTAACGGGAGCTGGTGAATTCATCGGCTCCCATGTCCACACCTTCTCCAACGGGACGCGGGTCACGGTCGAAGTCTTCCGCTGGCGCATTCTCGAGCGTCCCCGTATCAATACACGGCGAACCCGGCGCGAGATGGAAGTTGCCGTGCTCGGGATCGAGGAAGATGGGATCGGCGTCGATGTTACCGACGCCTTGCCACCCGCCACGGATGTCGGAGTAGGAGGGAGTGAAGTAGCCAGTTGCAGTCCTAACCACATCCCTCTCTCCATTGCCATAGATAACACCATTGTAGAGATAGATCGTTGACGCATTGACGTACACTGCGTCACCAAGAAAATCAGCCGTATTGCCAAAGAGAGTACAGCACAACAGTTCACTCTCGACGAACGGAC
This sequence comes from Candidatus Kerfeldbacteria bacterium, assembly GCA_016182525.1. Lineage (GTDB taxonomy): Bacteria > Patescibacteriota > Patescibacteriia > JACPL01 > JACPL01 > JACPGL01. The sequence continues at coordinate 18,954 of JACPGL010000026.1, read as the reverse complement.
CTCCGCCTCCGTAAAGCCCGCCCCCTCTCTCACCTGCTTGATTGTTCACGATGAGAGAATTGACGATCTTCATATCTGTTCCGATATAGATCCCGCCTGCGTCTTCCACTGCGCTATTACCCTGAATCAAGCATCGTTCGAGGGTAATCGTATGACTGTACATAGCGCCGGCTGAGATGCCTCCTCCCGAGCCCCTCGCATGATTCCGGAAAATCCGACAATCTCGCAGAAGGATGGGGATTCTGACACTTCGCCATTCTTCGATGCAGGCTCCCGCACCATACATGGCCGTGTTTTCGAAAACATCACATTTGTAGAACCTTGGGTGTGAAGTATCCCCTTCGTAATAGAGCCCGCCGCCTCGATAGGCAGAAGAGTTCCGGACGATTCGACAGAGATGGACGATGGGAGAAGTTTCCCACATCGTTATGCCACCGCCATAGTAATTCGGATACTCACCTCCTCCGAGGCCGCCGGTGATCGTCAGACCGGAAAGGATGCTGGTCGTATCCTCCCCAGAGTGGAAGAAAAACACGGTTCCCAGGCTGTCCGCGTCCACCACAGTAGACGCGACGATCGTCGAGTCCTTGGGGTTGGTGCTCATCACGGTGATCGCCCTCCCATGGAAGTCGACCATGTATTCGTGATAGGTACCGGGATGAACGATCACGCGGTCGCCAGTGGCGGCAGCGTCAATGCCGGCTTGGATAGTCGGCTGGTCCACAGGGACGTTGATGTCTCGCGCGTGCGCGAGAGGTGTGCTCACTGCGAGCACGAGAGTCGCGAGTGCGATGAGCGATCGCATACTCTTGCCTTTCAGTTGTCAAACAGCAGACACGAAAGCAGAATGGATTTCATCCTGCGAGAGGTACCATATCAAATTTTGAGACTTCACTAAACCAAAGGGAATTCCAGAG
>JACPGL010000026.1:0-17995 GCA_016182525.1 Candidatus Kerfeldbacteria bacterium | reverse complement strand
TCAGGATGACGCCCGGTCGCCTGCGGCGACCAAGCGTCACCTCGCAATGACAAAACACGAACGGATCTTGTGTTGAGAACAAATCCGAAAAGCTCGGAGCTCTCACGCTCGAGCTCCGAGCTTTACACCAATCTTTACTATTCAATACCGCCTGGTCCGAGAGTCTTTCCTAATGCACCACCTGTTACAGCATCTTTCTCGACGTAGAAATAGACCTCGTAATCAACTGCCCCGCCGAGATCGGTAAATGCATAGTCGCAATTTGCTGTAAGCCCGCCTTTACCAGTACATTTAGTTACTGAATCCCCCGTCAAAGGATCCCCCAACGTAGCGAGTCCTGGTAAGTAGGTTAACAATAATTCATCATTCACCCCGTCGCACGTTGTTGCAAGGGTCTCGAGGAGAACCCCCTGACAGCCCGTATCTCCGTCATTCGGATATTCCGAATTCGCGTTGAAGTACAACTCCATCGCAGTCTGAACTTGCTTCATATCCCCAAGGCGTTTGGTGTCGCGCGAGCTGATACGAGCATTGTTCAATGCAACAGCTGCAATTGTTGCGAGCAAACCAATGATTGCGATCACAACGAGCAACTCGATCAATGTAAATCCTTTCTTTTTCATGAAAATCACCTCCCTTCGGTGAAATCGTTTTGTCTCGACTGTAGTATAGCACATCTTTGCCTCTCATGGAAACTTGGCTGTTGACAACTACACCAATCCACTTAAAAACGCATCCGCGCTTATGACCCGTATATCCTTTTTCCAGTAATCAACCGCTGAATCCATCACGAGTTGATAGGTAAACGGTATCTTGAGTTTTTCGGCAAAATACGCCAAGGGCTTGGAGACAGCCTCGTGACTCGATTTTACCTCAATGGCCAGCCATGGTTTTCTGTTGATCGTGACCAAAAAATCTACTTCTCTGCCTTCAATATCGCGCAAAAAATACAATTCGGCTTTATGGCCGTACGCATCATACAAAAAATGCGTCATTTTTAAGAGATGAGAAGCCACCATATTCTCCAATCGCGCGCCGGCATTCGTCACTTGTGACCAATCCCAGAGATACATTTTCGGTTCTTTGCGCAAGGATTTGATGGCCGTGAAAGCGTATGGATAAATTCTAAAGTGGTAATAAAAACGCTCCAAAATATCCATCCATGTTTTAACGGTCTTGTGCGCTACTTCTAAATCGCCACGCAACGAGTTCAATGACAGCAACGACCCGACTTTTGAAGGAAGAATCTCCACCAAAATTTGTAAAGCTGAAAGATCATGTACCTGCTCAATGTCTCGAATATCTTCTTTGATTAAACGATCCACGCGCTCATTATGGAAACGACGAAGCGTTTGTTGATCTTTTTTGAGGAATGGTTCTGGGAACCCCCCAAACGTCAGCAGATCCATAAACACCCGCGACGCTGAACGATATGATGTTGGAAACGTAAGTTCCTTGAACACGGATATGTTCGGTTTCACCCCCAATACTTCCGCGCATGAAAACGGATGGAGACGGTAATAATGGTACCTCCCCATCAATGAATCCCCACCCTTGCGATACATATCAAGCCGAGCGCTTCCGGTTACCAGTATGTGAAATCTGCCTTTATGCGTGTCAAATTCACCCTTGATGTGATTTTTCCATTTTTTGTATTTGTGTATTTCATCAAAAATAACCAGCCCGGCGTCTGCTGAAAACTCGCCTTGCAAAATACTCTTTCGGTCTTGTCGATTATCCCAGTTGAAATATGCGTATGATGTGTAATCGCGTTCACCCAGAAAACGAGCCAACGTCGTCTTGCCAACTTGTCGTGGCCCGCCCAAAAAAACCATCTTTTCTTTTAAGTCTGCCTGTATGGCAGCGTGAATGTAGCGATCTTTTATCATACCGACAGAGTATACCATAGGTGAAAATCTTTGCAAGATTTTTTGACTATGGGTGAAAATTCTGGTTTTATTAGAAATTTGCGGTCATGGAGTAGAGGGGCAGTAAGATGGACAAAATCAAAAACCCTACGGCAATGCCCAAAATCGCGATCACCATGGGTTCAATGAAATTCACCAAGTTTTTGACCGACGCGTCAACCTCTTTTGAGTAAAAATCAGCCACTTTTTGGAGCACATGGTCAAGTTTGCCGGATTCCTCCCCAACGCGCAGCATTTGCGTGAGCATCGGCGGAACGGATTTGGAGGTTGCAAACTGACTTACGATCGACTTTCCATCCTCCACATCTTTAATGGTTGCGATCGTTAAACGCCGGTAGCTTTCGTTGCCAATGACATCGGCAACAATCTCGAGCGATTTCGAGATCGGCACGCCGCTGGCAATAAGCGTGGAGAGGCTGCGAGAAAACCGAGCAATGAACAAGCGCTGGAACAACTTGCCCATAATAGGGATGCGAATCTTGGCCGCATCAATCACCTCTTTACCATTCCGCGTGCGGTAATATGCGCGATAGAGAATAAAAAGAAGAATAACACCGGTAAGAATCAACCACCAGTACGCCGAAAAAAAATCGCTTGATGTAATCAGCATGCGGGTGGCGAACGGCAGCTCGGCCCCTGTCTCTTGCAGAATACTTGTTAAATTCGGAACCACAAAAATCATCATGATCGCTCCCACAACCACTAGGCCGCCCAAGATAAAACAGGGGTAGATGAGCGACCCGCGAATGCTGCGCATCAGCTCGTAATCTTTTTCGCGCTGGTCTGCTAAGTACGTGAGCGTTTCGTCGAGCCGGCCGGTTGTTTCTGCTGCGCGCACCATTTGCGTGAAAAAATCGTCAAAGACCTGCGGGTATCGGCCGAGCGCTTGCGAGAGCCGTGCGCCGCCATCAACATCATCCGAAACTTTTGAAAGCAAAATCTTGAGCGTGACATTCTCCGTTTGGCGCTGCAAAATTTTGAGCGCCCGCACAAGCGGAATGTTTGCGTCAATCATCACGGCGAGTTCGCGAGCAAATACCACAAGCTCCTTTTTGGGCACACGATTAAAGATGCCGATCGAGAGCCGCGTGACTCCGCGACGGCGTTCCCCCAGTTCAACAACCGTCAGCCCTTTATCACCGAGCAGTTCTTCGGCAACATGAAGCGACGGAGCTTCCACTTCTCCTTCGATATATTCTGCGTTGATGTTGCGCGCTTTGTATTGGAATACTGACATAGAGATATTCGGAGGGGAAAACCCAGAAGGGGTTTTCCCCTTCCCTTCCCTGCCTGCCGGCAGGCAGGCGATACCTCCCCTTTCCATGGTGGCTTCGGGCGCGTGACACGAGCCCGACGCCCTTCGCATTACATTATAAGCGTTGGCGGAAATCGTCGGGATGAACCGCATACTGCTCGGCTACACGCGCGAGCACTTCGCCGGTTTTGACAAACTCCACGAGCTGCTGATCAAGAGACATCATACCGTCATCGCGCGACGTTTCTAAAACATTCTGAATTTGCGCCGTGCGCCCTTCGCGAATCAATGCGCGTACTGGCGGCGTCGCGATCAGCACTTCAGCAACAAGGATCCGCCCGCCGCCAACGCGTGGCACCAACCGCTGCACCACAATCCCCTCCAGCGTGTCACCGAGCATGCGCCGGATCTGCATGCGTTCGTCTTCGGGGAAACTTGCAACAATCTCCTCAATCACCTGCACCGACGAGCCAACCTCCATCGCTCCAAACACCACATGCCCGGCTTCGGCAAGCTCCAGCACATGCCGAATCACTCCCTTGCCTGCAATATGCGAACACATCACGACATCCGCGTCTTGCCGACGAACCGCTTCGAGCGCATGTTCAAATGAGTGCGTGTCCATGCCGACCTCCCGCTGTTCAACCACACTTTGCGAATCGTGTACCACGTACTCAATTGGATGTTCAATGGTCACGATATGTTTGGCGTAATCCCGATTCACGCGATCGATAAGCGAGGCGAGTGTGGTGGAGAGACCTGACCCATGCGGGCCAGACACGAGCACCAACCCTTTTGAAAGATTCGTAAACGCGTGAACCCGACCCGGCAAACGCAAGGCTTCGAGCAGCGGGATTTCGCTGGGGATCAGCCGAATGCTGATCGACGGATACGACGACTGCTCGTACACCTCCACGCGGCAGCGCGTGGAATGCTGAAACACATACGAAAACGCAATTTCTTTCTCGCGCTCGAACTGATCTTTCAATTCTTCCGGCAGCAAAAATTCAAGAACGCCCGCGACACCATCCGGAGTGACAAGCGACTCGCCGTTCACATGCTGAATCACGCCATCCTTTCGCAGCGCCGGTGGGTTGCCAACCGAAAAATGAATATCCGACGCATGCTGTTCTGCAGCGAGTGAGACAAGACGTTCAAACACGAGTTGAGTATCGACCGCCATACGAGTTTATTCTTTTGTCGCGTTTAAGACCTCTTCGAATGTGGTGAGTCCGAGCAAGGCTTTGAGCAGCCCGTCCGCTTTCAAGGTGAGCCAATGTTTGGCATGAAACAGTTTCTCCATTTCTTGCGGATTGGCGCCCGCATCCACGATCTTTTTCATTTCCGGAATCAATTCCATCACTTCGGCAATCACGAGTCGGCCGCGATACCCCGTTCCCTCGCAGCGTGAGCAGCCTTTGCCCTTGAACATGGTGAATGACGATTTGCCATCCACTCCATACGTTTTCATTTCGTCGCCGTAGGGTTCAAGTTCAATGCGCAATTGCTTTTCAAGAGAGGGCGAGATGGGTTTTTCGGTTTTGCAATGTTCGCAGATGCGGCGGAGCAACCGTTGCGCAACAATCACGTTGAGTGCCGAGACAATCAAGAACGGCTCAATGCCCATGTCAATCAAACGCGGGATCGCGCCGAGCGCATCGTTCGTGTGGAGTGTTGAAAAGACGACGTGGCCGGTGAGCGCCGCGTGAATCGCGAGTTCGGCTGTTTCCGAATCGCGAATTTCTCCGACCATGACGATGTCCGGATCTTGCCGCAAAATGGAGCGCAACCCCTTGGCGAATGTTAATCCAATTTCGGGTTTCACCTGCGATTGATTCACGCCGGCAATAAAATGTTCAACTGGGTCTTCGAGCGTGATGATGTTCACTTTCTCACTATTGACGTGCGAAAGCATGGTGTAGAGCGTAGTGGATTTGCCTGACCCTGTTGGCCCAGTCGACAAAAACATGCCGGTCGGTTTTGTGGCATTCTGGCGCATCACCACGAGCGACCGGCCCATAAACCCGAGCTCCTCAAGATCTTTCAGCTCGGTGCTTTTGTCCAAAATACGGAGCACGACTTTTTCGCGGCCCACAAGCGGCATGGTGGAAACGCGATAATCCACGTAGCGGTCTTCGACTTTCATGCGGAACCTGCCGTCTTGCGGCAAACGCGTCTCGTCTATTTTTAAGTTCGCCAGGACTTTAATGCGCGCAACGATGGCCGGGTGGACTTGCTTGGGCAAGATGATGGAGGTGTGGAGCACGCCGTCCATCCGAAATCGGACGCGCGTTTCGTCTTCCATCGGTTCGATGTGCACATCCGACGCTTTGCCATCCACCGCATGACGCAAAATCACCGACACCATTTTGGAAACAGGCGCGTTGCGAATGGTTTCGTCGGAGACTTCTTCGTCGAGCACGCCCACCTCCGGGCCTTGGTCTTTTTCAACGTCGCGCAGCACCTCTTGCACGCGCTCCACCATGCTTCCATACTGCTTGAGCACGTACGCCAAACCGGAGGACGACACGACATGATAACGCACCTTGAGCGAATATTTGCGCGCAATAAACTCGGCAGCATCAATGGCTTTCAGGTTGCCCGGATCGACAATCGCCACGTCCATCATGGATGCGTCGCGCTTGAAACACACCATCTGATACGTGCGCGCGCTCTCTTCGGGGATGGTTTTCAAAATTTGCGCGCCAACGATCTGCCCAAACAGATCAACGTAGGGCAGTTTGTACATGGTCGCGATCGCTTTGGCAATCTCCTCCTCGCGCACCAACGCCTTTTCTTTGAGGAGCGAGAGGGCGTCGACGTTCTTCTCCGCCATCTCGGCGCTCACCTCTTGAACCTGCGTCTCCGTGAGCGCCTTTTGCTCACGAAGAAGATCGAGCAACCGCTCTGAAAATTTTTCTTGAAATGTTGGGTTCATCGAATTCAAAGAATGTCCAAAGCTAAGCTTTTGCCATGTCCAAAGCTAAGCTTTGGACAACTGGGCTCATAGAACGGGCAGGAAGGGGTTGTCTCGGCCAGTGACCGGCACGAGTTCGGTTGACGATTCATTCCCGGCCCGATCGACAGACGTGACCGTATACGAATACTCCACGCCATCCTCTATACCTGTGTCTTCGTACACTTCGTCGGTGAGCGCGGTGGCAATGAGCGTACCGAGTTCGCCGCGCACACTCGATCGATACACGTTCACGGATGCAAAATCGTCATCAGTCGGATTTACCCACGAAACGATGATTCTGCCGCCTTCTTCAGCATTTTCGACCACGAGTGAAGTGGGCGCGGCGGGTGCAAAGAGATCGGTTGGGGTGCCGGCAACGCTCTCCACATTTGCAGATTCCGCTCCACTTTTACTCACGGTTCGCACGGTGTAATAATATGTCTTGCCTATGACCACATCTGTATCGCGAAATGTTTCCGCCTTCCCTTCAAAAACCTGCTCGCCGAGCGTGGAGCTCGTGGATGAACGATACACACGGAACGACGCGTCGCTCATGGCCAAAGGCGCATCCCACACAACCACGAGCATTGACCCTGTTTCAAGATTCACCACCTGCACGTCCGCGGGCTCGGGCGGCGCGTCAAGATTGGTGGAGATGCCGGTCACTTGCTCGGCAACCGTGGCAGGGTGGCGCATCTCCAGCGTTGCATACCGAGGGCTCGCCAACTGATCAATCGGGATGGTGACAGCCGTAAACGTGTCCTCACCCAAGAGATCGGAATACCCAAACTCGGAGCTTGGGCGCAGATACTTTAACAACACCACGACGGTCACCACTAAAACAATCGCCGGAATAATAAGAAGCATGCGCTCTCGTCGTTCAAATTGGATGGATGTTGCACGTTTCATGGTGTGAGAAGTTCATCGTTTGATAGACTTTCTTCGGCAGGGATGAGGCCATCGTCTGCCGCGGGCGCGGATTTTTCGCCGGCAAGAGCATACACATTCAGCGTCAAGGTATAGCCTGTTCCTGAAGGATCATAGGATAGTGTATTCATGTCCATAACGCGGATATGATCTTGGAGCACGGTCAAGAGCTGCTTCACGCGTTCGTAACTGTCTACCCCGTCCACGCCGAACGTAACGCGAAGCACACGAATGGTTGGAACATTCGTCGAGCCCTTTGCGGATTCGGCAGAAAGCGACCCCGCATCTTCAAATTTGAGCGACGTAAGGGTCAAACCGAGTTCACTTGCAATGTCGGCAAATTGCAGATACAAAGAATCAACGTCCTCGGATTTCGGCAGCACAGAATCCATCCGTTGAATTTCGGCGCTTGAGAGCGCGGCGAGCTGATCCTGCAAATCTTGAAGACCGGAAAGTTCAACTTGTTTTTGCGCCACGCTTTCTTGCTTGGCAATGAGTTCCCCTTTTGTCACTCCGCCGATAGACGAAAACTTCGGCCCGAGAAGGAACAGATATGATCCGCCGCTCATCAGCAAAATCCCGATCACGAGAACGGCAATGTGATATTTTCCGATGGTGAGAACCAGGCGATTCATGGCGTGTATTCGGTAATGCGATCAGGGTTCAGCGAGAGTTCGAGCCCGAATGAAATTTTGGGGATGGTGACTTCTTCAGCTCCCGCTTCGGCACCCTGTGCCGGCGCTTGTTCTTCTCCTGTCCCCTCCTCTTCAGCAACGGCGACCTGAATTGCTTTGGTTTCGGTTACATCCACGGAGGTGAAAATCTCGGGATACAAACGGAACACACGCAACTGATCAACAACCGCTTTCATATCTGGCGCAATGGCCGTCATGGTCATCTTGCCCCCGACATCAACCGTCATACTTTCGTAGTAGACCGTGGGGAGCGTGTAGTCTTCTAAAATATCGAACACGTTTGTCCACTCGGTGTGGTGGTCGAGGAGATAGGCAATGCCGGAGATCTGCCTGGTCACATCGACTGCGGTTTTTTTGGTTTGCGCATAGGTGGCGATGTCGGATTGAAGGCCCGTGAGTTCGGCATCGATCGTTTGCGTTTCGCGAATCAGACTTGCTTCGTAGAGAAGCAGGCCGAAGTAGGCAAGAATGACGAGAAGGAGGTTCACGGCCAAGATTGCGCCGACGCGACGTGTGCGTTCCACAGGCTCGAAGGGCGAACCCTGTTTTGAGGGGATGAGGTTCACGTCAATTCCGCCGCCATTCGGACTTTGGGGATTGGTCCATTCGAGGCCGGTTTTTGTGCGAGGCGGACTGATCTTTTTTCCTCGGGGTGCGGCTGGCGTCGCGAGCGCGAGATCGGGTGCAACGGGCCGTGAGGGAATCGGCGCCGTCATCACCGGGCGCAGTGGCGCGCGCGGCGTTGGAGGAGCTGGTCGCTCGCCGCGCATCATCTGCTGAAGTGGCGTTGATGGTCGCTCGCGTTTTGGGAGTGGTTGCGGACTCGGCCGAGGAGGCTGCGCTTTCACCACGACCATGGCAGGAGCGCGCTTATGCCCATTCTTTCTCGTACGTTCGGCAAGCTCTCGCACAAGCGTCGCAATGCCTTCCTTCGCTGCCGACGGCTGCGATACGTGCTGTTGCGAGGGATCAGTCAACAGCTCGCTGTAGCGGCGACTCGATTTCTCGTGTTTTCCATTTTCCTCATGACCGAGGAGGTTGATGTCAGCCATAGATTACACAATTTCTCTCATCGCGAGGCCGAGCGCAACGGCAAATCGCGGCCCAAGCTCGGCCAAAACCGGCTTCAAATCCACAGGATACACGATCCGCGCCCACGGATCTCCGATATAGGTCTTGATCTTGAGCGTTGTGGAAAGATGTTCGGTAAGATGCGGCAAAAACGCCGATCCTCCGGCTAAAATAATTTTCTCAATCGCTGTCTCATGCTGGCCACTGTACAAATTCAACACGTACTGGATCTCGTTGACGATCGAACTAAACACAAACTCAATCGCTTTCGGAATTTTTGTTGCGTCACCAAAATTCGTCAGGCCAAAATCGCGCTTGAACTGCTCGGCGCGCGCATGATCCACATTCATGCTATTGCCGATGGCTTTGGTGAGCGATTCGCCGCCCACATCAATACTCCGATTCAAAACTGGAATGCCTTTCACCACCACACTAATATCTGTTGAGACAGCGCCAATATCCAAAATCATGATCGCAGATTGATCGTTGCCGATGAGCGATCGCTGCAACGCGAACGCTTGCGTTTCTAAACTCACGAGCTTCAGATTCGCTTTTTGAAAAATCGTCACGTAGCGATCGACAAGACTTTTCGGAGCGGCGGTGAGTAAAACTTGCACCGCTTTTTCAGGATTCGTGCTGTCCTCTTTTTTCTTGAATGGATTTGCGAACACACGGGTGAGATCGCTCTTCGGTTCTTTGTGCTCTTCTTGCGTTGACATGGCCGGTACCTGTAGTTCTGTAGCGGGCTTACGGCCAAGATTCGCGCTTTCTTCACCTTTCTCGTGCTCGTTTTTCAAGACTTTCCAGTCGAGAACCATTTCTTCGATCGGCATGGGCACAAACTTTTTTGCTTCCCATCGAATGGCTTGAATCAGCTCTTTTTGCGGCATGGAGGGCAATGAAATAACGCTTGAAAACACAGCAAAGCTCGGTAATGCCGAGACGACATTCCGCGAGGTAACGCGCGCTTTGACTAAAATCGTTTTGATCGCCTCGATGATATAGTCTTGCGTTTCGAGCGAATCGCTTTTGATGACGTTTGTTTCTTGCTCGGTGTAGCCATAGGTCACCAGACGCGGCCGACCCTTGTCCTCTTTCAGCTCCACAACCTTAAGAGATGCCGAGCCGATGTCTACGCCGACATACCCCGTCTTTTTGCCTAAAAATTGCATGTGTGTTTTGTGATGGTGTGCAAAAATTATACCACAATTCCAAAATTCCCGCTACACAAAATGTGGGGATAACGAGAACGGATCTCGTTATCCACAGTTTGCGGGAGAACGGATCTCCTTTACTTAAATTTATCGTTCTCCATTGTTTTTTTAGAATAATTGGACACCATTTCAGATAATGGAATCGGATCATAATCTCCTGCGTGTCCTGCCTGACCGAAATCCACCATACGTTTTTCGATAACGAGTTCTTGCATGGCTTCGCGAGCGGGTTTCAAATAACTGCGGGGATCAAATTCTTCCGGCTGCTCGGCAAAAACTTTTCGAATCGCTCCTGTGATTGCCAGACGGCTATCCGTATCCACATTTACTTTGCGCACTCCATGTTGAATGCCCAGTTGGATTTCTTCAATCGGTACCCCCCAGGTCGGTTGAAGCTTGCCGCCATACGCGTTGATAATATCTTGTAGCTCTTTGGGAACACTGGATGAACCGTGCATGACCAAATGCGTATTCGGCAAACGCTTGTGAATTTCGACTATTAAATCCATCGCCAAAACAGTGGCGTCGGGCTTGCGGGTAAACTTATAGGCTCCGTGGCTTGTGCCAATCGCCACGGCAAGAGCATCCACTCCAGTCCGCTCCACAAATTCCACGGCCTGGTCCGGGTCGGTAAGCCGAGATTTGCCACTGCCGTGTTCGTCTTCAATTCCACCGATCGTACCGAGTTCACCCTCCACGCTTGCTCCCCTCGCATGGGCGTACCCCACAACCTCTTTCGTCACGCGCACGTTATACTCAAAATCGGAAGGCGTTTTACCATCCTCCAATAATGAGCCGTCCATCATGGCGCTCGTAAAACCCATGTCAAGCGCCGAGATGCACGTTTCGGGGCTGTTGCCATGATCTTGATGGAGCACAATGGGGATTTCTGGATACAATTCTTCCGCCGCAAGCATAAGATGATACAAAAATCTATCGTTGGCATATTTTCGCGCGCCGCGGCTGGCCTGAACAATGACTGGCGACTTTGTCTTTCGCGCTGCTTCCATAATCGCCTGGAGCTGCTCCATGTTATTGACGTGAAAGGCTCCCACGCCGTAACCGCCTTTGGTGGCCTCATCTAAAACTTGTCTCAAAGAAACTAATGCCATAGTATTGTTTCCTTTCTTATATAGACACTTCGTTCTGTAAGAGGTGGTCGTACCAACTCTTACAGAAAATCAATGTCCATTATTTAAGAGTGTTTTCTAGTCGCGTGCTTATGTATTAGCTTTGCAAAAGTCATAATCTCTTCTTCCCCAAAAATCTCAAGCATTTCTAATCTTACCATGCGTGCATTAGCACTTTCTGCCTCTGGACACAAACCTTCTCTATATACAGGGTGGTTAAATATTTGCATATAACGAGGAAGTTTTGATTTAAAAATATTCAATTTATAAAGCACATCATAAAGATTACCCCGACGTGCAGGGATTCCTACTTTGCATAGTTCTTTGCAAAGCTTATCTCTCGTAACAGGCGCCTTTTCATCTAAAAAGAAAAGGTATAAGAAATAACTACTCCTATCATTTCTGTGGGAGGGAAAAGTATGCAACCACGATGTTTTTTTGACTATCTTTTCTATTCCTTTTGCAAAACTTGCTCTTTGCTTTACCCGTGCTTCGAGTTTATTCCATTGAGAATTGAGAATTGCTGCTTGTATCTCGGTCATTCTATAGTTTGGTGCGACAATCTCAGGATCTCGAATCTTTGTTGCTCTATTGAATCCTTTATCTCTAAAGAGTTTCGCGTTCCGAGCTGATTTTTTTGTATTACAAATAACAAACCCACCATCACCACAGCTTACATGTTTGGTGTCGTTTGTACTAAAAGAACCGACGTCACCAAAAGTACCAATGCGTTTTCCCTCATAAAACGTCGAAGGTGCTTGGGCACAATCTTCAACAACTGCTATATTTCTTTTTCGGGCTAACTCAACAATCTTTTTAATTTCCGCTGGAAATCCTCCATAATGCACAACAATAATTGCTTTTGTTCTACTCGTTATTTTTGGTCTAATAGTCTCTGCAGTAATCATCATGGTCTTGGGATCAACATCTGCAAAAACAGGAATGGCTCCCTGAAGAAAGATGGGCAATACTGTACCTGTATCACCAATGGGTGTAACTATCACCTCATCCCCAAAATCTATTCCTATACTCCCAAGCGCAACATGAACTGCGGCAGTACCAGAAGTGACTAAAACACAATCTCGACTACTGAATTCTTTCTTCAATCTCTTTTCTAATGCTACGACATGAAATCCAATCGGATAAAAAAGTCTCCCGGATTTCAAAACTGCAATAGCTGCATCAATATCATCCTGTTCGTATTTGTTATATTTATCAACAAATAAACTATAAGCAAAATCTATTTCATTAATTGCTTTCATACGTATTTATTTTGAGGGCTTAATCGACCAGCTCTGTTTGCCGGCCACTGAATAATTTCCCAAATGTCTTCGCCTATCTTTTTATAACAGCCGTAAGGAAGTCTCCCGGGCAACTTCAGACTTTTTGGGTTGCCCAATCCTTTTGTCCAAATCAATGATACTTCATCAAACACCTGTTGGTCAATAAAGGCTTTATATACTTGCCAACCACCTTCTACAAGAATGCTTGTTATATTCTGTTTTGCTAAATACTTTGTAAGTACCAATAGATTTTCTTCAGAGCAAATTAAGGGTGGCTCTCCTTTAAAGGCTGTAAGATTTTGATCAAATTTACCAACTCGAGAAAGAATAATTTTTCGTGGTTGAGGCAAATCTTCTCCTCCTCGATAAGTCATTTGTGGATTATCCTGTCGAACTGTGACTCCACCAATAAGTAGCCCATCGTAAATTCCACGAAGTCGATGAATACGTTTTCCAGACTCTTTGCCGGCTAATCTTGCCCTCTGTCCTGGTATCGGGACAACCATGCCATCTGCGGTTAAAGAAATCTTTAAATGTATATACGATCGACCTTCACTAGCCCAAACCCAATATCTCCTGTCTAATTCTGATACCTGATCATCAAGATGCAAACAAAATATTCTTATACCGTTTTTTTGCAATAGGCTAACAAGTTTATTTCTGTGCTTTAATGATGGGTTTAATGCTCCAAAGCAGATAGCTACGATTTTTTTCTTCTTTACCCAGAGCATGATTTCATCGGCTTCATTTAACTGCGGTTCTATTGGAGTTGCCAAAATACACCCAGATATATCTTTTTCTCTTTTTAAGAGATCTAATAATGCAGAATTCCTATCGCCCGGATCAGTGACAACTTTTAATATGCCATTCAGGTATGCGGCAGCACCAATACATGGGAAAATACCCGTCCTTCCCATGAGTCTTTTTTTGTTTATTGTCGTATCAGTCAACCAGTTCTGTGGAAGCATCTGATTCATTTGTTGTTTTAATGCCTTAAATTCAATATCGTTTCTTCCACGGGCTTTAATTCAATTTAGACATGTGAATCCATTTCATTGTTAATGCAATGGATATTGTTAATACTTTCTTGCATCAAATTTTTTTCAATTGTACCAAAATCAGGATAACCTCTAAGTGCATCTTTCCAAATCGCTTGCCCACAAATATACCCATCAACATTCCCAGCCCTACAAATACGCAAAAATTCGAGAAATTGTTCATTCGACACACCGCTACTCATAATAGTCCATGGTACATTCGTTAACTTATCAATTTCACGACACCATTTTTCGATAGTAACGATATCATAAACTGATTCTCTATTTTTTCCATCAAAACGACCATCTGCATATTCTTTCGTAAACCGAAGATCGGCCGGAAATTCCAATTTAAATAAATCTACACAATACTGTGGCTTTGCAAATTCTCTTAAGGAATCTAAGACAAAAATTGGTCGTCTTTTGGCAAGCACAGCCTCTGCGTTTTCCGATCCATCCAATTCATCATCCAGTAAGGGATACCACATGGGTTCTAAACAATAAACAATATTATTTTCTTCGCACTGTTCACCAATTTGTTGCGCTATTTTATTTTGTTCTTCTATTATTTTTTTTGAAGCATCTGGTCGGTAATATAGCATCAGCTTTACACCGCTAGCTCCTGTCCGTGTTATCTGTTCAATAGCAGAATCAGAGAATATTGTTGTAATACGTTCTCTAGCTCCTTTTCCACGTCCCTGCCAGTCTTTTTCGAGTTTTATCAACGTACCAATATCTTTTGGAATTTGATTATTACATTTTATGTAAGAATCTAAATCAAGTAAAATACCACTAAATTCGTTGGCCAAAACTTTGACAACAATCTTCTTTATTTCAATGATAGTGTTGTCTTCTACATCATCCACTCCACTCATCCTCAAAAGAAACTTCTTCAATGAACTTATGTGATCAAGAGCTAAAATCCTAAAAATTTTCTTTTTGTCTGATAATTCTTTTAGTCGTTTCTTCTTTCGTAAATTTGTAACCATATTTACTTCGCACGGTTAATTTATTTTGGAAGCGTGGCACGTTGGATTGGGAAAGCGGCGCTAAAGTCTTCGAGGCCAGGCGGAACATTGACGTGGAGGCGGCCGTCGTAGGTCACCTGTTCGGAACTTTTTGGATTTTCGAATTTGTCAGCGCCGCCGATATACGTGCGCTGAAATTGAAACGCTTTCGCCATGAGCAAGCCGGAAACGCGGAGTTGCTCATTCGACTTTCCGGTTATGATTATCCCCTTCTGCCCATCGGTGCGTCCAAGTGCGATATAGGCACCATCCAGATCGGTCACCGCAGTCGCCGCATCACCACCTTGAATGGTGATATCTCCCAACACAATCCACGCAAGAGAGGCGATGTGCCCAAGCGCATTTGCAGCCGGACTGCCCGTATACAAAACATCTTTCGTGATTTTCAAATCACCATCCACAATAATCAGTCCAGCACCGCTATTCACTCCCGCTCCATTCTTGATCGCAAATGTGCGGTCGACCGTCAACTCCTTTTGCGGGTTATTCGGAGTGATCACGTAAATTTTTCCGCCAAGAACAGTTTGGTTGGAGAAAATTCTGCTTGTGAGCGTTTCACTACTCTCCACGATTTCGTGGCCATACTTATTTTTTTTCTTCCCTCCCACCTGTTCAACAGGGGTTCGAATACCTGGGAGATCAAGACGGCTCAACGTATTTTGATACCGGTTTCCAGCTTGGGGTAAGGAAAGAGTTTCATCAAGGGTCATGGTGAACGGTTCGAGAATATTGATCGACTTCCCCCTTTCTTCACTCACAAAATGTTGAATCACTCCTCCAGACTGGATCAGATACGTTGCGTTAAAGTTGTTTTCCGGTGGAGCAAACGATTGGCGATTGTTATTGGCCTCATCAATACCCACCGATTCTTGTCCATAGATATTCCCTTGGAGCGCTTCAATGAATGGCGCTTGAAAGACCGGGGCAAATGGTTGCGCACCTCCTGTAAAATTCCGTAACTGAATCCAACCGATGCCTTGAGATTCGAGTGGCGTTCCATTGAAACCGCCGGACCACGCCCAGCCATAGATTTGCCCGGTATCAAAATCAATCCACGTGCCTTGCGTGTATTCGCCATCTTCTTTTGCCCAGGAGCCACGGAGCTGCACCCATCCCCAATCGTCTTTTCCTAAACCTTCACCATACTGCTGAAGCGAAACAATGCGCACCCACCCTGCAACTTGACCGGCTTCGTATCCGGCTGCGTCAGGATTTCCGGGATTCTCAACATCATCATACGGATCATTCGGATCAGCAGGCGTATCTTCGAAAAAGAAACGCGCCGAGTGTTGAGGATACGTAGGGTATGGGCCACTTGGCGCAAAATCAATCCAGCCAATGCCTGAGTTGCTGGTATATCCACTCCACAAAAATCCTTGGATAGAGCCGTCGGTGTTCACTTTAAGTCCATAGTTTGGCGGGCAATGGGTCGCAAACGCTGCATTCCACCGATTATAGCAGTTGGCTGACATCCATCCAAAAACGGGATTCCCTGCTCCCGAATCCTCCCCGACCCACGCCCATCCGTAGACGTTGGTATCCGAAGGCTGATTCCCTGCGGATAAACTCAACGGAAACACCACTGCCACTGCAAAAAAAATTATTACAAAAAAACGATGCATGAGATTACAAGCCCGATGGCTTACAGCATGTATACTGGATATTAAAACTACCAGGAAGGCGTAAACACTTCCCGTCGGTAGGTTCATACATTCCGTAAGTACTGCACTCGCGGCCTCCGCCTACAGCATAACATTTTGAAGCGCATGCCGGCGTACAACTGTTTCCTTCGGGCCACTGGGCGGCAAGAATTGAGGGTGCTTCATTAGCAACTGGCGTAGGATTTGGAACCCAAAGCTCCACACATTTTTCATCAGGGTCAGGATTATAGGAGAAAAAGGCCTGCCCATCCGCATCAAGGACAAGCTGACGCTCTGCATAATTATGTTCCTCTGTAGGAGGAGAAATCTGTAAGATGCCTTCTAAAAAGTTTCTAAAGTTTGCCATTCCTCCGGCATATACTGTGCCCGCCGTTCCTCGAAAAACTGCCGCTGATCGTCGATCACCTCCCGGTTCACCGGTCTTGGTTACGTCCAAAGCAAACTCCTTTGAATCGTCGTCATTATTGATAATACCTTGTTTCGCTTCGAGTGTTTCGGTTACTTCGAGATTTCCTTTGGCCTTTACGTCTCCTTCAAAGTACCCGGCCCAGACGGTTCCGTTACCGGTTTTCGTTCCTTCTTTTGCGTAAATCCCGTACGTTTTCACGGATAAATTTGGGCCATCCTCAATATTTCCGCCTTGAGCATACACACCGGCACTCACGCGAGGGCTCGTGCCGCTTTGCGCATCGACAATATCTGACCCAACACCGAGGACGCCATGAGCGTATACTGTTTGATCCGGATACCCGCCGACAGGATCAAGGCCGGATGCAACGCCCACCACGCCGGCAACGCCTTGATTCACCAATACAGCAGAAATATCAGCCTCCCCCTTCACTCCCGCAGCGTAATCACTGAAGTCCGTGGGATTCGATGTTCCACTTGAAATACGCCCCAATACACCATACGACTGTGGCTGCGTGGCTTCTCCATAGACACCATAGGAATTTTGAGCCTCAGCCTTGCCATGCAGAGCGGCAAATGTTGACGTAACAACTTCACTCTTCAGACCAGGCCCTGCTTCATTTCGTGCAAAAATTGCAGGGTTGCTTGCATCCCCGCTCACTGCGGAAATCGCGGGCTTATTGCTGCTCGGGCCCGTATACGCCTGAAGACGGCCTTTATCGCTGCCAATGTTTGTTCCAATATACACCTCACCGGCGACGGCATTTGCTTCAAAAACATTCGTCCCCACGGTCATCACACCGACAGATGTCACTTTGAACTTATCGGTATTAACAGTGAACGTGTTGTCGATATTCAATGCTCCGGATTTTGTTTGAGAAGCGGTTCCAACATTCACCGGAACATCAATATTCCCATTTGGGGGATCAGTAGTAGGATCGAGCCATGCTGCATACGTTATATGTGCGCCGGTAAACACAAGGACAGTCCCGAAGAGAGACCCAAGAGTGAAAATGGAGAAACGCTGTACGCTTTTTCGAATGCTCATAGTTTGTATTTCTTCCACGGACCAATTGACGCTCGTGCCCAACTATTATAGAATAGATTCGCCACGAAGACAACATTTTGAATCCACATTCGACCACAAATGAAATCGACTGTCAACATTACGCTTTGGATCGTCGCAGCGGTGCTCATTGCTGGAGCATCCTTTGGCCTTGGCTATGTGTTTGGCGGGGATAAGATTGCTGGCGAGAAAAAGAACGCGAACACGACAAATACCGCTTCGACCACTGCGTCCCCGACAAATGAGGGTCAAGTGGATGCGACGGTCAAGCAATACAGCGGAGTATACTCATTTTCCGCAACGGTGCGGGAGGTGAATGGCACACGGCTCACG